>CANFSZ010000012.1 GCA_947449835.1 Opitutia bacterium
ATGACCGTGAGGTGGTCGGCGATTTTTGCGGTCCAAGGATAGAGCTCAGAGACCCAGTGGCCGGCGCGACCGTGTTGGGCGAATTTGTAAAAACTCGGGGCCACGGGCAGCCGCGCTTGGCTGGCGGTCATGCCGGTGAGAACTTGGCCGCCGCGAACAGATTCAGGAAGGTCGGTGTTGAAGAGCGATTGGAGGCCGGGCTTGTAATCCCAGGTCTCGAGCTGCGACGGTGCGCCGGCCATGAAGAGATAAATGGCGCGCTTGGCTTTGGGCGCAAAGTGCGGGACTTGCGCGGCGAGGGCGGCGCCGTCGGCGGGATGACTCGCGGCGCGAGCGGATGAAGCGCCGCGGCCTAAAATGCTCGCGAGACCGGCCCAAGCGAGGGCTTTGCCGGAGCGGCCGAGAAAGTGGCGGCGCGTCTCGAGGCGCAGCCATTCGTCCTTGAGCGATTGAGGCACGGGGAGGTGCCAGATCGTGGGGTTTTCGCCGCCGTGGTCGGAGCAGAGGTCGTGGGAATCGTGGGGAGCGGACATGGCGCGGGCGGTTACTTGGTGAGAAATTCGTCGAGGTTAAAGAACTGACTGGAGACGAGTGTCCATTGCGCTAGTTCGACCGGATCGAGGTTTTTTCCGACGGGCGTTTCGCCGACGGTGAGGAGGGCGCGGGCTTCGGTGGGATTTTTTTCGTAGTAAGTGGCGAAGGTGGCGCGCGTGCGTTCGAGGGCGGTGCGTTCGGCGGGTTTGAGCGCGCGGCCGAGCGTGAGCTGCGCGAGGGTGTCGAGGCGGGCGGTGGCGTCGGGCGAGCTGGCGACGGCGCGCTCGGCGAGCTTGCGGGCGGCTTCGACGAATTGCGGGTCGTTCATCGTGACGAACGCCTGCAGCGGCGTGTTGGTGCGGGCGCGGCGGACGCACACAAATTCACGCGAGGTGGCGTCGAATGTCTCTAGGCTCGGCGGAGGGGAGGCGCGTTTCCAAAACGTGTACACGCTGCGGCGGTGGAGATCTGCGCCGGTGCCGGGGATGTATTTCTTGGTGTTGGATTCGGGCATCGCGACTTCTTCCCAGAGGCCGGGTGGTTGGTAAGGTTTGACGGGGGCGCCGCCGATTTTTTCGACGAGGAGGCCCGAGGTGGCGAGGGCGGCGTCGCGTAGCATCTCGCCGTCCATGCGGAAGCGCGGGCCGCGGGCGAGGAACTTGTTGCCGGGGTCGGCGGCGAGGAGGGCGGGCGTCACCGTGCCGGATTGGCGGTAAGTCGCCGACGTGACGAGGGTGCGGTAAAGCTTTTTCACATCCCAGCCGCTCTCGCGGAACTCGACGGCGAGCCAATCGAGCAGCGCCGCGTGCGACGGCCGAGCGCCCATGATGCCGAAATCGCCGGCGGTCTCGACGAGGCCGCGGCCAAAAACTTCCTGCCACATGCGGTTGACGGTGACGCGGGTGAGCAGCGGTTGCTCAGGGGTGAGGAGCCACTCGGCGAGGGCGCGGCGATCGGGGCGCACGCCGGCCGGCAGCGGCGGAAGAAAGTGCGGGGTGCCCGGCGCGACGCGTTCGACGCGGGCGTAATAATCGCCGCGTTTGAGGAGATCGGCGTAGGCGGGTTGGGCGCGTTCGCGGGCGACGAGCGTGGGAGCGCCGCCGCGCGTGAGGATTTCGATGCGGTTGTCGAGGACGGCGAGCTCGGCGGTGATTTTTTTCGCTTCGGCGTCTATCTGGCCAAGGAAGAATTTCTCGGCGACGACGAAGGCCTCGTCCGTGGTCCAGCGGCTGGGATCGGGCTGACGCGCGATGATTTCGGCGGCGACGTCTTCGAAGGGCAGGCGGGCGACTTCATCGGCGGCGAGGGCGCGGCGGTAGAAGCGGATGTCTTGGAAACGGCCTTCGCGGAGTGGATCGGAATCGTCGCGGCGTCCTAGATACGTGGTCGCGGCGGTGCGAATCGTGGTGAGGCTGGAGAGTTGGGATTCGAGCGCGGCGCGGCGGAAGAGGCGGATGTCGGGCGCGCTGCCTTTGCGGAGCGGTTCGCTGTCGGTGTAACGCAGCGGGGCGGCGGGGGTGAGTAACGGGCGACGCGGGTCGAGGTTGTCGCTGCGGACGGTGCGGCGGATCGCTTTGCCGTTGAGATAAACCTGGAGACCGGCGGCGCGGCGGGAACCGTCGTAGGTGAAGAACACGTGTTGCCAATCGCCGTTGGGGAGGACGTCGCGGGAGACGACGGTGAGGGCGCGACCGGCGGGGCCGTCGGCGAGGTTGATGACGAGGCGATTTTTATCGAAGAAGATTTCCCAGCCGCGGCCCGGGCCTTTTTCCGGCGAGTGATAACGCGAGAGCAGCGAGCCGTCGCCGGTGCCGCCGCCGCCGGGTTTGGCGCGGGGCATGAACCAGCCGCCGGCGGAAAAAGCCTCTTGGGCGTCGACATCACCGGTGCGGCCGAGGGGTAGTCGGGTGAAAATATCGAAGCGAGCGCTAGGCCAGAACCACGAAGATTCGCCCCAGACGAGGGGATTGGTGTCGGCCTTGAACGTGGCGGGAAGGGCGGTGCCGGCGAGCGGCGCGGCATTGGTTACGATATCGCCTTTGGCTTCGTCGAAGCGGAGGCGCAGTTCGAGACCGGCGGGAGAAACCGGTTGTGGGCGAGCGCCGTTGGCGAGCCACGTCTTGATCTTGGCGGGGGAATTTTGCCTGAGCTCATTGAGGCGCGTTTCGAGGGCGGCGCGTTCGGCGAGGGCGGCGTTGACGGCAGGCAGGGCGGCTTCGGTGGGGACGCGGAGGACCGGTAGCGGCGCCTCGATGTTAAAATCCCAGGGTTTGTCGGCGGTGTTGTTCAGAAACGCGGCGAGCTGGTAGTGATCTTTTTGAGAGATAGGATCGAATTTGTGATCGTGGCAGGCGGCGCAACCGGTGGTCAGACCGAGAAACGTCGCTCCGAAGGCTTCCACGCGGTCGCGTGTGAGGTTCATCGCTACTTCTTCGGTGACGGTGCCGCCTTCGTTGGTGGTGACGCTGCAGCGCACGAAGCCGGTGGCGGCGAGTTCGTCGATATTCTTGGCGGGAAGGAGGTCGCCGGCGAGTTGTTCGCGGACGAAGCGGTCGAAGGGTTTGTTGGCGTTGAACGCGCGGATGACGTAATCGCGGTACGGCCAGATCGCCCGGTAGTTGTCGAAATGCAGACCGTGGGTGTCGCCGTAGCGGGCGTAGTCGAGCCAGTAACGCGCCCGGTGTTCGCCGTAGCGCGGGCTGGCGAGGAGACGGTCCACGGCGCGTTCGTAAGCATCGGGCGCGGTGTCGGCGAGGAAAGTGGCTACTTCGGCCGGAGTGGGCGGGAGGCCAGTGAGATCGAAGGTGACGCGGCGGATCAACGTGGCGCGGTCGGCTGCGGGCGAGGGCGCGAGGTTTTCTTTTTCGAGCCGAGCAAAAATAAAGGCGTCAACGGGGTTCTGAATTTTAAGCTGTTGCTGTGCGAGCGTCGGCACGGCTGGGCGTCGCGGCGCGATGAAGGCCCAGTGGTCTTCGTAGACGGCGCCTTCGCTGATCCATTGGCGGAGCAGGGCGATTTCTTCGGGCTTGAGCGTCTTGTGCGCCTCGGGGGGCGGCATGACGACTTCGGGGTCTTTCGAAAACAGGCGTGTCACAACCGCGCTTTTCTCGGGCTGGCCTTTGACGATGGCGGGGCCGTTTTTGCGCTGGGCGAAGGCGTCCGTGGCGACGTCGAGGCGGAGTTCGGCTTTGCGGGTATTTTTATCCGGACCGTGGCAGTGGTAGCAGTATTCGGAGAGGATCGGTTGAATGTGTTCGTTGAAAGAGACTTTCGCGGCGGCGGCTCTAGGGGTGGCCGCGGCGACCGCTTGGGCCGCAGAAGACTGCGAACGACCCCAGCCCACTTGCGCGAGCAACAGCAGCGAGCTGGCGGTGATCAGACTAAAAAGGGTAACGAAACGAAGGCGGAGCATGGTCGATGACGCAGAGGAAATGGCCGGGGATTTTTGAGTTAAACCGCGCCAGCGCGCGTGATTGAAATTTCAGAAATAAAAAGAAGACGGAGCGTTTGGGGTCAGCGAGGCGCGAGGTGTGACTAAAAAGCAAATTCCCTATCGCAACGACTGCAAGGGCTGAGCCTCACGATTTCAAAAAATTATACTGAAATTTCAGAGCGATATTAAGCCGTGAGGGTGGGTCGAGCGCGGGAAACTTGGCTTAAGGGCTGCTCTTAAAGCTTGGCGCGCGCGTCGCTCGCTGAATCACTACAAATCATGGTTACCCCGCATTCGTCTAGCGCCGCCGAGGCGCCCAAGCCTTGGTATTATCTCAGCCTCACCAAGCAGATCATGCTTGGCCTCGTGCTCGGTGTTTTGATCGGCGTGGTCCTCTCGGGGTTGACCCCGGCCTCACGGGCGGTTTGGGATTCTTGGCTGGTGTTGGTGCGCGATATTTTTCTGCACCTGATCAAAGTCATGATCGCGCCGCTCGTCTTCGCCAGCGTCGTGCAAGGCATCGCCGGCACCGGCGATATGAAAAAAGTCGGCCGCATCGGCGCGAAGGCGCTGCTCTATTTTGAAATTGTGACCACGGCGGCGCTCGCCGTCGGGTTGTTGGTTGTAAACTTCGCCAAGCCCGGCGTGGGCTTGAAACTCGCTGGTAGCGCGGCGGCACTCGGCTCGGCGGCGCAGAATAAACCGCTCACGTTGATCGAGACGATTTTGCACTCGTTCCCGACGAGCTTGATCGACGCCATGGCGCGCAACGACGTGTTGCAGGTCGTGGTGTTTGCGGTGTTTTTCGCGATGGCGGTGATTGCCGCCGGCGAAGCGGGTAAACCGGTGTTGATCTGGTGCGACAGCGTCACGCAGGTCATGTTTAAGTTCGCCGGTATCATCATGAAATTCGCGCCGTTTGGCGTGGGTGCGGCGATCGCGGTCACGGTGAGCCACCAAGGCGTCGATGTGCTGTTTAATCTCGGGAAACTGGTGCTCACGCTCTACTTCGCGCTCGTGTTGTTTGTGGTCGTGATTTTCGGCGTGGTGGTTGCAATCGCGAAGGTTCCGTTGAAGGCATTTTTCCGCGCCGTGCGGGAGCCGTTCACGATCGCATTTACGACGGCAAACAGCGAAGCGGCGTTGCCCAAGGCCTTCGACAACATGGAAAAACTCGGCGTGCCGCGCGGCATCGTCGGCTTCGTGTTGCCGGCCGGTTATACGTTTAACCTCGACGGTTCCACGCTGCACTTGGCCGTGGCCTCGGTGTTCATCGCGCAGGTCGCGGAATCGACGACGGGTATCCATTTTGGCATCGGCCAGCAAATCACGATGATGTTAACCTTGATGATCACTTCCAAGGGCGTGGCCGCAGTGCCGCGGGCCTCGATGGTGGTGTTGATCGCGGCGCTCCAATCTTTCGGTCTGCCGCTCGAAGGTGCGGCGATGATTCTCGGCGTGGACGCGCTCCTCGATATGGCGCGCACATCGGTGAACGTCCTCGGCAACTGTCTCGCCAGCGTCGTGGTCGCCCGTTGGGAAGGTGAATTCGACGACAAGAAGGCGGCCGAAGGTTTCGGCGCGGCTGATTTCAAAGCCTGATTTGCTGCGCCCACGGCGCGGCCGCACGTCTATCAACGCGCGGCCGTCGCGCGGTTCAGGCGTAGCGGTCTTCGGTCCAAGGATCGGCGCCGTTGGAGTAGCCGCGCACTTCCCAGAAGCCGAGTTTGTCATCGGCGAGAAAAGTGATGCTTTTGACGAACTTCGCGCCTTTCCACGCGTAAAGTTTCGGCACAATCACGCGGGCCAAGCCACCGTGTTCGCGCGCCAGTGGAGCGCCGTCAAACAACGTCGCGACGAGCACATCGTCGTCCAAACATGCCGCGAGAGGTAGATTCGTCGAGTAGCCGTCGTAACTCGTGAAATACACGAATTGCGCCTCAGGTTTTGGCTGCGCGAGTTCGTACAACGTCGTGAACGCGACGCCGCCCCAGCGGCAGTCGTATTTGCTCCATGTCGTGACGCAGTGGAAGTCGCTCACGTCCTCAACGTGCGGGAGGGCGTGGAAATTCTCCCAGTTCAGCGTGACCGGTTTTTCGACCAGGCCGTCGAGCGTGAGGGACCAATCGGCGGTCGTGATCGCGGGTTGTACCCCGAGATCGAGCACCGGAAAACCATCGGTGAGTTTCTGGCCGGGCGGCAGGCGCTCGGGCGAAGGCACCGCGCGCGCCGTGACCCCGCGGGCTTTTTGTTTCTCGGCCCATTTTTGTTTCGCTTCGATGTAGCGTGCCTTGGACATGGCTGAAAACGTGATACGTGCGGCCGGTTTCGCAAGTCCGTCTACGTGGCGTCGGCCTCGTCGACGTGATCCAGCTCAAGCGCCGCTTCAATGGGCACGCGGCGCCGATGATAATACAGCGCCATCCCGCCCTGATAAAGCAATGTGATCACGCCAAAAATCGCGTTGGAGATATTCGCGATGATCCGCAGAAATTCGTTTTCGTCTACGCCGGCGGCGGCGATCGTCTCGCGTTGTTCTGTAGACATGACCATGCGCACGGATTCGAGGTCGAGGTGCTGCGAGCGATAGGTCACGTAGGCCAGCACGATGACGAGAAGATACAACTGACTGCCGATGAGCCACGAGATGCCGCGTTTGTCGCCGTGGCGCAATAAGCCCACGCCGTGTAACTCCAACGCGCCTGCTCCAGCCACCAGCACGCCGATTGCCGCGCCCGGGACGTCTTTGCTCGCCGCGCAGATCAGACTGAAAACGCCCGCGATCGCGAGTTCGCTGATGCCATTGAAGCGGGCGAACCGGATCACGCGGAATAAAGTCTCTTCGGGAAGCAAGGGCGGCGCACGCATGGAGAGTTGTCATTCCCGCGCCGAGCCTGAATCTCAAGCCTCTTTCCTTGGCCGCCTCTGAATCACAACGTCCATTTCCCTTTCGCATCGAGTTCCCGCCCGAGCTTCCGATCAGCGCGCGCGCGGACGAAATCACGGCGGCCATCGCCGAAAATCAGGTCGTGATTCTCGCCGGCGAAACGGGTTCCGGTAAGACGACGCAGATTCCGAAAATGTGTCTCGCCGCCGGCCGCGGCCAGCGCGGACGGATCGCCTGCACGCAACCACGCCGCGTTGCCGCGCTGTCGATTTCGCGCCGCGTCGCGGAGGAGTTAAACGTCGAATGGGGCCGCGAGGTCGGCTGCAAAATCCGTTTCAACGACCAGACCACACCGGCGACCGTGATCAAATTTCTCACCGATGGTATGTTGCTCGCCGAGGTTCAGGGTGATCCGTTGCTGCGCGACTACGACACGGTCATCATCGACGAAGCCCACGAGCGCTCGCTCAACATCGATTTTCTCCTCGGCCATCTGCGCACGCTGCGTTTCAAGCGACCCGAGCTTAAAATCATCATCACCTCCGCGACGATCGACACCGAAGCATTTAGCGCGGCCTTCGACGGCGCGCCCATCATCAAGGTCGAAGGTCGCACGTATCCAGTCGAAGTCATCTACGCGCCACTCGACGGACTCGGCTCCGATTACGACGAAAACGACGAGAACGAAGAAAAATCCGACGCTGCCGCCGTCGCCTCCGCCAAGGCTGAGGCGCTGCACTACATCGACGGCGCCGTCGAAGCCGTGGAACGCATCGCGCACGAAAGCGAGCGCGGTGACGTGTTGGTGTTTTTGCCGAGCGAGCGCGACATCCGCGAAGTCGGCGATCTGCTCGAAGGCCGGCGCTTGCGCGACTGCGAGATCGTTCCGCTCTTCGGCCGGCTATCCAACGTCGAACAACAGCGCGTCTTCGCTCCAACGCAGCGCCGCAAAGTCGTGCTCGCGACCAACATCGCGGAAACATCACTCACGATCCCCGGCATCCGTTTTGTGGTCGATACCGGGCTGGCGCGCGTGAGCCGCTACACGGCCGCCGCGCGCACGCGGCGTTTGCCCATCGAGCCGATTTCCCAGTCCAGCGCCGATCAACGCAAAGGCCGCAGCGGCCGTGTCGCCGAGGGCGTGTGTATTCGGCTCTATTCGGAAAAAGATTTTCTCGAACGCCCGCGCTTCACCGAGCCGGAAATTCGGCGCGCGAACTTGGCGGACGTCATTTTGCGACTAAAGGCCTTTGGGCTCGGCGACATCGAGCGCTTTCCCTTTATCAACCCGCCGGCGCCGAAGGCGATTCGCTCGGGCTACGTGCTGCTCGAAGAAATCGGCGCGCTGGCCACGGAAGAAACCGGCGACCTCGTGCGACCGCTGACGCCCGTCGGGCGCGAACTCGCGCGGTTGCCAGTCGACCCGACCGTCGGGCGCATGATCTTACAGGCGCGCACGGAAAAAGCGCTGCGCGAAGTCCTCGTCATCGCCGCCGGCCTCAGCATCCAAGACCCGCGTGACCGGCCGATGGATAAACAGCAAGCTGCCGATGCCGCACACCGACGTTTTGCGCATCCGGATTCCGATTTTATTACGCTCCTTAACATCTGGGAGGCGTTTCATGATGAGTTTGAGCGGCTGACGCAGGCGAAGCTGCGGCGGTTTTGCCGTGATCATTTTTTGAGTTACACGCGCTTGCGCGAGTGGCGCGACGTTCACGCGCAATTGCTCGATACCTTGCGTGAGCGTGAGGCGTTTCGGATGTCGTCGATTTACGACGGCACCCGCGAACACGCGGAGCGTAATCCAGATCAGCCGCTGGCGTTTGGTACGCCCGGATATCGGGCGATTCACCGCAGTATTCTCTCCGGCTTGCTCGGCAACATCGCGCAACTCGACGAAGATAACGGCGGTTATAAAGCCACCAACGACCGGCGCGTGGGCCTGTTTCCCGGCTCGGTTTTATTTCGGCGCGAAGAACCGAAGCGCGGTAAACCCGATCCCGCCGCGGCGCCCAAGAAAGGCCCGAAGACTCCACGCTGGATCATGGCCGCGGAGATGATGGAGACGACGCGGCTCTACGCGCGCACCTGCGCCCGCCTCGATCCGCTGTGGGCGCTCGACCTCGGCGCGCACGTGGTGCGCGTGGCGCACAGCGAACCGTTTTGGAACGAAGAGGCGGGACGCGTCATGGTGAAGCAACGCACACGCCTCTACGGCCTCGAACTCGAAAGCCGCGCCGTGGGCTACGGGAAAATCAATCCCGTGCACGCGACGGAAATTTTTATCCGCGAAGCGCTCGTGAATGATACCGTCGTTTTCCCGCTCGATTGTCTGCTGCACAACCGCGCCGTGCGGGCGAAAATCGAAAACGCACTCACGCGCACACGCGACACCGGTTACCTCAATCTCGACGAGGCGATTTACCGTTTCTACGCGGCGCGCCTCGTGACGGAGGAAAATCCACAGCATATTTCCTCGGTCGCAGAATTGGTCGACCTCGTCCGCGAACGGCGTGGCGCGGAACCGGATTTCCTCATGCTCGAGCCCGAGAATTTGCGCGATCCTGAGACGCTGCAGCACGACGCGGTGGCGTTTCCTGAGGCGCTGCCCCTGGCGAATTCAGCCTTGCCGCTCGCGTACTCGTATAAACCCGGACAGGCGGATGACGGTGTGACGCTCGACGTCAACGTGCGTGATGCGGCTACGCTCACGGTGGCCGCGCTCGACTGGGCCGTGCCGGGGCATCTCGAGGCAAAAGTGGAACACTACCTGCGGGCGCTACCGAAGGAATTGCGCCGCGCTTTTGTGCCGTTGAATGAGAACGCGAAAAAATTTGTGGGCTGGGTCGCAGCGCGCGACCGGCTCACGGACCGCCGCGAGACGTTGACCGAGGCCTTGGCGGCAGAGTTGCGCGAACGCTTCCGGCTCGGGGTGCAGGCGAAAATCTGGGACGACAAACCGTTGCCTGATCATTTCCGCGTGCGCGTGCGCGTCGTGAATGATAATGGCGTCGAGCTCTGCGCGAGCCGCGAGCTTGCGGAGATTCATGCCGCGCTCCAGCAGCGCGGCCGCGAAGCGACGGTGGCGGTGGCGAAGGCCGAGCCCGAAGTATGGCGCCGCGCCCGCGCTCAGTGGGAAAAATCGCCGCAGACGACGTGGACCTTTGGTGACATTCCGCCGCGTGTGCGCGTGAGCGAGCAGGCGGGCGTACCCGTCGAGGCGATTCCGGCGCTCGTGGTGGAAAATGGCGGGGTGGCGTTGCGGCTCGCGCGCACGCCGGAAGAAGCGCAGGCGGCAACGGCGCGCGGACTGTCGGCGTTATTGGAATCTCAGGTGCGCTATGAATTGGGCTGGCTGGAGCGCGATTTGAAGGCGTTGCGCGAACTCGGCGCGTTGCTCGCGACGTTGGTGCCGCTGGTGGATTTGCAAGTGCACGCGCTGGGTTCGATTCGGACGTGGGTGTGCGATGCGAAACGCGTGGACGCGCTCACGACGACGGCGTTTGGCGCGGCGGTGGATCGTGCGAAAGCGGATCTGCGTGGGCTTGTGCCGCGGTATGTCGAACAGTTGCGGGAGATGTTGACGTTGCGGCTGGCGCTCGAAGTGCACGCGACACCTTACGCCGGACTGGCGGCGGATTTGGCGGCGTTGTTGCCGGCGGATTTTGTGCGGACGACGCCTTATGCCCAGCTCGCGCATTTTCCGCGATATCTCAAAGCGATGAAGCAACGCGCGGATCGTTGGCGACAAAATCCGGTTAAAGACACCGAGCGGGCGCGTCAGTTGGCGCCTTATGTGGCCGCGGCGGTGAAGCTGCGAGACCGTGAGGAGGGCGGAGCGTTTCGGTGGTGGGTGGAGGAATTTCGGGTGAGTCTTTTTGCGCAGGAATTGGGGACAGCGGAACCGGTGTCGGCGGTGAAACTGGATCGCTGGCTGGCCAGTTTTGGAAAAGTCGGCAGCGTGGAAACAAAGTCCGAGGCACCGCCAAAACCGGTGGCGGTAAAAACCCCTGCGCCTGCGCCGGTTGCGCCGTTGGCGACGGTAAAAATGCCGGACAAGAAAAGCGGACCGCTCAAAAACTTCGGCGCGTTGGATAAATTTATCCAGCGTTAGCATCCCGACGTTGCGATTTTCTGCCGGTTTAGTTTATTCAGTTACGATCTTTATCCGCCAGATGTTTCACCCCTTTTCCGCTCCGCTAGGCGCTGCTACCGCCATTTTTTTCTGCACCCTAAGTGTGTCCACGCCTTTAGCCGCCGCTGAGCCGGTGGAATTCACTCGCGACATCCAGCCGATTTTTGAGGCGAGCTGCGTGCAATGCCACGCGCGGGGCAAAGAAAAAGGTGGTTTTAGCCTAGAAACGCGGGCCGATTTTCTCGACGGCGGCGAAAATGGCATTGCGGCGGTGGTCGGCCGCAGCGCGGAAAGCCCGGTGATGAAACTCATCACGAGTCTGGATGCGGAGACGGTGATGCCGAAAAAAGGTAAAAAACTCACGTCGCAACAAGTGGCGATTTTTCGCGCTTGGATCGATCAAGGCATGGTGTGGCCGCAGGAAATTAATTTCGCCAAGCACGAGCCGGCGAATCTACGGCCGCGGGAGTTGACGACTTTGGCGGTACCAGCGGCGGCGAATCCCGTGGATGGTTTTGTCGGGACGAGCATGGCGCAACAGGGCGTGACGTGGCCGCAGCGGGTCGATGATCGCGTCTATGCGCGGCGCGTGTGGCTCGATACGATCGGTCTCTTGCCGCCACCGTCGGAGTTGGAGGCCTTTGTCGCCGATGGGGCGGCGGACAAACGCGAACGTCTCGTGGCGCGGCTCCTCGAAAATCGCCAGGCTTACGCGGAGCATTGGCTGACGTTTTGGAATGATCTTCTGCGCAATGACTACAAAGGCACCGGCTACATCGACGGCGGGCGCAAGCCGATCACCTCGTGGCTTTATAGCGCGCTCGCGCGGAATCTGCCGTACGATCAATTCGTCGCGCAGCTCATTAATCCCGGCGCCGAAGCCGAGGGCTTTACCAACGGCATTCTTTGGCGCGGCGCGGTCAACGCCAGCATGGTGCCGCCGATGCAGGCCGCGCAGGGCGTCGCGCAGGTGTTTCTCGGCGTGAATCTCAAGTGCGCTTCCTGCCACGATAGTTTTATCAACGAATACACACTCAAAGACGCTTACGGTCTCGCGAGCGTGTACGCGGATGGACCGCTCGAAATCGCCGAGTGCGACAAACCTACGGGCCACATCGCACAGGTGAAATTTCTCTACGGCGAACTCGGATTGATCGACGGCAAAGCCGACTCAGTTACGCGCAAACGCCAACTCGCGGAGATCATCACCGGTCGCTCAAACGGTCGCCTGCCGCGCACGATCGTGAACCGCCTTTGGCAACGTTTCATGGGCTACGGCCTCGTCGAGCCCGTCGATGAGATGGATAAACCGGCTTGGTCGCCCGAGCTCATCGATTGGCTCGCGGAGGATCTCGTCGCGCACGGCTACGATCTCAAGCACACCATCACGCGCATCCTGACGTCGCGTGCGTATCAGCTGCCCGTGGTCAACGTCGGCGAGACGGAGGAGCATTACGTGTTTCGCGGTCCCGGCGTGCGTCGCCTGAGCGCCGAGCAATTTTCCGATGCGCTGCTCACACTAAGTGGTTCCGAGCACGCGGCCAAAGCCGATGCGCGTTTGAACCGTGCAGTCGCGTTGCAGGACACGGCGGCGGCGCCAGTGTTACCGCTCCAGCCCAAATGGATTTGGACGAACGCCCACGCTGCCACCAAGACGAAGCCCGCGGCGGTGGTGTTCAAACGCGAAGTGACGCTCGCGACGCTGCCGACGGATGCGTTTATCGCGATCGCGGCGGACAACAGTTACACGATCACGATCAACGGCCAAGCCTACGGCGCCTCCTCGAAACGCACGAGCGCCGGTCCGGACCTGATCGACATGCGGGGAAAATTTAAAGTCGGCGTGAACACCCTCAGTATCATGGCGGTCAATCTCACGCCCGAAGGTGTGACGCCGATTCCACCCGCAGTCATCGGGCCCAACGGCAAAGCCTTGCCCTTTGATCCCAAGGCGCCGCAGCTGGAATTTCCACCCGAGGCCAACACCTCGGCGGGGCTCATCCTCTACGCCCGCGTGCGGGCCGAAGGGCAGGTCATGGATTTTGTCTCCGATGCAACGTGGAGGACGGATGTGGGGCCGGTCTTTGAACTCGGCGGCGTGGAACTCGCGCCCTGGAAACACGGGACCAGTTTCATGGAGCTCGCGGCGGCGATGCCGGAAAAATTACCCGTGTTGCGCGCGTCGTTGTTGGCGGCGGATCCTTTGATGTCGGCGCTGGGTCGGCCCAACCGCGAGCAAGTCGTGACCGTGCGCCAAGGCACCGCGACGACCTTGCAAGCGCTCGAATTGACCAATGGCGCGACGCTCGCTGCGTCTCTAAAAACGGCTGCCGAAAAAATCCTGGCGTCCGCCCCGAAAGACTCCGCGCTGCTCGCGACGACACTGTATCGCCAAGCTCTCAGCCGCGGACCAACTTCGGCAGAACTCGCGTCCGCGACGCAGCTCTTGGGTTCACCGGTTCAAGCCGAAGGCGTCCAAGATCTGCTCTGGGCGCTGGCGATGTTACCTGAATTTCAACTGATCTACTGAGTCCCGATTTCACCCGCGCACCCAGACATGAATCTCTCCCGTCTCATCGCCCAACACACCGCTCGTCAGGCTCGGCCCGATTTATGGTCGCGCCGTGATTTTCTAAAAACGGCGTCAACCGCTACGCTCGCGGCCCTCGCGGCCGGTGCGCCGCGTCCGCTCTTCGCCGCGGGGGAATTGGAAAAAATCGCGCCGACGGCCGATCGCGTGATCGTGCTCTGGATGGGCGGCGGGATGGCGCACACGGAGACCTTTGATCCGAAGCGCTACACGCCTTACGCGCCCGGACTCGACCCGAATGAAGTGTTGAGCACGTTTCCCTCGATTCCGACGAACGTCGATGGCGTGCGTTTCTCGGCAGGGCTGGAACATCTCGCGCAAGTGATGGATCGCGGGACTTTGATCCGCGGCATGCAGGCGGCGGACCTCGGATTTATTCTGCACTCGCGGCACCAGTTTAATTGGCACACGGGCTACGTGCCGCCGCAGACGGTCTCGGCGCCGCACATCGGCGCGTGGATGGCCCGCACGCTCGGGCCGCTGGATCCGGCGATGCCGGCGTTTATTAACATCGGCCAGCGTTTCGACCTCGGTGAAGGCGAAGAGTTGAAGGCGTTCACGACGGCGGGATTTCTCGGGAGCGAATACGGTCCTTTCAACGTCGCTTTTCCTGAGCAAGCGGCGGATGCGGTGCGGCCGCCGGCGGGAATGAGCCCGGGCCGTTTTGCTAATCGGGAAAAATTTTACCGCGAATTGCTCGCCGCTAGCCCGATCGGACGTGAAGGCAGCGGCTATCAAAAAGATTCGCTCCTGCGTTCGATGGACAACGCGCACCGCCTGCTCAGTTCGCCGGCGGCGAAGGCGTTTGATCTCACGCTTGAGCCGCTGGAGCGCACGCGAAAATATTTTCCAACCTTTGAGCCCGGCATGCGCTTCGACGCGCCGCGCGATCGCTTCGGCGCCAAATACGAGGAGAGTATGATCGGGCGATTTGGTCTGGGCTGTTTGCTTGCGCGGCGCCTTTGCGAAGCGGGGGCGCGTTTCATCGAAGTGACGACGGAGTATATTCCCTTTCTGAATTGGGACACGCACGAGAACGGACACGCGCGGCTCGTCGGCATGAAGCAGATGATCGACACGCCCATCGCACAACTCGTGCTCGATCTCGAGGAACGCGGGATGCTCGATCGCACGTTGATCGTGATCGCTAGCGAGTTTAGCCGCGACATGATGCTTGAGGGCAAACCGGAGAAAACCGTGAAAGACCAAGTGCCCGTGCCCGCGGTGCTCAACGACGCGAAATTCTACGGCATGCACCGGCATTTCACGGCGGCGGGCAGCGTGTTGATGTTTGGCGGCGGGATGAAGCGCGGCTATGTCCACGGCGTGACCGCCGACGAGCGTCCGTGCAAGACGATCAAAGATCCCGTCACGATCAGTGATTTACACGCGTCGATGTATCGCGCCGTCGGGATCCCGGCGAATCACGGTTACGACGTGGAGAAGCGGCCGTTTTACGTGACCGCCGATGGCAAAGGCCGAGCGGTTCGGCCCTTATTCGCCCGAGGCTGAACGGCGTTTATTTTGTGCCGAACCCATTGTTAGACTTTTTTCAACCGACGCTCCATCTACTTTATGAACCTCCTCCTTCTCCTCACAACTTTGCTGGTCACAGCTACGGTTTCCTCCGCCAAGGTCATCACTCGCGGCATCGCCTACGAGCACGCCGGTGTAAAACTCGAAGGTTATTTGGCCTACGACGACGCCAAGGTCTCCGCCCAAAATCCTGCGCCCGGCGTGCTCGTGGTGCCGGAGTGGTGGGGTTTGAACGACTACGCGAAAGGTCGCGCGGTTCAGCTAGCCGAGCTCGGTTATGTGGCGTTCGCGACGGATATGTATGGCGCGGGTGTCGTCACCGTTGATCCCCAAAAAGCCGGTGAACTGGCCGGACAATTTTACGGAAAACCGCTGATGGCGCAGCGCGCGCGGGCGGGACTCGATCAGTTGCTCGTTTCTCCGCTAGTGGATAAAGCGCGGGTGGCTGCGATCGGATATTGCTTCGGCGGCGCGGTGAGTCAGGCGCTGGCTTTCAGTGGCGCGCCGCTGGTGGGCATCGTGAGCTTTCATGGTTCGTTGATTCCGGCTTCGCCCGAAGCAGCGGCGGCGAACCAGGCCAAATTTCTCGTGTGTCACGGGGCCGTCGATCCGTTTATCAAACCGGAGGAACTCGTGGCGTTCTTGAAATCCATGAATGACGGTAAATTTGATTATCAATTTGTAAGCTACGCCGGCGCGATCCACGCCTTTACGAATCCGAAGGCGGATGAAGTAGCGAAGGCGACCGGGCTCGTCGGCGGCATCGGCTATAATGCGGCGGCGGATCGTCGCTCCTGGGCGCACCTGCGGGTGTTTTTAGAGGAGATTTTCGCGGTGAAAAAAGGATGAAGATTTTTGCTGCTCCCCTCGCTCGGATATTCGGGCCAGCGCTTGCGGGATTTGCGCTGGGGTGTAGCAGCGGTTGTCTCGCCACAAAATTAGTCACAGCGCCGCTGAATCTCGCGGGTGCGGCGGTGGGAGTGGCGGGCGACACGGCGAGTGCGGTGGTCAAGACGTCGGGAAAAGTCGTCGTCGGGGCCGTGCGGGCGACGGGTTCGGTCGCTGATGGCGGAATCGCGGTGGCGGCTAAATTGGCGCGAGCGGGGATGGTGACGTTTGTCGATGCGGCGAACGGTGCGGTGGTGCGCGTACCGTGGGCGCAAGGGATGGATTTACTGAGTGGCGCGCAGGCGGCGAAGGTTCAATTCGCGTCGCGGGCGATCCAAGTCATCCGCGCCGGTAAACTCGTGCAGCATGGGGCGCAGCCCAACGTTTCTTTGCCGCTCGCCGCAGGTGATGTCGTGCGCGTAGGCGCGGGCAGCTAAAAGATTAGCCGCGCTGGCCGACGCGCAAGACGTAGCGGCCCGAGCGTCGGGTTAGACGGAGCGGCGCGGCGAACGTGGCGGAGAGTTGCGGCGCGGTGAGCGTGCGGGCGCGGGCGCCGGCGGCGACGACCCGGCCGGCGCGCATCAGTAGCGCGTGGGTGAAACACGGAAGGATTTCCTCGACGTGGTGCGTGACGAGGACGAGGGCGGGGGTGTTTTTTTGGCGCGCGAGCCGATCGAGAAAACGTAGAAAATCTTCGCGAGCGACGGGATCGAGGCCGGCGCACGGCTCGTCGAGAATCAAAAGGCGCGGGCGGGCCATTAGGGCGCGCGCGATGAGCACGCGTTGACGTTCACCTTGGGAGAGGAATTGCCACTCGCGGTTGACGAGACGGGAGGCGCCGAGCGAGCGGAGAATTTTTTTCGCCGCGACGATGTCGGCGCGCGTGGGCGTGAGCCAGAGATCGAGTTGGGCGTAGCGGCCGCTGATGACCGTTTCGAGGGCGGGTTCGGCGGCGGGCACGCTGGCTTGAAGGGCGCTGGTGACGATGCCGATCTGGAGGCGGAGCTCGCGCCAATCGGCTTCGCCATAGCGCTGGCCGAGGAGCGCGATGTCGCCGGAACTGGGCGAGAGGTAGCCGAGGAGCGCTTTGAGGAGCGTGGTCTTGCCGCAGCCATTGCCGCCGAGAATCACCCAGTGTTCGCCGCGTCGGACGCACCAATCGAGGCCATGGAGAATGACGTTGTCGCCGCGGGTGACGCGGAGGCGGGAGACTGCGAGAATCGGGGCCATGGGCGGGTAACTTGAAATCCGGCACCGCGTGGCGTCAATCGTCGCAGCGGAGGCTAGGGTTGCGTGGCGGCGTCGGACGGTGCACGGTTCAAGTACGCGAGCTGTTCGCGTTTCAACGCGCATCGCATCATGAGCACCATCACTGTTTATACCTACGCGAACTGCGACAGTTGCCGCCGAGCGGTAAAATGGTTGCGGGCCCAAGGCTTGGCGTTTGTGGAAAAACCGATCCGCGAAACGCCGCCGAGGGCGGTGGAGTTGAAGGCGATGTTGGCGGCGCAGGGCGGGGAGTTGCGGAAACTTTTTAATACCTCGGGCCTAGATTATCGCGCGCAGGGACTCGGGGCGAAGTTGCCGACGATGAACGAGGCGGCGGCGCTGGCGTTGCTCGCGGGCAACGGGAATCTCGTGAAACGCCCGTTCCTGTGGCGTGCGCCGGATACGGTGGGGCTGGTGGGTTTTGACGCGGCGCGTTGGAGCGCGGCGTTGCTTAAACCATGATCACAACCGAGCCCAAGGTGATCGAATTGCGCATGCGTGAGATCGCGCAGCTGTTTAATTCGCTGGATCCTTCGCCGTTTTTGGAGCGCGACTTGGATGCCAATGCGGAGGAATTTATTGTCAGCTGGGCGGCGGAAATACCGATGCATTACGAGCTAAAGCTGGTGATCCACTTGGCGACGGCGCCGGCCTCGACAGTCGATGTGCGCGAGGCGGTGCGTAGTTATTTTCAACATCGCGCGGAGCACAAACAGCGGGAGTTTTCGCAGCTGTTGTGGCGCGGGCGGTTGAGTTTGTTGGTGGGCGTGTTGTTTATGGCGGCGTGTTTGGCGGGATCGGAGCTCGTGCAATTTATTTCGATGGGCGCGGTGGAGCGGGTCGTGCGCGAGGGGTTGCTGATTATGGGTTGGGTCGCGATGTGGCGGCCTTTGGAGATTTATTTGTACGATTGGTGGCCGTTGCGGACGGAGCGGAGGAATTTGCAGCGGCTTGCGCGGATGGAAGTAACTGTCATAGTCCCGAATCAATCGTTATGAATCCGCTGCAATCCACCGTTCGCTGGCTCGCCACGCACACGTTATTTCCCGTGAGTCGGCTTGATGCGCGCGCGGAGGCCATGATCTGCGTCTCGGCGCTCGCGGCTGCCGAAGAGGCAGCGGCCATGGCGGCCACGCGGCACCTTGTGAAGTCACGCGATACCGCCAAGGACGCGGCGCTGCGCTCGTACAATCACCGGCGCAACATGGTCCACTACGTCTGCGATAACGCGGCGAAAGTCTGAGCTCGCGTAAGCCTGGTTCTGGCTGCGCGGCGGGCGGTGGCGAGGTCGGGCATGAGTTGCGGGGACGACGGGAGTTTTTCTTTTTTATAACATGACGTTGATCGACACGCACACGCATCTGGAATCGTTTGCCGAACGCGGCGAAGTTGCGGCGGTGCTGGAACGGGCGGCGGCGGCTGGGGTTGCGGAGATGATCGCGATCGGGACGTCGCCGGAGGATTGGGCGCTTTATCGGAAATTGGCGGCGGATCACGCCGGCCGCGTGCATTACACAGTGGGGCTGCATCCGTGTTCGGTGGACGTGAATTGGGCCGATGCGGTGGCGCAGATCGACGCGTTTTGGACGGAGGGTGCGGCGTCGTCGCGCCCCGTTGGGCTGGGTGAGTGCGGGTTGGACCGTTTTCATCTGCCGAAGGACGATCCGGCGAAAGCTGCGGAGGTTTTTGCGTGGCAGCGGGCGGCCTTTATCGCGCAGCTGGAGATCGCGCGGGCGCGGAGTTGTCCGCTGGTGGTGCATTCGCGCGGGGCGTTCCAAGAGTGCGTGGAGTTGATCGACGCGAGTGGCGTCGCGTGGGAACGCGTGGTGTTTCACTGCTTCACGGAAGGAGTCGCGGAGATGACGGAGTTGCATCGGCGCGGTGGCTTTGGGTCGTTTACGGGGGTCTTAACTTACAAGTCGGCGGACAATGTGCGGGCGGCGGCGCGGGCGCAGGGTTTGGGGCGCTTGATGCTTGAGACGGATGCGCCGTACCTGACGCCGATGCCGCATCGCGGCAAGCCTAACGAGCCGGCGTTGCTGCGCCATACGGCGGAGTTTGCGGCCGGCGTTTTTGGCGTGAGCATCGAGGAAATCGAGACGAAGACGACGGCGACGGCGCGGCGTTTTTTCGGGCTTTGACGGCGGGCGCTCGCGGAATCCGTTCCGCTGCGCCGCGCGCGGACATAAAAAAGGCGGCCGTTGGGGGCCGCCGAAAGGCAAGGGCCGGGAAGCGAGCGCGAATCGCAGCGAGCGGAGGCGCTTAGGCTTCGTCGAATTTTTTGGCGAAGAGCGCGTCGAGTTCGGCGAGCATCTGGGCGGCGTCGTCGCCGGTGGCGAGGAACTTGACCTTGGAGCCGTTGCACGCGGCGAGCATCATGAGGCCCATGATGCTCTTGCCGTTGACCTGTTCCTCGTCCTTTTCGACGAAGACGTCGGCTTTGAACTTGTTGGTGATGCGGACGATCATCGCGGCCGGACGGGCGTGGATGCCCATCTTGTTCTGCACGATTAACTCCTTGGTGAGGGGTTGGGTGGCAGTGGGTGTGGCGTCGCTTTTGTTCATGCTGGAGTGGCGGGACTGAGGGACCAACATCGAGATGCTGGCCTCGGCTTGCAACCTCAAAGCCGGACGCTACGGTGGCGGGGCGATGTCGAAACTAGCGCTTGTCGTTCCCTGCCGCCTCGAATCTACCCGCTTCCCGCGCAAGCTCTTGCACGTGATTAAGGGCAAGCCGCTGCTGCTTTGGGTGGCGGAACAGATCGCGCGTGAGGCGCCGGAGATTCCTTTGTATTTCGCTGTGGATCACGAGCTTTTGCGTGATTGCGTGGAGTCGCGGGGGTTTCGGGCGATTTTGACCCGCGCGGACCATGCGAGCGGCACGGATCGCTTGGCGGAGGCGAATACCGTCATCGGCGCCGATCACGTGATCAACGTGCAGGCGGATGAGCCGTTGGTCTCGGCGCGGCAGATCCGGGCGTTGGCGGAGCTGATTGCGGGGCCGGCGGATATGGCGACGTTGGCGACGCCGTTCACGACGGCGGCGGACTTTGCGAATCCGAATCAGGTGAAAGTCGTCTTGGCGTCGAGCGCTCAGCAGGCGTTGTATTTTTCGCGTTCACCGATCCCGTATGCGCGAGATTTGGGCGGGCGGGTAGACGATGCGTGGGTGCGGGCGAATCCGTGTTTCCGGCACCTCGGGCTTTACGCGTACAAGGCGGCGCTGTTGCAGAAATTCGCGAGCTTACCGGTCGGTCGTTTGGAGCAAATCGAGAAACTGGAGCAACTCCGCGTGCTCGAAAACGGCTACACGATCGCGTGTGGGCTGACCGAAGATCCGACGATCGGCGTTGATACGCCGGAAGACGCGGAGAAATTCGAGCGTTGGCTCGGCTGAACGCCGAGCGGACGCGATTTAGCGTGCGCGTTTTTTTTAATCGAACGGGCCGGCTAGGGCCGGCCCGAACAATTAGATTTTCCCGGCTTTGCGGGCGGCTACCATATTGTAGAAGTCGACGAAGAGCGGGTCGGCGTCGTTCGGGCCGGGGGCTGCTTCGGGGTGGTATTGGACGCTGAAGACCGGGAGCTTGATGTGGCGCAGGCCTTCGACGGTGTGGTCGTTGAGGTTGATCTCGGTGACCTTGGCGCCGTTTTTCTCGAGGCTGGCGGGGTCGGTGGCGAAACCGTGGTTTTGGGCGGTGATGGAGACTTTACCGGTCTCGAGGTTTTTCACCGGTTGGTTGCCGCCGCGGTGACCGAATTTGAGTTTAAACGTCGTGCCGCCGAGGGCGTGCGTGAGCATTTGGTGGCCGAGGCAGATGCCGAAAATGGGGTAATCGGGAATCAGTTTCGTCACGGTCTGGTGAACGTAGCTCAGGGCGGCGGGATCGCCGGGGCCGTTGGAGAGGAACACCGCGTCGACTTTATGCTCGCGGATTTCTTCGGCGCGGGTCGTGGCGGGGAACACGTGGACGTCGAAACCGTGGCGCACGAGTTTGCGAAAAATGGTGTGTTTCGCGCCGAAATCGAAGGCGGCGACCTTGAAGCGCTTCGCCGGTGGCGGCGGGGTCTTAAACGTGGTGCCGACGGGGAGGTAAGCGGCGTTGTAGTTTGAGGCGTCGCTGGCGGACCAGAGGTAGGGGGCTTTGCAGGTGACGTCTTTGACGTAGTCGGAGCCGGCCATGTCGCGCCACGCGCGGGCGAGCTTCACAGCTTCTTCGTCGGAGAGGGGCAACGTGCTGAGGCAGCTCTTCATCGCTCCGTCGACGCGGAGTTTTTTGGTGAGGGCGCGGGTGTCGATCTCGGCGAGGCCGGGAATGCCGTTTTTCGCGAGGTAGGCGTCGAGGGAGATTTCGCTGCGCCAGTTGGAGACGACCGGTGAAAGTTCGCGGACGACGAAGCCGGCGCATTTCGGGCCGGAGGATTCTTCGTCGGCGGGCGTGAGACCATAGTTGCCGACTTGGACGGCGGTCATGGTGACGATCTGGCCGAAGTACGACGGGTCGGTGATGATCTCCTGATAACCGGTCATCGAGGTGTTGAAAACGCATTCGCCGGCGATGGTGGCGGCGGCGCCAAACGCACGGCCGCGAAACACGCTGCCATCTTCAAGGGCTAGGACTCCGGGTTTGAACGTGGACATTAAAGCCGAACGAAAAGACGTCGTGTGCCCCGTGCCAAGGGTTTTGTGTGCCGACGTGTCACTTGCCGCAGAAAATTTCGACCGCGCGAGTCGTTGATGAATTTCGCGGAATCGCTTTGGCCATTTGACAGCGATGGTTAGGCGCCTAATCGTCTCTTTTCTCCACCATCGATGCCCTACACCGAAGACCGCTCCGCCTGGTATGAAGGCCAAGGCCTCTGGCAACATGTCCCCGCGAGCGACTGGAACGACTGGGTTTGGCAGCTCAAGAACCGCCTCACGAGCGTCGCTCAGCTCGAAGAGCACATGACGCTGACACCTGACGAGAAGGCCGGTTGCCTCTTCGCCAGCCACAAACTTGCGCTGGCGATCACGCCGTACTTTTTCAACCTCATCGATCGCAACGATCCGCAGTGTCCGATCCGCCAACAGGTGATTCCCCGGGGCGGCGAAGCGATTCTCAGCGATGAAGAGACGCTCGATTCGCTCGGTGAAGACGAACATTCACCGGTCCCAGGCTTGGTCCACCGTTATCCGGACCGCGTGTTGTTTTTGGTGACGGATCGGTGCGCCGCATATTGCCGCTATTGCACGCGCAGCCGTCTGGTTTCCAACGCCCAGGATTACAATTTTCACGCTGAGCTTGAGCAAGGGCTGCGCTACATCGAAAACCATCCGGAAGTTCGAGATGTGCTGATTTCGGGCGGTGATCCATTGCTGCTCTCGGATAAAAAACTCGATCACTTGTTCGGGCGGTTGCGCGCAATCAAGCACGTGGAATTTATCCGGATCGGCTCGCGCATCCCGGTGTTTTTGCCGCAGCGCATCACGCCGGAATTGTGCGAGATTTTCAAGAAACACGGGCCGATCTGGATGAGCATCCACACCAATCACCCGAAGGAAGCCACCGCGGAGCTACGGGCCGCTTGCGAGCGCTTGTCGTTCGCTGGCGTACCGCTCGGCAACCAGACGGTTTTGCTCAAAGGCATCAACGACGACGTCGATGTCATGAAGGCGCTCATGCACCGCTTGTTGCGGATGCGGGTGCGGCCTTATTATATCTACCAGATGGATCTGATCACGGGCGGCGCGCACTTCAAAGTCGATGTGCGCAAAGGCATCGAAATCATCCGGGCCTTGCGCGGCCACACGACGGGTTACGCCGTGCCGCAGTACGTGATCGATGCCCCGGGCGGCGGGGGCAAGGTTCCCATCAATCCCGACTACGTCGAAAAAATCACCGACACCGAGGTCGTGTTTCGTAATTACGAGGGCCAGCAATTTAGTTATCCGCTCACTCACACGCCGCGGCCGGCGGGAAATGAGGGCGAATTATCCGTCGTCGGTGCGCCTGAGTCATCCGCACCGCTCGCTCAGCCGATGTTTAAAGACTGAAGGCTAGCGGGTTAAGTCTTTTGGTTTTTTCGGGGGATTTTTTTGAGCGTTTTGCTCCGACCCGCATCTATCTCTTCGCAGTGAGCCACGTCCTGGTAAGACGCTGGTGTTAGTAAGTTCTTAAGGTTTGCTTGGTGTTAGGTCACAAGAGCCGCCCCTTCATCGGGGCGGCTTTCGTGTTTTTCAGAGGGCGATTTGGCGTAAAATAACGGCGCTCAATTTATTTTAGATTTTTTTGAGCGTTTTGATTTTTGGCGCATCTATCTCCGCGTAGTCACCATCGTCCTGGTAAGACGATGCAGGTTAGTTGTTCTAAACGGTTTGCTTGGTGTTAGGTTACACGAGCCGCTCCTTCATCGGGGGCGGCTCTTGTGTTTTTAGGTGGCTGGACGTGTTTTAAAGTTTTTCTTGCCAGCTGGCGCGGGACGCCGCTTTTTCCGCTTCGCCTGTAGGGGTGTCTTCCGCGGAAGACTGAGATTGCGGCGCGATTCGGCCGCTGGACCCTTCGAACCTGAACGGATCATGCCGACGAAGGAAACAGCAGGCGCGGATTGCGCCTTTTTTTAAGGCCGCGACTCGCGCCCCTTTTTTCGGGAGTCAGTTCAGGACGGGCCTCATCCTCCATGAAACGTCCTGCCCGAATCCTCCTATCAATCATCGCAGCCTTGTCGGTGAGTGCTCTCGTCCACGCGCAAGCGAACTCGCCCGCGGCTCCCGCGCCGACGGTCAAACTCGCTCCGGTGCTCGTCACCGCCGATCTCTGGGCCTCGCCGCTGGCAAAGTTGCCCGCGAGCGTCACGGTGTTTGACGATGCCACGCTGCAGGCCGGCGGCGTGCGGCACTTCGGCGATTTGGTGGATCAAATCTCTAACCTCACGTGGACGGGCGGCACTTCGCGGCCCCGTTATTTCCAAATCCGCGGCATCGGCGAAAATTCCCAATACGAAGGCGAAACTCCCGATTCCGCCGTGCGCTTCATGGTCGACGACATGGATTTCACCGGTCTCGGCACGCTCGGCGGCACGTTCGATGTGAGCCAAGTCGAGGTGTTGCGTGGGCCGCAGGCCGGGGCCTTTGGCGCCAACGCCGCGGGCGGCGTCGTCCGCCTCGTGACCAACGCCCCGACTCCGTTCTGGACAGGCCGCGTCGAGACCAACGCCGGCCAAGACGCCTTGCGCGAAGGCGGTTTCGCCCTCGGCGGGCCGCTCGTCGCCGCCAACCCCGAGCGCTTCATGTTGCGTCTCGCCGTGCACCAAAGCCGCAGCGACGGCTTTCGCCACAACGTCACCCTCAACCGCGACACCAACGCCCGCGACGAATTCACCGCGCGCCTGCGCTTCACCGCCGTGCTCTCGCCCGCCTGGCGCTGGGAAGGAGCCGTTTTGTTTTCGGATGTGAACAACGGGTTCGATGAATTTGCGCTCGATAACAACGGCCGCCGCACCTTTAGTGACCAACCCGGCCGCGATCAGCAACGTTCCACCGCCGCCAGCCTTCGTGGCACCTACGCAGGTCTGGCCGGCGCGCGTCTCACATCGATCACCGGCGGCAGTCGCGTGAAATCCGTTTACTCCTACGACGACGATTGGACTGCCGCTTCGTATGAGGGCTTCAGCGATCTCCGGCGTACGCGCTCGGTCTTCAACCAAGAACTTCGCCTCGATTCTACCGCCACGCGCGCCGCGCTCGGCTGGATCGATCGTTGGACGCTCGGCGCATTTTTTTCCAACACCGATGAAAATAGCTCCTATATTAATAAAGATCCCTATGACGTCCGCGGTCTCAGAACCCGTTACAACGCCGACAATTTCGCGCTCTTCGGTCAGATCGCGCACGATCTCGCGGCGCACACACGCTTGCTCGTCGGTCTCCGCACCGAGCGTGTGAACCTCGACGGTCGCGGCACCAAGACCCGCTATCGCGCCGCGCGCAACTCTTACGATCCGGAAGTCACGTTCCGTCCTGCTTTTGACGACACGCTCCTCGGCGGCAAGATGACCCTCGAGCACGATCTCACGTCCGCCGTGCTCACGTTTGCCTCGGTCACGCGCGGCTACAAGGCCGGCGGCATCAACATCGACGCTCGCATCAGCCCGCCCGCCGATCCGCTCACTTACGGCACCGAGCAACTCTGGAACTACGAAGCCGGCTTCCGCGGCAATGCGCTCGACCACCGGCTCACGGGGGAAATCACCGCGTTTTATCTCGATCGGGCCGACACGCAGGTGCGCGACTCCGCCGGCTTCGGCGGCAACTATCGCTTTTTCACCGCCAACGGCCGTAGCGCTCATGTCACCGGTTACGAGGCTGCCGCGAGCTACGCGGTCACGCCGGCGTGGTCGTTCCGCGGCACGCTCGCGCAGATGAGTTCGCAGCTCGATCCGTTTAAACTCACCAACGGCAACACCGGCGGCGGCCGCAGCCTCGCGAATACCCCGCGCTACGGCTACACGCTCGGCACGGATTTCCGCCGCGCAGCTACGGCTGGAGTTTTTGCCCACGCTGAGATCGTGGGTCGCGCCACGCAGTTCGACTCCAATAACCAGAACGAGGCTCGTCGCGCCTTCCATCTCTACAACGCCAGCTTCGGCTACGCGTGGCAGCAATGGACGTTTACCGTGTGGGGCAAAAATCTGCTCAACACGCGCTACGAGAAACGCGTGTTCTTCTTCGGCAACGCCGATCCCGATTACATCGAGACGCGCTACGAAGACCGCGCCGATCCACGCCAACTCGGCGTGAGCGCTTCGTATCGCTTCTGAGTTGAGCCGCCACGCGCGTCTCGGTGCGTGAAAAGCGCACGGGACGCTGCGTGTTCAGCGTTGAGCGGCGGCGATTCCGCCCTCACGTTTGCCGCATGATCGGACTCCAAGACGGCGCGGGAGCGCTCGCCAAAAAGAAAAAAGCGGAACGAGTTTTTCCTCTTCATCTAACCGTGCTCGGCACGGAGCCGCGCGTCGGGCGGGTCTTGCTCGTGCGCGAGTCGATGTGGTTGTCCCGGCTGCATGACAGCATCCAAGTGGCGTTCGACTGGTTCGATTATCAGACGCACGTTTTTAATTTTGAGGACCTGCGTTTCGGCAATCCGCTCAAACGGCAGGAGGTGCTGATCGAGGATGATCGCGACATTTCGTTGGCGGATCTCGATCTGGAAAACCGCGCTTCGTTTACCTACGGCTATAATTTCTCCGAGGGCTGGGTGGTGGATATCCGCGTCGATAAACCGATCGCGATGGAGAAGGGCCTGCGTTATCCGCATTGCGTCTCAGGCGAACGCGCGGGCCCGCCGGAGGATTGCGGCGGCATCGAGGCGTTTCACGACATGCTCGCGTGTCTGCGCGAACCGGAAACGGAGCTTGGCCGCGAGTGGCGTGAGTGGATCGGCCCCGACTATAATCCCGAGGTGTGCGACCTCGTGAAAATCAACGCGGCGCTCCGGCGTCTGACGAAGTAAAGCCGGCGCGCGCGTTTTTAATATCGGTGCCTCAAGGTGCCGGAGTGATCCGAGCGATGCGGTTGGGCAAGAGCACGTAGAGTGCACCGTCGGGGCCGCCGATCACGTGGCGGATGCGGCCGATGCTTTTGAAGATGATTTCTTGGGCGACGACTTTGCCTCCGACGATTTCGACGCGGCGGAGTTCTTCGGCGGCGAGCGAGGCGACGAAGAGTTGGTTTTTCCATTTGGGAAAAAGATCGCCGGTGTAAAAGTTGGCGCCGCACGGGGCGATGGAAGGCACCCAGTAAGTGAGCGGTTGTTCCATGCCGGCTTTGGCGGTGATGTCGACCATCGCGGTGCCGTCGTAATTCATGCCGTAGGTGATGACGGGCCAGCCGTAGTTGAGGCCTTTTTTAACGAGGTTGAGTTCATCGCCACCGCGGGGGCCGTGCTCGGCGTCGAAGAGTTCGCCGGTTATTGGGTGGAAGGCGAGGCCTTGCGGGTTACGGTGGCCGTAGCTCCAGATGGTGGTGTCGGTTTTGGCGTCACCGACGAAGGGATTATCGGTGGGGATGCGGCCGTCGTCGTGGAGGCGATGGACTTTGCCGTTGGGGCGCGCGATATCTTGAGCGTGCGGGCCTTGGCCGCGTTCGCCGATGGTGAAAAAGAGATAGCCTTGGCGATCGAAGGCGATGCGGCCGCCGAAGTGGACGCCGCCGGCTTTGATGTAGTGCTCTAGTTTGCCTTGGTAAATTGTCTGCTGGTCGATGAGGGCGCCGTCTTTGATTTTACCGCGGATGATGCGCGTGAGGCTGACTTTGGCGCCGTCGGCGTTTTGCTGGGGATCGCTGAAGGCGAGATAGAGCCAGCCGTTTTTCGCGTAATCCGGATGGGGAACGACGTCGAAAAGACCGGCTTGGCCGCCGGTGTCGACGGCGGGCACGCCGCTCAGAGGGCGATCCGCGAGTTTGCCGTTTTCGATGAGGTAGAGGTAGCCACGTTTTTCGGTGACCACGGCTTGGGTGGGCGAGAGGAAGGCGAGGGACCAAGGCTCTTTGAGTCCGCCGACCCAGGTGTTGAGCTGGTAGGCGTGGAGCTCACTTTGCGCCGTCATGGAATCGGCGGGTTTGACGAATTGGGTTTTTTCGCGGGCGGCCTTGGCGCGGAGTTCGCGGATGTAGATGACCATCGCGCGGATTTCTTTATCGGGAATTGCGGCGCCCCACGCGGGCATGCCTTTATCGGGAAAGCCGGTGCGGATGCTTTTGGCGAGGCTCTCGTCGTCGCCACCGTTGGTCCAGACGTCGTCGAGCATTGAGGGGGCCATGGCGCCCTCGAGGTTTTTGCCGTGGCAGTTGGCGCAGAGGAGTTGGAAGCGCTCGGCTACGGTGCCGGTGCGGACGGCTTGAGCGGCGAGGCGAGGGGACGTCAACGCGAAGGCGCCGGCGGCGAGAGCAAGGAACGGGCGAAGGAGGTGGGGGCGGGGGAGAAGCATGCGCCGCTCAAGAAAGCCAGTGCGCGGCTCGGCGCAAGGTTCAGAATGCGCGGGCCATAAAAAATATTAGCGACCGTGGAAAGCTAGGCGGTCTTGCGAACGACGCTGACGGCTCCGCGCTTGCGGCGATTCCGGTTTTAAGGGCTAGGGGTTTAACCGGCTAATGCGGAGCGCGAGATACGGTTTGCCCGGAAGTGGGATGGATTGGCCGGCGGCGTCTTCGAAGATATAGTCGTCTTTTTTCTTGGTGACGAAGGTGCCCGGGACGGGCGTGACGGTCATCGCCCACGTATCGAGAATCTCGATCTTAAACCTGAGGCCGTCGGAAAGTTTATTTTTGTTGAGCTCGAATCGCCAGGCAGTGGGGCGCTCTTTGCCGAAATAGAGCAGGTAGTATTCGCCGGGTTGGCCGCCGAAGCGAGGGTCCTGCCATTTGTCGATGGGGTTGATGCCTTCGGTGGGACCCTCGGCCATGACTTGGCGGAGAAATGCGAGGCGCGCGGGACTTTCTCCGCGGAGGCTGCCGCCTTTGGCCCACCATATGATGTCGTCGGCCGGGCTGAGGTACGTTTCACCATGGCCGACGTAGGTGCCGGCGATGTGGCCGTTCCAAAAACGAAACACCATTTCCTCGGCGGAGAGGTTGCCCCAGCGGCGGGGGAGATCGCCTTCGTATTTTACCTCATCGTAAACGACGGGTTTCCGGTAGGCGTCGCGGTAAAGCTCGGCGCGGCCCGGTTCCTCGACGGCGGAGCCATTTTGAATACTGGCGTGGGTGACCCAGGTTTGGTTGTGGTTATAAATCAGCGTGCCGTTGTGGATCGAGCGCAGGTGCGCGTACGGATCGCTCTCTTGGACGATGAGGCCGAAGCGGTTCCAGTCCGATTCGGTCTTTTCTTTCATGAAATCGTATTCGTTGGCGAGGGACCACCAGATGTTGCGATAGGCGGCGAGTCGGGCGACGACGTAGCGCAGGTAGCGATCATCGCTCGCGGCATCCATGCGATCAAATCCCCATCGACCTTTGTCATAGGGGTGAAACAAAATGATATCGGCCTCGATCCCCAGCTCACTCAACTGCGCGATCCGCTTCTCGAGGTGGTTAAAGTACGCGGGGTTGAAGCGCGTGAAATCCCACGACGACGGTGGCGTGCCGACGAAGGGATAAGTCGGCGGCTCGTTCTTGTTCCAGTCGTAGTTTTTGGGAAACACGCAGAAACGGATTTTGTTAAACGGGGCGGCGGCGAGCGTACGCAACGTCTGTTCCTCGAGCGCGTTCCCTTGGTGCGTCCACACATAGGCCGTGGTACCGAGCTGGCGGTACGGCGTGCCGTCGGCGTAGGCGAAATGATACGTGTGGGCCACGCGCACGGGGCCGTGGTTTTGGGCGCCGGGCGGCGTGACGATCAGGGTGCCGGTTTTTCCGTCGAGCGCGGGTCGATTGCTGCGTGTGATATAACGCCATTCGCCGGTTTTCTCGGGCATGAAGCGCACGCGGTATTGCCCCTCGCCGTCATAGAAACCGGTGACGTTGATCGTGGTGTTTCCCTGCGTGAAGCGTGCGTTCAGCTCGACCTCGAGAAACGGGTTTCCGCTGGCGGGGCCGGTGAGGTTGAGCTCGAAACGGCCCCATTGCTCGACCTGCGGCGGCTCTGCGGCCACGACGAAAACAGGAGCGAGACTAAAGGTCAAAAACGCGAGGAGCACACGGGGGTTCATGCTTCGCCAGCGTGGACAAAAGTCGCGCAGTGTCGAGCGGCCGCGTGTCACAGGGCGGCGCGTTTGCGGAAAATAATCACGTGTTGGCGCGGGAGCCCGCGAAACGTTTCCACGTAGTCGAGCGGTTGCGCGGTCATCTCGAGCTTCACCTGCGCCTCGGTCATTTTGTGGAGGGCTTTGATCGGCACCGTGGGATCTTCGCCGCGATATTCGATAAACACGACGCGTCCGCCGGGTTTCAGGCTGCGGCAGACGGCGGCGATGAATTCCGCCGGCCGGCTGCATTCGTGGTAAACATCGATCATGATCGCCAGATCGACGGGCTGGGGAAGTTTCGGATCTTTGACGGTGCTGACCACGCCCGTGACGTTGGCCACGCCGCGCTCTTTCATTTTCTCGGCGAGCAACTCGATCATCTCGGGCTGAATATCGACGCCATACACCACGCCGCGCGGCCCCACCGCCTGCGCCATGCGCCAGCTAAAATAACCCGTGCCGCAGCCCAGATCTGCGACGACGTCGCCGGGTTTCAGCGCGAGCGCTTTTAACACCAGATCGGGTCGCTCCTCGGTGTCACGCTCCGGCCGCTCGAGCCAAGGTGCCGCTAAATGCGTCATGTAGTGCGCGATCTCGCGGCCAAAATAATACACGCCGAGCCCATCGCGCGTTTTTTTACCCTGCGTATAAGGCGTCGCCTCGCGCGGAGTTTCCGCCGCTGTAATCCACGCGGACGAGCTAGCTCCGAGGACTAAGACCATGATCCACGCACGGGTACGGGAGCTGGGGCTGCGCCAGAGTGGGGTGCTCATGCGCGAACCGTCCGGCTCGGGCCCCGGGTTGACAAGGGAAAATCCGGCAACGTTTCGGAGTTGAGACTTTTCCGCCGTCGTCTCGTCTTACTCGCTTCCGTATGCTGCTTCGCCCCACTTTGCTCGCCCTCTTCGTCTCTCTTTGTGCCGCTCCGCTCCACGCCCAACGCGGCGACCGCGCGGGCGAAGTGCAACTGCCGCCCGCCGCGCATATCAAGGTCCCACCCGCGCCCGTGCTCGCGCCTAGCGACGCGTTAAAAGCGTTCAAGATTGCCCCAGGTTTCCGCATCGAACTCGTCGCCGCCGAACCCTTGGTGCACGATCCGATCGCACTCACGTTTGCCCCCGACGGCCGTCTCTGGGTCGTCGAGATGCGCGGCTACATGCCCAACGTCGACGGCAAAGGCGAGGACGCGCCCATCGGTTCCATTGCCGTGCTCGAAGACACCGACGGCGACGGTCGCATGGACAAGCGCACCGTGTTTCTCGACGGCCTCGTGATGCCGCGCGCGTTTGCGCTCGTGGACGGCGGCGTCTTAGTCGCCGCGCCGCCGCACCTGTGGTTTGCCCGCGATAAAAACGGCGACGGCATCGCCGATGAAAAAATCGAGATCGCCTCCGACTACGGCCAGACCGTGAACCCCGAGCACACCGCCAACGGCCTCATGTGGGCGCTCGACAACTGGATCTACAGCGCGAACCACACCGCTCGCTTCCGCTACGCCGGCGCCGGGAAATTCACGCGCGAGTCCACCATCACGCGCGGCCAATGGGGCATTTCTCAAGACGACACCGGCCGCATTTATTATAACAGCAACAGCGATCCGCTCCGCGTCGACGCGCTCCCCTCGGCCTACTTGCGCCGCAACCCGGCGTTCATCGCCGAAGGCAACAACGTCGCCGTCGTCCCCGAAAACCTGCGCGTCTGGCCCGGCCGCGTCACCACCGGCATCAACCGCGGCTACAAATCCCTCGACGACGACGGCAAGATGTTCGCCGTCACCGCCGCCTGTGGCCCGGTCATTTACCGCGGTTCATTATTTCCCAAAGAATTTTCCGGCGACGCCTTCATCTGCGAACCCGCCGGTAATCTCATCAAGCGCATCGCGATCACATCCACCGACGGCACCGTGAAAGGTCGCAACGCCTACGAAGACACGGAGTTCATCACCTCGACCGACGAACGCTTCCGTCCGGTTAATCTCATCAACGGCCCCGATGGCGCGCTCTACGTCGCCGACCTCTACCGCGGCCTCATTCAGCATCGCACTTACGTCACCAGCTACCTGCGCGCCCAAGTCGAATCGCGTAATCTGGAACAACCCGTTTCGCTAGGCCGTATTTATCGCATTGTCCCCGAAGGCGCGCCTAAGGCCGTTTATAATTCCGGCCTCGCGACGGCGAACACCGCCGCCCTCGTCGCCCGCCTCGCCGATGCCAACGGCTGGGTGCGCGACACCGCACAACGTCTCCTCGTAGAGCGCCGCGACCCCGCCGCTGCGCCCGCCTTGCGCGCAGTCGCCACCACCTCGCCCGCGCCGCTCGCCCGCCTGCATGCGCTCTGGACGCTCGAAGGTCTCGGCGCGCTCGACGTTCCCACCGTCCAACGTGCCCTCGATGATACCGATGCCCGCGTGCTCGCGGCCGCCGCGCGCGTCGCGGAAAATTTCTTTAAACCTGCGCCGCCCGCCGAACTCCTCACTCGCCTGACCGCGCTGGCTCAATCGCCCGTCGCCACCGTGCGGCTACAAGTCGCTCTCACGCTCGGCGAACTGCATACGCCCGCCGCCGATGCCACGCTCCGTGCGCTCGTCCGCGCGCAACCCGCGCAACCTTACTTGATGGACGCCGTGCTTTCCGGCCTCGGCGGCCGTGAAGAAACTTTCGTCGCCGGCCTCGTCGCCGAAGACGTCATCGCCGCGAAGCCACCCGCAAACGCCGTCGCACTCGGCACCGCCGCGGTGTTGAGCTCCGGAGCCGCGCCCCGCATCGAGCGCGTGTTGGCGCTCCTCGGCGATCCCGCGACACCGGCTTGGGCGCGTGGTGCGCTTTTGGCGGGGGTGGAGCAATTTCTCCCCGTCGCGCCCGATGGCCGTGTGTTGCCCGGTCGCTTACCGATCGAGCCCAAACCGATTCTGGCCTTGGCCGCGCAGAAAGACGCGGCCGACGCCGCGCGCGCCACCAAGCTACTCACTTCGCTCACCTGGCCCGGCAAACCCGGCCAAACCACCGCCGTTGCCGTCGCGCTCACGCCCGCCGAAGAAGCGTTGTTTGAAAAAGGCCGCGTGCAATTCGCCACCGTATGCGCCGCGTGCCACCAACCGACCGGCCTCGGTCTCGCCGGCCTCGCGCCACCGCTTGTAAATTCGGCATGGGCGCTCGGCGACGAACGTATCCTCGCCCGCATCGTTCTGCTAGGTAAGGCGCAACAAAACATGATCATGCCACCGATGCGCGCCTTCGACGACGAAACGCTCGCCGGCGTGCTCACTTACGTCCGCCGTTCTTGGGGCCATACCGCCGCGCCCGTGAGTCCCAAGACCCTCGCCGCCGCCCGCGCCGCCGTGGCGACTCGCGATGAACCGTGGAGCGATAAAGACCTCGCCGAACTTCAACGCACCTTCGCGCCGCCGCGCCGCGCCAAACGCCGCGAAGCAGGCGGACAGTGACGCCGATAAAAATTACGGAACGGCTTGCGCCCGGCTCCTCCGCCGGTAGTCAAACGCAAGCCCTATGACTTCCGCCCCTCGCTCAATTTTTCTCCGCCTCGTTTTGTGGCTTGGTGTTTTCTCGCCGCTGTGTGCCCACGCGGCCACGCCCGCCAAGCGTCTGTTGCTCGACAACGACGGCAACAGCACGTTCAGCACGCTCTCGCCGGATTTTAAACGCGACATCAACGAAGTCGTCGCGTCGTGCCCGCCCAATATCACGACTTACCTGCTTTGTCCGGGCGCGGGGCGTTATTATTATCCGACCCAAGTCGGCGAGACCGATCCACGTTGCACGCAGCTCGCGCTCGAGCACGCGCAAGGCCGCGATCCCTTCGGCTATTTTCTCCAGCGTCTAAAAGCCGCGGGCAAAGAAACATTCGTCACCATCCGCACCAACGACGTGCACGAGCCCACCGCGGCCAACGAGTGGAACTTGCCGCGCGTGCGCCGCGAACATCCCGACGTCATCGTCGACCCGGCGGCCGTCGCACGCGGCGATCTTGATTGGCGCAACTGGTGCCTCGATTACAGTCGGCCCGAGGTGCGTAAGTTCATGTTGGCGATCATCGCCGAGCTGTTGGAAAAATATGAATTTGATGGCGTGCAACTCGATTGGATGCGTTTCCCGCGTCACCTCTCGGGCACGCGCGATGAGGTCTGGGCGAAACGCGTTCATATCACTGGTTTCGTCGCCGACGTGCGCGCGTTGTGCCGCGCGAAAAAACGTCAGTTGATCGTGCGCGTGCCGACTTCGGTCGCCGGCTGCCGCGAGCTCGGTCTCGATGTCGTCACGTGGACGCAGCGTGGCCTCGTCGATGCGATTTCAACGTCGCATTTTTTGAACACCGATTTTTTCCAACCGCTCGCCGAGATGCGTGCGGCCCTCGGACAAGCGGCCGTGCCGATTTACGGCGGGTTTGATCTCGAGCACGGCGCCCAACGCCACAGCCCTGAATCGCTCCGCGCGGCCGTCTCCGGGCTCTACGACTCGGGTGCCGATGGGATTAACATTTTCAACTTTCCGTGCTGGATCGAAAAAATCGGCGCGGTGCCTTACGATTGGTTGCTCGGTCTGGAATCGCCCGCGACGGCCGCGCGCAAACCGCTGCTGTATTCTGTCCCCACGGTTCGTTTTCGGCGGGCGTATGAGCTGCCGGGATTGTTGCCGGCCAAACTTCCCGCCGGCGCCACGGTGACGTTTCCGTTGCCGTTGCCCGTCGCGGCGATGCCCGTCGCGCGCGCTCGGATTCTCGTGACTGGCGTGCCGCACGCCGTGAAAGAACTCACGGTTAAACTCAACGGCCAGCCGCTAGAATGGCTGCCGCTGCAAAAAAGCCCCGAGCTGTTCGTCGAGTTCTCCGGTCCCGGCGATCTGCCGGGTCGCCGGCCCGCGCCCGAGGCCAGCCGCACGTATCGTTTCGATCCCGCGCTACTGCGCGCCGGCGCCAACGTCCTCGAAATCACCAACGCTTCCGCAACTGCCGCCGAAGTGCTCACGGTGAATCTCGGCGTTTGGTAACAAACGCGCCGCGGGGTCAGGCCTGCGGGCTTGCCACGTTCGAGGTCATGGCTTCGCTCGCATCCGCATGACCCCGAAAACAGCTCTCGTCACTGGCGCATCGCGCGGCATTGGCCGCGGTATTGCCATCGAACTCGCCCGCGCGGGCACCCGCGTGGCTATCAATTACGCCGGCAACGCCGAAGCCGCCGCCGAGGCTCTCGCGCTCGTCAAAGCCGCCGGCGGGGACGGTTTTATCGTGCAAGGCGACGTCGCCGTCGCCGCTGATCGTGAGCGCCTCGTCGCCGAGACCGTCGCCAAATTTGGCCGCATCGATCTCCTCGTGAACAACGCTGGCGTCGCCCCTAAAGTCCGCGCCGATGTGCTCGATGCGGGCGAAGAAAGTTTCGACCGGCTCTTTGCGATCAACCTCAAAGGCCCGTATTTCCTCACGCAACTCGTCGCCAAGCAGATGCTCAAGCAGGCACCCGACGCCGAAGGTTTCCGCGGCCGCATCGTCAACATCACGTCGATCTCCGTCTACACCGCGTCGATCAACCGCGGCGATTATTGCATGGTGAAAGCCGGCCTCGCGATGATGACGAAACTTTTTGCCGACCGCCTCGCCAACGACGGTATCAACGTCTACGAAATTCGTCCCGGCGTGATCGCCACCGACATGACCGGCGGGGTGAAAGAAAAATACGACAAGCTCATCATCCAAGACGAGCGCGGCATCACGCCGATCCGCCGCTGGGGCAAGCCCGAGGACATCGGCCGCGCCGTGCGCGCGATCGCGGAAGATCGTTTTCCGTTTTCGACGGGTGCGACCTTCGACGTCGACGGCGGTTTCCACCTCCATCGCCTGTGAACGTACGCGCGGTCATTTTCGCGTTCGCGCTTTTTGGCCGCGTTTTTGCGACTGAAGCGGTGCCGGTCGGTATTCCCGTCGGTTCCGTGTGGTCGGGTAGTCCGGTCAGTTTCGCGTTGCTCACACACGCCGGTCGTCAGTTCGTCGCTTACTACGACGGCGAGCGTCGCCTCACCGTCGCCGCGCGCGTGCTCCCGAGCGCGCAATGGACCACGGTGCATCCTGAAGGCGTGTGGAACGATGTGCGCCATCGTCCCTCCAACGTCACCGGCTGGGACAGTCACAATTTTCTGCGCCTCGCCGTGGATCGCGACGGTTGCCTGCATCTCTCAGGCAACATGCATGTGGACCCGCTCGTTTATTACCGCACGAAAAAGCCCTTCGATATCACGACGCTTGAGCGCCTCGATCGCATGACTGGCGAACGCGAAATGCGGTGCACGTATCCCGTTTTTTTCAAAAACGCCGACGGTGATCTTCTCTTTCGTTATCGCGATGGCGCCAGCGGCAATGGCAGTGATCTCTACAATATTTACGATACCGCGACCCGCGCGTGGCGGCGCGTGTTGGATCAGCCCGTCTTGGAAGGCGAAGGCCAACGCAACGCCTACGCGCTCGATCCGGTGCTTGGGCCCGATGGACGTTTCCATCTTGTTTGGATGTGGCGCGACACGCCCGACTGCGCGACCAACAACACCCTTTCGTATGCGCGTAGCCGCGATTTTCTCCACTGGGAAAACAGCCACGGTGAACCCATCGCGTTGCCCATCACGATCACGCGTGCCGAAATCATCGACGCGGCCAAACCGCACGAAGGCTTGATCAACATGACCTTCAATCTCGGTTTCGACGCCACGCAAAAACCCGTCGTGGTTTATCATCGCTACGACGCCGCCGGCCATTCGCAGGCTTACATCGCGCGGCCTGCGAGCGACGCCAAAACGGCATCCGCCGGTTGGCCGGTGCAGGCGTTGAGCGCGTGGAAATTTAAATGGGCGTTTTCCGGTGGTGGCTCGATTCCCGCCGAAGTTGCGCTCGGTGCGCCACGCTTGGGGGCGGACGGAATTTTTACCGTCGATTTTAGCACGACGCACGCCGGTGCGGGCGCGGGGCGATGGCGCGTGCGGGCGGATACGCTGGAGCGCGTCACCGAAGAACCGCCGTTGCCGCCGGCGTTGCCCGTGAGTTTACAGCGCGTCGAATCCGCTTATCCCGGCCTCGAAGTCCAATCGCTCGTCTCGCGCTACGAAGGCCGCCGCTACGTGTTGCGCTGGGAAACGATGCCGCGCAATCGCGACCTCCCGCGTGAGGCGGCCCCGCCGCCGACACCGCTCCGCATGTATGAATTGCCCGATGCCGAGGAGTCGTCGGCGACGCGCGTGGGTTCCTAAGCGCGCGGGGCTGCGTTTTTGAATTTCCGTTTTGGCTCGCGGCGAGGGTGGGGCGGCGGGCACGTTGGCGGGTATGTTACAGACGTGTCAGGCCGGTTTTGAATCAGTGCTCGTGCGTGAACTCACGGACGCGGGGCTCGCCGTGGCGGAGTCCGGGCCGGGTTGGGCCGTGGCGCCGGATCGCGCGGCGGTGGCGGGGCTGGCGTTTCCGCACGTGACGATGCGGGGCGCGGTTGAGTTCAAAGGCGAGTCGGTCAACGCGCTGGCGAATCAGATCGTAGAATTTTTTCTAACGAGCCTGCGCGGCGAACGCGTCGAGGCGGCGTGGCCGTGCGTGTTTGGCGGGCCGGCAGAATTGGTTGGGCTCGGGCGCCGGATGAGCGGCGTGGAAAAAGCGTTTCACGAGCAGTTGAAAAAACGGCTGGCCCGCGTCGCGAAGCTCGCGGTGGCGGATCTGCCACGCGGGCTGGGGGAGGCGCGCGGGCTGTTTGTGTGGTTCACGGATTTCGGGCGCGTGTATGTCGCGCGGGATGCGTTTATCCACGGGCAACGCCGCATGGCCGATGATGACGCGGCGCCGTCGCGGAGTTATTTAAAAGTCGAAGAAGCGTTCGTGGTGCTCGGGATCGAGCCGCAGGCGGGTGAAACGGTCGTCGATCTCGGTGCGGCGCCGGGCGGTTGGAGTTACAGCGCGGCCAAACGCGGCGCGCGCGTGATTGCGGTGGACAACGGCCCGCTCAAGGGCGGGGCGCTTGGGCATCCGCTGATTGAGCACCGCCTGGGCGATGCGTTTCATTTCAACTTCGTTGAAAACGTGGCGTACGACTGGATGTTTTGTGATCTACTCGAAGAGCCGCACCACGTGATGAAAAACCTCGTCGAACCCTGGCTCGCGCGCGGCTGGTGCCGGCGGTTTGTGTTTAATCTGAAGTTCGGGCACGTGGATTCGGTGGCGTTGTTACGGGAGTTGCACGCGGCGGATTCGCCCTTGTCGCGCTATGCGCCGGGTTTCCTCGTGCGGCATCTTTATCATGATCGGGAGGAATTCACCGTGGTCGGCGTGGTGCAGGCGCGGGCCTGATTTTTTAATTTTCAGATACTTTCACCTAGTCATTCGGGGCTGGGGCGGTGTTGATGGGGTCAGCCATGAAATTCACATTTTGGAAAGCGCTGGGGTTGTTGTTGGTGCTGCCGCTAGCGGCGTGGGCGGCTAATCCGGCTTTGGCCGGACGTTGGCGGCTCGATCCGAAGCGCAGCACGGCGCTCGATGGCTGGACGGCTTGGGACCTCGTCGTCTCGCTCGAGGGTACGCGCGTCGATCTGCGGCATGATATGCAATGGCGCGCGACAAAACTTACGGCGACTAACGCCGTGGATACGGCGAAGCCCACGACGGTGCCGGATTTTTTCCGCGTCGAGCAACGCCACATGGCGTTGTACGCGGTGCGGGGCGCGCTGACGCCGGTGCGCGCGGAGTGGCTCGATGGCGAGCGCACGCTGCGTGTGGAGGCGACGCCGCAGATTGAGAGTTCGCAGGGCACGGGGCCGATGCGGATTTACCAAGAGTTGCGCCTGATCGAGGGCGACCAAGAATTATTGCTCATCGAGCTCCATAGCACGCGGGGTAAGCCTCTCGTGTATCGTTTCACCAAAGTCACCGGGGAGAAATAAGCCATGCATCGCTTCATCATTGCTCTGGTTTGCGTCGTGTTTTCCTCGGCCGGCTTGCGGGCCGCTGGGACTGACGCCGCTCCGGTTAAGCCGGCTGCACGCGCGTCTTGGGTCATGAATTTCGACAGTGACTGGCTCGTGGCCAAGGGCCTGCCGGAAAAAATCATGCTCTTGAGCCTGCAAGGCCTCGCGAATCGCGCGGCGCCGCAGCTCTACGTCGTCCACCCGAAAGAGTTTCAATGGGAGATCACCGGACCGCTGTTTGAGTTTTATCAACGCAAGCACGGCGTCGTTTTTACGGAGGTAAAAACCGCCGACGCCGCGCTCACGCTGTTCGGTCGTCACGCCAAGGGCTACGTGATTTGGGAACCCGCGGTGCCGGCGACGATGAATGTTGCTTTCACGATTGCCGGCCTCGAGGACGCGTTGGTTGTCACGGCCGAGCAGGTCGCGCTGGTAGAGAAATTCGGACTGAAACGGATCGACGATTTGCGCGGTCGCTACACCGGGCAGACGGATGCGCAGATTTATCGCGACGCCTACGCGCGCTACTGGGCGCGTTGCACGCACGACGCGATCATGCTCATGGGCGGCCAGTTTGGCGCGGTGCGGATGCCGGCGATGGCGGATTGGGGCGTGCGCCAAAAAATGTTTTTCCACGATCTCTCGGCCAATCCGATTCACGCCGAAGAATTGGCGCTGGAGAAAAAATTGTTCTCCGAACTCACGCCCGGTTCGACCGTCTTCGGCTGGCATTCCTACGCCAAGGACACCGAGGAGCAACACACCACGCTGCTCTCCGGCTACGGCTTGCGCATGGAGGGGCTGCACAACTTGCCCAACCTCAGTTTCAACTGTCAGTTCACGTTCACCCCGGGCTTTAAGTTCACCAACAACCACCAGGTCGCCCTCGACGCGAAACTCACGGCGCAGCAAAAAGTCTACATTTCCTTCGTCCAATCCGACAGCATCGGCATCGGCGTGTGGACGAAGCCCGGCCGCGGCAAGTTGCCCTTCGGCTGGCAAGTGACCGTCAACTGGACAAAATTTTCGCCGGCGGCGCTGGAATATTTCCACGAGAGCGCGACCAAGAACGACTACTTCATCGGCGGCCTATCGGGTCCCGGCTACATGTATCCTAACCACATCCCGGCGGATAAATTTGAACTCTTGATGGCCGATGCGCGCCAGCTCATGGCGACGCTCGACGAACACATCATGGAGATCATGGACAACTCCGCGGCCGACGGAAATGTCGGCAACGCCGATCTCACCAAGGAAACCGTCGATCGTTACTACAAAGCATTTCCCGACGTGATCGGCTTCATCAACGGCTACGGCCCCGCGCGCACGCGTGACCTGCGCGACACGCGCGCGATGATTTCCTACGATTACTACATCGACCCGCGCCGCCCGCGCGAAGAAGTCGCCGCCGATCTCAACGAACTCATCGCGCTCAACGCCAAGCGTCCGTATTTCCTGCTCGTCCACGTGCGCGAATCCAACGACGTCAACAGCCTCGTCGAAATCACGAAGCAACTCGATGGTCCCGTGGAAATCGTGCCCATCGATGCGTTCTTGAAACTCGCCGCGAGCAACAAGACTTACACGACGCGTTACCAAGACCCCGCCGACCCGAAACATTTCAAAGGTTTCTAAGGCGGAGAAAGTTTTGTTTGGTTTTACCCGCGGGCGCGGGTCAATCTGCGCACATGGCCCATCATCAACGTCCCGAATCTCAGCGCCGGCCCGCGGCTCAGGCGCGACCGTTGACGGATTTTGTGGGCCGGCCCGGAGCGCTGGCCGCCGCGCCGGCGGTGGCGAAACGTGAACCGCGCGCGGGCGGGCCGTCGCCGCGGGAAGAGCTCAAAATCTGCGGCCTCGCGGCGGTGAAGGCGCGGTTTGAACGCGATCCGGCTTCGATTTTGCGGCTCTTTTTCGACGAGCCTACGAGCCGGAAAGTCGGCGCCATGAGCCAAGTACTCGCGGCGGCCAAAAAAGTTTACCGCTGCGTCCCACCAGCGGAGTTAGAGAAAATCTCGGGCTCGATTCACCACGGTGGCATTGTGGCGATCGTGCAGATGCCGGCGTTGCGTGCGCCGACGGCGGATGAAATCCGCGCTTGGGCGCAGGCGCGGGCGACCGTGTTGGTGCTCGATCGTATCGGCAACGCGCACAACCTCGGCGCGATCGCGCGGACGGCGGCGTTTTTCGGCGTCGAACGGATCGTGCTCGCGGAAGCAGCTTCGGCGGCTCGGCCCACGGAGGCCGCGCATCGCGTGGCGGAAGGCGGCCTCGAACACGTCGAGTTGTGGCAGGTGAAAAACATCGCGGCGCTGGCCAAGGAGCTGGCGGCGGCAGGTTACGAGGTGATCGGCGCGGCGACGCGCGGCGGTCGGCCTGAAGCGGCCTCGGGTGCGAAGAAGCCGGTGGCGTTGGTGATGGGCAACGAGGAGGAAGGGCTCGCGCCCGCGGTGGTCGCGGCGTGTACGCGGCTGGTGACGATCCCCGGCACGGGCAAAGTCGAATCTTTAAACGTCTCGGTCGCGGCGGCGGTCTTGCTTTGGGAATGTTGCGCGCGGCGGACGGGCGGCGGCAGCGCCGGGAGCTGATCCGGTCAGTCGGTGTTGAGAAACCAGTTTTTCCAGGTCCAGCTGGCGGTAAAGTAGCCGATCCCCGCGATGGAACAGACAAAGGGGATAGCGTATTTGGGCCCGATCCACCACGCGAAGAGGCCGAGCGGAACGTCGACGAGCGCGAGGCCGATCCCATACGCCCAAGGACGGATTCGTTTTTTCGTATCCATGTCGTTGGGGCGGTTGATGGGTCGATGCGCGCCGAGGACGGGGGCGCCGCCGGTGGCGATTTGGCTCAGGGTCTAGGTGGAGATGGGCTCGTGGGTGTGGGCGACGACGCCGGGGTCGGCTGCGACTGCTGGCGGTTGGAGCGCGGGCGGTATGAGAGGAATACTGAGGGCTTCAAACTCCCTCGTTTTCAGCGTGTAATGGGGACGAGGAGTCTCGTCGGGGTTTTCGGACGGGGCGGGGGGTTGCGGGCATGTTTTTATTATAAAGTGGCGAAAGGCCGGTAGGGCGACGTCGTTTATCGGATAAAAAGGTTTCAAATTTTTTTAAATAAACTTGCGCCGCATTCCGGTTGTTTTTTTACATCCGATTGCGGTCTTACCCCTTTGCCGCACTGCCTGCGATCTACCCTCGTCGGCTTTATACCCTTAACACCCTACCTGTATGTCTCAGTCTGGAATGCTTCGTCGTCGTCTGTTCTCATTGGTGGTTTTAACCTGCGGCTGGCTATTCGCCGCGGCTTTGGCTCACGGCCAAACGGCCACGGGCTCCGTGCAAGGCCGGGTTTTTAATCCGGTCTCTAAGGAATACGTGGGCAACGCTCAGATCCGCTTGGACGGCACGAGCAAAATCACCTACTCCGAGAGCGATGGTTCATTCTCGTTTGCCGACGTGCCCGCGGGCCCGGCTGCGATCTCGGTTTCCTACTCGGGTTACGTCACCGTCAACGACTCGTTCACCGTCACCGCCGGCATGCCCGCCGTGCGCGAGATCAACCTCGTCAGCACGGCCGCCACGCCACCCGTCGCTAAAGACGGCGTGATCCAGCTCGCGGCCTTCTCCGTCGCTTCCGAGCGCGAGGGCAACTCCAAGGCCATCATGGCGCAGCGCCGCAACATGAACATCACCACGTCGGTTTCCTCCGACATCTTCGGTGACGTCGCCGACGGTAACGTCGGTGAATTCCTCAAATATCTCCCCGGCGTCGACCTCGATTACGTTGAATCCGAACCCCGCGGCCCGCGCCTCGGCGGCATGGATGGTCAATACGTGGGCGTCTCCTTCGACGGCATGCGCACTGCCAGCGCCGACGCCAACCGCGGTGGTGGCGCCTCGTCCCGCGCGACAAGCTTCGAAGGTTTCTCCATTACCAGTATCGACTCCATCGAGATCAACCGCACGGCCAGCCCCGAAAACGACGCCGATGCGCCCGCGGGCACCGTCAACATGAAAACCAAGCGCGCCTTTGATCGTAAAGGCCGGCGCATCGCCTACAACGTGGGCTATAACCTCAACGGTGAAGAATTCACCCTCTCGCAGACCCCTGGCCCCGCCGATTACAAAGAAGAAAAGTGGAAGCCCAACTATCAGTTTGAATACGCCGAATCGTTCTTCAACCAACGCTTCGGGGTGTTGCTCAGCGCCAGCCAGTCGAATTCCTACACCGAGCAGCTCTTGATGACCAACGGCTACAATCGCACGGCTAATCCCACCCAAGGCGACAATCGCCCCATGTCTATTCGCCAAATCGACTTTAAGGACGGCCCTAAATTAATCCGCAAAGACGCGCTGTTGTTGACCGCCGACTGGAAGGCCAGCGCCCGACTCACGCTCTCGCTTAACCTCGTTTACAGTTATTTCGACGGCGAGTTCTTCAACCGCAACTTCACTTTCGTCGCCGCCAACGACAACGCCAACGTCAACAACGGCCGCTCCACCGTCGGTGGCGATGGCATCACCAACGTCGTAGCCACCCGTGCGGCTACGGGCAGCGTGAACAACGTCGCCACCCTCAACAACGGCGGCGGTTCCTCCGCCAAGCTCACCTACACCCGTCAGTTTGCCCCGCGTTTCGAATACAAGATCGGTGGCTGGATCGTCGACGGTGCGCTCGCCATGTCGCGTTCGGTTAATAATTACGAATCCCTCGAACGCGGCTTCGCCAACGCCGAGGGCGGCGGTGTCGCCAGCAGTTGGACGGCCACCCGCGCCAACCCTCGTTCCGCTGAATGGACCATCCGCCAAACCAGTGGTGCTGATTGGCTCAATTTGGCCAATTTCACCAGCACCGACAGCCGCGCTGGCGGTACGCGCATCTCCACCGACGATCGCACCTGGATCACCGAAAAATGGACCGGCACGGTCAACGCCAAGTGGGTGTTGCCCTTCATGCAGCGCTTTCCGACCTCGATCAAATTTGGCGCCAAATGGGATGAAGAAACCCGCGACAATAACGATTTCAGCGCATGGAATATCTGGTCCTACAACGGGCCCGGCGGTAACACCACCACGGTCAGCCCTACCACGGGCGCCAACGTCATCTCGACCTTCGGCAATTGGGCCAACCTCGGGTCGGCCTACGTGTCGCCGAATCCTTTCGAATCGGGTCATTTGAATTCCTTCAATCTATTTAACATCAATGGCGTTCAAGGCGTTCCCCCTCGCGTCAATCGTAACCAGATGGGCAGGCTTTTCCGCGAACACCCCGAGTGGTTCGTCTCCACGGCCACACCGGAAAATTACTACACCTGCTTTATCGCGAACCCGCGCGACTTCCAACAAACCGTCACCGCGGGCTATCTCCAAGCCGACATGCGGATCAACGCCAAGTTGCAGTTCCGCTACGGTGTGCGGCTCGAGGAAACCCAAAACACCTTCGACGAGCTCAATCCGCTCTCGCGGGCCGACGTCATCGCGGCCGGCTACTCGGTCAACGCCGTCGGCACCAATTCCGGCCGCCCGCTCACCATCGCCGGCATGAAGTATCAATACGAGAGCCAGCCGCTCAAGCATCGCACCTCAAATTATCAAAACTGGTTTCCGTCGCTGCTGATGAAATACCAGATTTTGCCCAACTTCGAATTCCAAGCCGGCGCCAATAAAGGCATCGCTCGTGCACCGATTAACGACCTTACCGGCCCATGGAACATCGACGAAACCAACCAGCGCGTTTCCACGCCTAATGCTAAGTTGCTGCCCGAGTTCCACACGGTATTCCAGACCCGCCTCGCCTATTACTTCGAAGGTCGTTCGCCGGGTCAGGCCTCGATCTCCTTCTCGCAGGATAAGGCGCGTAACTTCATCCAGGATTTCGATTATTCCGCCTCGCAGTTCGGCATCGATGATCCGGATTTCGCGGCCTACACGTTCCGCGTGCGTACCAACAATCCCAACGAAGAGCAGCTGCGCAACATGGACATCAGCTACAACCAGACGCTCGGTTTCTTGCCCGGTCCATATCTGCGCGGTATCAACGTCGGACTCACTTACGGCCGTACTTACGCCAATGTCCGCCGTCAACAGCTCGCTCCGCACCGCGTCACCTCGCGCCTCGGTTATTCCTACGGTCGCTTCAATGCCTCGTTCGGCATGATCTGGGTCGATGATAAACCTGAGAGCAGCACCTACGGCCGTTACGTCGGACAGTTAACAAAATTCGACGCCTCGCTCACGGTTCGCCTCACGAAATACGTTTCGCTCTACGTCCAAGGCCGCAACATCACCAACATGCCTGATCGTTGGTACGAGTCGCCCACGGGCACGCAGGAAGGCAAAAACGGCTACCTACGCCAAATCGAATCCTACGGCTCCAACTGGGTCTTCGGTGTCAAAGGCCAGTTCTAATCTCCGCGTTTAAGTTTTTTATCCGCGTGAAAACGCCAGCCTCCGGGCTGGCGTTTTTTGTGTCCGCGCCGCGGGCCCGCGAGACGTCGCGGCGTTGACCTTACCCCGCTTCATCCCTGCGCTTCTTTTTACCCCGCATGCGCCCGCCGAACTCACCCGCGCCGATTCGCCCGACCGTCTCGGATCGTTCCCTGCTTTGGGGTATCGCCCTCGTGGCGGCCGTAATTTTGGCGTACCTCGGCGTGTTGCCCGGCGAATTCCTTTGGGACGACGATCTTCACGTCACCGCCAATCCCACCATCGTCGGCCCGCTCGGTCTCCGGGAAATCTGGACCACGGCCGCCGCGAATTACTTTCCCCTCGTTCTGACAAATTTCTGGGTGCAACACGCACTCTGGGGCGTGGAACCACTCGGGTATCATCTGGTCACGCTCGCCTGCCACGCGCTTTCCGCCGTGCTGCTTTGGCGGGTGCTGCGCCAACTGCAGGTGCGCGGCGCTTGGCTCGGGGCCGCGCTCTGGGCGTTGCATCCTGTCCAAGTCGAATCCGTCGCCTGGATCTGCGAACTCAAAAACACCCAGTCCGCCGTTTTTTTCCTCCTCGCGATGGGTTGTTACCTGCGATGGTTAAAAACACAGGAGGTTTCGGCTCCGTCTTCCACGGCATGTAATACCGCCAAGGGTGGGGCGACGGCGCGCCTCACCAAGACTCACGGCTACGCCTATGCGCTCGCGCTGCTGTGCGCGCTACTCGCGATCTTGAGCAAACCCTCGACGGTGACTTTGCCCGTCGTGCTGGCGTTGAGTCTGTGGTGGTTGCGCCGCCGCCTCAGCTGGCGCGATCTTTTGCCGCTCGTGCCTTTCTTCGCGTTGTCGCTTGGTGCCGCTGGTTGGACGATCTGGGAGCAACGCGTCCACTCAGGCGCAGAAGGCGCTGCTTGGGCGCAGACGTGGCCCGAACGTTGCGCCATCGCCGGCCACGTCGTTTGGTTTTACCTCGGTAAACTCGCCTGGCCCGCCGACCTGATTTTCATTTACCCCCGCTGGCAGATCGACGGCGCCGATCTACGAGTTTATGGCCCGCTCGCGGCGATGCTCGTTGTGCTCGGTTTGCTTTGGTGGCGGCGCGACGGTGCGCTTCGACCCGTCTTTGCCGCGGCGATTTTTTTTGGCGCGTTGCTGTTCCCCGTGCTCGGATTTTTTAACATCTATTTTTTCCGCTATTCCTTCGTCGGAGATCATTTTCAATACCTCGCCAGCATGGGCCCGCTCGCGCTCGCCGGCGCTGGCCTCACCGTCGCCCTCGATCGCTTGCCTGTCGCGTGGGCTCGTCTCCGCGTGATCGGCCCCGCGGCGTTGCTGGCGGTTTTGGGCGTACTCACGTGGCGCGAGAGCCTCGAATACCTCAGTCACGAATCCCTCTGGCGCGCCACGCTCGCGCGCAATCCCAGCGCCGCGATGGCGTGGTTTAATCTCGGCGATACCCTCGCCAAAAAAGGTCGCCACGACGAAGCCATCGCCAGCTTCCGCCGCGCCCTCGAGTTACGCCCCAACGACGCCGCCGGCCACAACGACCTCGCCTGCGAACTCGTTGTCATCGGCCAACCGCTCGCGGCGATTCCGCTCTTCGAACGCGCCCTCGTCCTGCGCCCCGGTTACGCCGAAGTACACAACAATCTCGGTAACGCTTTCCGCAGCCTCGGCCGCATCGCCGAAGCCACCGCGCAGTACGAAAAAGCCCTCGCCGCGAAGCCCGACTATCCCGAAGCGCACAACAACCTCGCCTGCGAACTCAGCGCGCAGGGCCGACTCGCCGACGCACTCACGCATTTTGAAACCGCGATTCGCCTACAACCCGATCACGCCACCGCCCACGGCAACCGCGCCAACGTCCTGCGTGACGTCGGTCGCTGGCCCGAGGCCTTTGCCAGCTACGAACGCGCGCTTCAGCTCAACCCTAAATCCGCCGAAACGCTCGCCAACTACGCGCTCGCCCTCGCCACCGCTGGTCGCACGGGCGACGCCCTCGCGCGTTTCGCCGCGGCCGCGCAACTCAACCCCGCCTCGCCCAAAATCCACCGCGATTGGGGTACGACGCTCGCTCGCTCCGGTCGCCAAGCCGAGGCCATCACGCAGTTTGAAGCCCTCGTCCGTCTCGATCCGCGCGCTCCGGCCGCGTATGCGACTTTGGGTAACGCCTTCGCGCAAGCCGAGCGCTGGGCCGACGCCGCCCGCACGTTTCGCGCGGGCCTGCAGGCCGCGCCCGCCGACGCCGACTTGCATTGCAACCTCGCCGTCGCTCTCGCCAGCGCAGGCCAGTTGACCGAAGCCGTGGTGGAATTTCGTCACGCGCTCCGGCTCCGCCCCGCCTTCATTGAAGCTCACGAAAATCTCGCGCAAATCCTTCGCCAACTCGGTCGTTCGCTCGAAGCCGTCGATCATTACGACGAGGCCGAACGTCTCAAACTCCAGGCCGCGCGATCACGTCGATAAGGACTCAAAACCTTAGGCTCGCCCGCCCGTCTGGCCGCCGTTCTCCTTATCTCACGCCTCACCGTTGCCCATGCCTCGCCTCGCGCTCTTCACGTTTTCCGAAAAAATCGCCGCGCCGCCTGCTTCGAATGGCGCGCGGACTCTGGCAGGGTTGGTTGCCTCATTTGTGCTCGCGGCGGTTTTTGCTCAGGGCGCGGCGCTCCCCGAGCCGGTCATGAGCATGATCGATAACCGCTGCTCAAGTTGCCACAACGACGAGGATAAAAAAGGTGGCCTCGATCTCACTTCGCCCGCGCTGCTTTCGCTCTCTGAGGAACCCAAAAACTTCGCGCTCTGGGTCAACGTTTTCGACCGCGTAAACTCGGGCGAGATGCCGCCCAAGCCAAAGCCGCGCCCAACCTCTTCCGAATTGTCGGCGTTCACCGCGACACTCGCCGCCGCGCTCACTCAGATCGACCGGGCGCGGATTGCCGTCGAGGGCCGCGCGAGCCGGCGCCGGCTCAATCGCTACGAATACGAAAACGCCCTGCGCGATCTGCTGCATGCGCCGTGGCTCCAAGTGCGCGATGCGTTGCCCGAAGACGGCGAAGCTTTTCGTTTCAACAAAGTCGGCGAACGTCTCGATGTTTCCCACGTGCAGATGGCGCGCTACCTCAGCGCCGCCGATTACGCGCTCCGTCAAGTGATCGCCCCGCAAGTCGCGCCGTTGCCCACGACGATCAAGCGCTACTACGCGCGGGATCAACGCAGCTACACCGGCCCGATGAAATTCTCGGTGTTCAACAACGCCCCGGAGCGCGCGACTTTTCCCGTGCTCGGGTTTCAGGCTCAACCCGACGTCCGCCGCGAGGCCGCGCCCATCACCGTCGGCGCCGCTGATCCGGTAAAGCGCGAGCTCGAAGGCGTCGGCGTCGTCGCGGGTAGTTACGAGCCGATTGAGCCAAAATTTAATCAATTCCGTGCGCCCGTCGCGGGACATTATCGGCTGCGTTTCAGCGGCCACACCGTTTGGGTCGGCCCGGGTAAACCGGATCCCGTCAAAGCGCCCGAGCCCGGCAAAAAAGCCGCTGCGCCGAAGCCCACGCGTTGGTGGATTCCGGATCTCGACGACGTCGCGCCCGGTCGGCGGGGCGAAGCGATCACGATTTACTCGGAGTTGCCCCCGCGCCAGTTGCGCCGACTGGGGACGTTTGATCTCACGCCGGAGCCGAGCGTGCGTGAACTCGACGTGTGGCTCTTGGAAAAAGAAACGATCCGCCCCGACGCGGGCCGACTCTTCCGCTCGCGGCCCGGCGCGGGTCGTTTCCAAAATCCACTCGCCGAGCCCGACGGTCAGCCCGGCGTCGTGTTTCGCTGGCTCGAGGTCGAAGGCCCGATCTATGACGAGCGCGGGCCGGGCGCGGGGCACCGGTTGCTCTTTGGCGATTTACCGCTCAAAGCCCCCGCAAAAAAAGGCGGCCCGATTGAAATCATCTCCGAGCAGCCCGCGCACGATGCGGCGCGGCTCCTGCGCAATTTCGCCCAACACGCGTATCGGCGTCCGGTGACTGACGCCGAGGCGACCCGTTTCCTGCCCGTGATCGAGGGCGCGTTGCAGACCGGCAGCTCCTTTGCCGACGCCATGATCGCCGGTTACACGGCGGTGTTGTGTTCTGCGGAATTTATCAGCCTCGATGAAAAAACTGGGCCACTCGACGATTACGCGCTGGCTTCGCGGCTCGCGTTTTTTCTCTGGAATTCGCCGCCCGACGATGCGTTGCGCGACCTCGCGGCGCGCGGAGAATTGCATCGGCGCGAGGTGTTGCGCGCGCAGACGGAGCGCTTGCTCAACGACCCGAAATCACAGCGCTTCACGGAAGCCTTTTTGGATTACTGGCTCGACCTGCGCAAAATCACCGCGACCGCGCCTGACTCCACGCTCTATCCGGATTACTACCTCGACGATCACCTCGAAGAATCGGCGCTAGAGGAGACGCGGATGTTTTTTGCGGAGCTGTTGCGCGGCGATTTACCGGCGCGCGATGTGGCTGTCGGTGATTACGTTTACGTCAACGAACGTCTCGCCGCGCATTATGGTTTGCCTCGCGCCGAGGGCGTCGCGTTGCGGCGCGTGGAGTTGCCCTACGACAGCCCGCGCGGAGGCCTCCTGACGCAAGCTGCCGTGCTCAAAATCACGGCGAATGGCACCACAACTTCGCCTGTGCTGCGCGGTGCTTGGATCATGGAACGGGTGCTCGGTCTGCCCCCCCACCTCCGCCGCCGAGCGTGCCGGCCGTCGATCCTGACACGCGCGGAGCGACGACAATCCGCCAACAACTCGAGAAACACCGCACCCAAGAAAGTTGCGCGGCGTGTCACACGAAAATCGATCCGGCCGGTTTTGCTTTGGAAAGTTTCGACGTGATGGGCGGGTGGCGCGACCGTTACCGCGCCGCGAGCGACACCAAGCCCGACCCGGGTATCGGCAAGGGCGGGCAGAAATTTTTGTTTCATACGGCGTTGCCCGTCGACCCGAGTGGCGTGTTGCCCGATGGGCGGGCGTTCGGTGACATCCGCGATTTCAAGCGTCTCCTGCTCGCCGATGAAGTTCAACTTGCCCGCAACCTCGTGCGCCAACTCGCGATTTACTCCACCGGTGCGCCGATCAGTTTCTCGGATCGCGCCACCATCGAGCAGATTTTGAAACGCGCCCGCTCGCGCCAGTACGGCGTGCGCACGCTCGTGCATGAGCTCGTACAAAGCCCGCTTTTCCTCAATAAGTAGCCGTTACCCCGCCGCATGAAAAATTCCCCCGATTCCCGTTCTTCGCTCGGCTCCTACGTCTCGACGCGGCGCGCGCTCTCGCGGCGTCAGTTTTTGCGCGGGGCCGGCATCGTGCTTTCCTTACCGCTGTTGGATTCGATGTTGCCGACTTTCGCGCGGGCGCAGGCAGCGAAAGAGGCCGCGGCCAAACCGCGCCGGATGCTCGCCATCTGCAACAACCTCGGGCTCGTGCCTGATCAATTTTTCCCCACGACGACGGGTCGGGATTACACGCTCTCGCCGTACCTTGAGCTGTTAAAGGAACACCGGGATGATTTCACGGTGTTCAGTGGCGTGTCGCATCCCGATGTCGATGGCGGCCACCCGGCGGATATTTGTTTTCTCACGGCGGCGCCGCACCCTGGCAGCGGCGGATTTCGCAACACGATCTCGCTCGATCAATACATCGCCGAGCGCATCGGCTACCAGACGCGCTTCCCGTCGCTGACGCTGGGCGTCAACGTCGCGCAGGGTTCGCGCAGTCTTTCCTGGACGGGTTCGGGTGTGCTCATTCCTTGTGAAGAAAAAGCGTC
>CANFSZ010000013.1 GCA_947449835.1 Opitutia bacterium
AAACCGCCGCCACCGAGCGCAAGACCGAGATGGAAGCCATCAAGGCCGAGCTCGAAGCTGAGTGCGCGACCAAAGACACCGAGATTGACGAACTCAAAGCCGAGACCGACACCAAAGACGCTGAGATCGAACAACTCAAAACCGTCTGCAACGAACGCGAAGCCCTCATCATCACCCTTGATGGCCACGTAAAAGAATTTCAACGCATGGTCGGCGAACTGAACGCCGCGCACGGGGAGAAAGATCGCCACATCGCCGGACTCACCACCGCCCGCGCCGCCGCCGAAGCAGCTGCAAACGCGAACGCCGCCGCCCTCGCCACAGCCCAAGCCGCGCTCACCGCCGCAGCCAACGAGCGCGCCCAACTCGAAGAGCGCCTCACCGCCGCGACCGCCGCACGCACCGAGGCCGAAGCCACGCTCGCCAAACTTCCCGGCGATTACCCCAACTGGGTCGCTACGCTCGAAGCTTCCCAAGTTCACATCCGCAACGTCGAGGCTCTCGTCGTGTTGCGCGACCGCGAGATCGCAGAAATCAAAGCCCAGCTGGCCGACAAAGACCAATCGCTCGCCAATTACGCCCACGGTCTCGCCGGCCTCGAACAGGCCAAACACTACAGCAAACTCCTCGGCGAAAAAGAAGCGGTCATCCAAGTGCTGCACCGCGCCTGCGTCGAACGCGCGAATATCATCGCCCAACTCTCCGCCGAGACGACCACGTTCACCGCCAAACTCCGCAAACTTTACCTCGGCGCCTGCGGTTACGTCCGCGAGGAATGGTGGCGCCCGTTTGACACGTGGCTGTTTAAAAAATTCGTCGAAGATTATTGGATGCAGATCGGCATTCTGCGCCATTACGACCCGCGTCCGCTCGTCTGGGATGCGCGCATTCCCAAGGCGCGCCTCGCCGATTCGAAGCTGCCGCAGCTCGCCATCGTCACGCCGAGTTACGGCCAGGATCGCTTCATCGAGAGCACGATGCTGAGCATCCTGAATCAGAATTACCCGCGCCTACGCTACGTCGTGCAAGACGGCGGCTCCAAAGACCGCAGCGCCGCCATCATCGCCCGCTACGCGAAACGGCTCCACCACTGGGAATCCGTCCGCGACAAGGGCCAAGCCGACGCCGTGCGCAAGGGTTTCCTCCATCTCGAATCCAGCCTCGGGCCCGACGACATCATGGCGTGGCTCAACTCCGACGACCTCATCGCCCCGCGCGCGCTGCGCTACGTCGCCGAGTATTTCGCGACGCATCCCGAGGTCGACGTGATCTATGGCCACCGCATCATCATCGACCCCGAAGACCGCGACGTCGGCCGCTGGGTGATGCCGCGCCACGACGCGCCCTCTCTGGAGTGGATCGATTATATTCCGCAGGAAACGATGTTCTGGCGGAAGAGCGCCTGGGACAAAGCCGGTGGCATCGACCCGAGCTTCCAGTTCGCCCTCGATTGGGACTTGCTCGCGCGTTTCCACCGCGCCGGTTGCGTCATCAAGCGCGTGCCGTATTTCCTCGGCTGCTTCCGCGTCCACGCGGAGCAAAAGACCAGCCAAGCGATTCACACGACCGGCGCCGAAGAAATGACGCGCATCCGCACCCGCTTCCACGGCGAAAAACAAAACGACGGCGACACGATCAACCGCTACGCCCGCTCGACGCGGTTCCGCGGCGCGATCACCGCGCGCCTGCAAGCGCTCGGAATTCGCTGGTAAAACCCCGGCGCGTCAGGCCGGTGTTTTCGCCGATTTGGGGCCGACCCGCGGCACCAACAAGCTCTGTGGGTTAAGCCGCTATTCCCGCGGCGAAATTCTTTGGCGATAGACGCGTAAAGCGGGCTTGTTTTCTCCTCGGTATTTTTGGAGTCTTAGCGCTTCAAAATTTTTACGCCCGCATGATCGCACTGCTCCTCGTCCTTGGGACGTTTCTTTACCTCACCTTTATCGGCCAAGCCGTCGTCGCGCTCCTGCGACCGCGCCTCGGCGTGCTGTGGAGCTGGTTCATCGCACCCACCGTCGGCCTCGCGCTCCTGATCGTCCTGATCACGCGGCTCAACGTCTGGGGCATTCCCGTCCGCGTGGCGGGGCCTTGGCTCACGCTGGGAATGTTCGTGGCCGCGGTGGGGATTTTCATCTGGCGCCGGCCGAAATTGCCGTGGCGTCAACTCGCGCCGTTTTTCGGCATCGTCTGCGTTTATCTGCTCTACGTCGGCTGGCCCGCGGTCCGCTTCGGCTTCAACTGGATATCCTACGGCAACGACGACATGGCCAACTACTGCTTGGCGGCCGAGCGTTTCCTCAACCACGGCTACTACGACCTCCCGCTGCAGACCGACCTAGAGGGTCGCAACTACACGCAACATTACTGGTTCATGCACGGCCTGCAGCAGATTCGGCCGGGCTCCGAACTCGCCGTCGCGTGGATCGCCTCGCTGACAGGGCTGAAGGCGCACCAGACGTTCATGCCCACGATTCTGATGTTGAGCATGCTACAGATTTTCGCGCTCGGTGCGGTTTCCATTTTCAAGGGTCGCTACCGCAAGGTCACGTTGGTGGCGTTTTTCCTTTTCGCCACGAGCCCGCTCTTTGGCCTCGGTACGCTTTACCAACTCATCGCCCAAGTTGGCGGTATCGCCATCTTGCTCGCGGCGGCCTCGGTGCTGTTCGCTACGCGCCACATGACGTGGCGCAAACTCGCCCTCGGCGGTCTCATCACGGGCTGTTTGGCGATTTATTACCCTGAAGTCGCGCCGTTCGTCGCGCTCGGCATCGGCATCTGCGCGCTGCGGCTGCGCTACACGGATCGCGCGATTTTCAACCGATACGCGCTCTTCATCGGTGGCGTAGCGGCACTGACGTTCCTGCTGATCGCGACCAACACCTACCAATTCATCAACACGTTGGTCATGCAATCCGTGGGTTCCGCCGGTCTCGGCGCCATGGCGGAAATCAACGACCAAAGCGGCGGCCTCGTGCTCTTCCCGTGGACTCTCGTACCGTCGTTCCTGCCGATGCTTTTCGGCCTGCACGCTTTCGGCGTCGTCGGCACTGACCCGCTGATCTCGATCCTGATCGCGCTCAGTTTTGGGTTCCTAATTTTCATGATTGTGCGGGCCTGGAAAAACGTCCGCGAAGGCGCGCCCGCTGGCTACCTCGGCGCCTTAATGTTGTTCCTCGGCTTCTACCTTTTCAATAAAGGCCAGGACTTCGGTCTGTTCAAACTCGCGATGTTCGCCCAGCCGGTGATCACGCTGTTCCTCGCGCAAGGTTTCGCACTGTTCCTCTTCGGCTCCTCGGCCAAACACCGTCGTTGGGCTGCGATTGCCCTCGTCGTATTTTTCGCCCGTACGATCTGGCCGCACGCGTATTACACCTACGCCTCCCTCGGCACCTACGGCGGTGGCTTGACCGAAGTCGTGGGCGCCTCGCGCCTCGGCGTCAGTTTCACGCCGCCCAAGGATCTCAAGTTCGACGCTATCGAGAGCGACATCAACAACGTCGTCACCGCCAAGATGCTCGCGCAATACACGCAAGGCATCGACACGCGTTTCCTCTCGCGCAGCTACATGGACAACATCGCCAACATCGCGGTGCTGAAATTCCTGCGCACGCCCGACCCCGATCTCGGGCCGCAAGCGCGCATCATCGAAAAACTTTCGCTCCTACGTTTCCTCCTGCCCGAGGAAATCATGACCGGCGATGTCCCCGACTACAAAGTCATGTCGATCCAGAAGCTCGACAACAACTGGACCGAAACCTCGTCCCGGAATCTCAACTACAAAGACCGCCTCCTCGTCTCCGTCCGCCGCGACCTCGACCATTTCAACAAAGCCAACCCTGGCACCGGCTGGGTCGCGCAGAACATGTTTCAATACAAACTCGAGAGCCAGGTGAAAGACCACCTCGTCTTCATCCACTCCGAGTTGAGCCCGCACTATTATTCGTCCGCCCGCTTCAAAGCCGCGTTCTTCCAACGCGAGCCTGAGCCGATCACGCACGGCGACGTCTACTTCCACGGCAGCGGTCGCTACAACCTATTCAACATCATCCACCCTTCGCCCAACCTGCGCCTCATCGTCGATTTCTCGCGCACATCCCTCGGCAAGGGCCGCTCTAAACTCCCCTCGAAAGCCATCGTCGTTGGCGAGAAAGATTATCCGTTGCCCTTCGTCGGCCACGGTTCCGCACGCGTGGTTTCGCCGCCACTGAAGCCCGAATATTTCGAGCAAAACGCCTACATCACGCTCGATTTCGGCGAAGTCCCGCACCCGATTGAAAAGGAAAAAACCGGCCTCATGCGCCTCTGGGGTTTGAAGTTCAACCTCGACGATCGCCGCCTCGTCGGGTTCATGCGCGACGCCTCCGTCATCACCGAGGAACAATACCTCGCCCTCCCGCGCCCGAGCAAAATCAATGATTTCCCCGGCGATCTCGCGCGCTACCCCGGCCTCGAATACTCCGGCCTCTTCGAAGACGGCTGGGTCGCGGAAGATGCGTTTTTCAAACTCGGGCCTTCCCGCGCTGGCCAGATCCTGACTTTCAAGGGCACGATTCCCGAAACCAAAAAATTCCGAGAACAGGGCGTCGATGTCACCGTCTCGATCAACGAGAAGCCCACGGAAATCGTTAACCTAAAGAGCGGTGCCTTCACCCTCACCCGCCTCATCAAAGAAGCCACGCAGATCACTTCGATCAGCCTGCACTTCTCCGACGCGCAGGTCTACGGCACCGACGACCCACGCGCCGTCTCCGCCTCGATCGCGGAAATCTCCATCGGCGACCTGCCCGACCTCACATCCTTCCGCAAACTCGTGAACCAAAAGGGCGACAAGTTCGACCTCACTGGCGTCGACGAAGATGGCTGGATCGCCCGCCGCTCGACGTTCAACGCCCCCGCCTTCGACGCCTTCAAGGTCCTCAAAATCGACCTCGAGATGCCCGGCTGGGCGCCCGTCGCGACCAACGCCCTCGACGTCACCGTCAACGGCCGCGTCATCGACCACCAAGACGTGGCCCGCACGAGCTACGTGAGCCTTCTCCTGCCGCTCACGGCCAAACAACGCACCGCCGTCACCCTCGACGCCGCCAACGTCTTCGCGTTGCCCAACGAAAAACGCGAACGCGCCTTCCTCATCAAAAACATCTCCTTCGAGAATCTCAGCCCCACCGATCTATTCGCGCGCGGCTGGCACCGTTCGGGCTACCTTTTCAAACTCGACCGCGCCGATAACGACGGCTGGGTGGACCGCCACATCGCGTTCGATTTCCCCGCGACGAAACAGTTCAAGACGGCCATCATCGAGGTCATCCGCTTCCCCGCCAAAGCCGATCTCCCGCTCACCGTGGGCGTCAACGGCACCGCGCAGCCGGTCGTCTCGCTCGGCCTCGAGAAAACCGAACGCATCACCGTCGCGCTCTCGGCCGACCACGCCACCGGCGTGACGCTTGATGCTCCGCGCAACTTCGCCCTCGCCGCGCCCGACACCCGCCTGCGCTCCTTCCGCATCGTCAACATCGACTTTCAGTAACCGAGGCCCGCGCCGCCGACCTGAAAATAAGTGTTCAACCACACCCATTAGTCGCTAACGTCTTCCCATGCTGCTGAGCATCGTCGTCCCTGTCTTCCGCGAAGAGAAAAACATCCCCGAATTCCTTCGCCGGATTCGGCCCATCTTGGGCGAGATCACCCAAGACTACGAAATCATCTTCTCCATGGATCCCTCGCCGGATCGCACCGAAGAAGTTGTCCTCGAAGAACGCCTCACCGATCCGCGGATCAAGCTGCTCAAATTCTCCCGCCGCTTCGGCCAACCCATGGCCACGCTGGCCGGCATGGAATACTCCCGCGGTGACGCCGTCATCGTGATGGACGTCGACCTCCAGGACCCGCCCGAGCTCATCCACGACATGGTCAACAAGTGGAAACAAGGCTACGACGTCGTCCTCCCGCAACGCCGCGCCCGCACCGGCGAACCGTGGCTGAAAAAACTCGTAGCCAGCACCGGCTACAAGGTGATCAACAAAATCGCCGATGTAAAAATCCCGCAGAACACCGGCGACTTCCGCCTCATGACGCGCCGCGTCATCCTCGAAGTCGTGAAGCTCAAGGAATCCCACGGCTTCCTCCGCGGCATGGTCGCCGTCGTCGGGTTCAAGCAATGCCTCATCCCCTTTGACCGCCCCGCGCGCTTCGCCGGCGAGACCAATTACAACCGCTTCTTCGGTTCGCTGCGCATCGGCTTCAACGGCATTTTCTGTTTCTCCACCTACGCGCTCACGTTGAGCACGCAATTCGGTTTCGTGATCGCAGCCGCCTCCTTCCTGATCGCGATGACGTATCTCGTGATGAAGCTCGCCGGCTTCCCCTTCCCGATGGGCAATCCGACGATGGTGATTCTGATTTTGTTCATGGGCGGCATCCAGCTCATCAGCGTGGGCATCCTCGGCGAATACATCGGCCGCATCTACGAAGAAGTCCGCTCGCGGCCCAAGTTTATCGTGGACCGCGCCGAGGGTTTTAAGTCGGAGTGAAAAACCTGCCCGCCGCCGTGTCGTCCTAACGTCCCCGCGCCGCTCGCATGATTTTCACGACATACTGGTTCTTCGCCTTCACCGCGCTCACGCTCGCGGTGTATTGGCTGCTGCCGGTCGCGACGTTGCGCTGGTGGTTCCTCGCCGCGGCGTGCACCGTCTTCCACGGGCATTTCGCCGGGCCGGCCGGGATGGCGCCGATCGTGGTGTTGATGGTGATCACCTACGTCGCTGGGTTCAGCCGCCAAAAATGGGCCTGCCTCGCGGCGATGATTCTGTGCGCGCTCACGCTCTGTTTTTATAAATACGCGCTCTTCTTCATCGGCATCGTCATCGAGCCATTAAGCAGCGGCTTTGCGGCCCAGCTCACCGATGCGGCCAAAAAAATTATGCCCGGCGCTCCGCCCCTCGGCATCAGTTTTTTTGCCTTCGAGTTCGTCCATTATCTCTTCGATTTGCGGCGCGGTGGTGAACCGATCCGCCATCCCGTCAAGTTCCTGCTCTTTTCGATTTTCTTCCCGTCGCTCGTCGCCGGCCCGATTAAGCGCTACCCGCAATTTCTCGCCGCGCTCGAAACCGGTAGCCGCCGCCTCGTCGCGGGCAACTTCGCCGATGGCCTGCGCCGCATCGCGATCGGCTTCGCCAAGAAAGTCGCGATCGCCGACAACCTCACGTTTCTCATCGATCACCAACAACCGCAGTTCGCTGCGCTCGGGCTGTTCGACCGCTGGGTGTTTCTGGCGATGCTGGCGTTTCGCATTTTACTCGATTTCTCGGGCTACAGCGACATCGCCATCGGCGTCGCGAAACTCTTCGGCGTCGATCTGCCCGAGAATTTTAATTGGCCCTACCTCGCGCGCAACATCCAGGACTTCTGGCAACGCTGGCACATCTCGCTCAGCTCGTGGATCCGCGATTACATTTACATCCCGCTCGGGGGCAGCCGCCACGGCCCGGTGCGGCGCGTGACCAACGGACTCATCGCCTTCGGCCTTTGCGGCCTCTGGCACGGCCCGGCGTGGAACTTCGTCATCTGGGGCCTTTACCACGGCGTCGGTCTCGCGCTCTGCGCCACGTATGAAAAAATCCCCGGTGTCGGCCCCGCGATTTCCGGCGTGTTCAAGAGAGAGCCGACCATCGGCTTTGTGCTCACGCAAATCTTCGTCTGGCTCGGCTGGCTGGTGTTCTTCTATCCGGTGGCCGAAGCCTTGAAAATGGCCCGCCTCCTCTTCGGCCTATGAGCGACTTCACGCCCCAGCCCTTGCCTGCCACGTCCGCCGCCGATCCCGCGTCGCGACCGTTTTTCCGTCCGTGGACCTTGCTCGCCGGTTTCGTGCTGGGCCTCGGGCTTATGGCGTGGACCGGCCGCACGGTCATCCAACGCGACCTCCATCCCTACGCCGTGCGTTTCCACCCGATGATCGCGCCGGACTCGCAGTACGAGCCGACGATGGGTGAAATGCGCGCCTTCGTCCGCGCGCGCTGCCGGCCCGACCAGATTCTCGTGATCGTCGGCGGCAACTCGATCCTCCTCGGCGTCGGCCAACCCGCCGACCGCGTATGGACCAAGCGCCTCCAAGAAATCCTCGGCGATCGTTACGCCGTGGTGAATCTCGCCTTCCGCGGCTCCAGCCCCACCGACGGTGGCGCCTTCGTGGCCGAATCGCTCCGCGACGAATTTCCCCGCCAGATCTACATCGCCAACGTCGCCGCCCTCCAAGCCGCCGACGCCATCGGGATCGAGAGTTACCGATTTATCCTTTTCGACGCGTATTACAAAGGCCTGCTGCTGCCCTGGGCTCCGCGCGATCAACAGTTCAAAGAATATCTCGCCGCTACCGACTACAAAACCGCTCGTTTCGAACGCCGCCTCGGCGCCGAAGCTGACGCCGTGCTCCACTTCCGCGATTTCTGGAACTGGTGGTCCGCCACGAAGTTTTTCACCTTTGCGACGCCATACCAGCCCGATCCCAATCTCGCCTACCGCGCCCGAGCCAAGTTCAAGGACGAGGAGACTGATTACGATACCTTGCCGTTCGATCAGCGCTTTACCCCGAGTGTAATCGCCAACGATACCATCATCACCCGCGCCTACAGCGCCAATGGTTATGCGAAAAACGCGCAGGGCCAGTGGCAATTAGCCGAAGGATCGCGCGAGCAATTTCTGCGCTTTGCCGCCAACGCGTTTCCAGACCCACTCAAGCCTCGCACGCTGATTTTGATTTCGCGCAACAGTCCCTATTACACGCGCCAACTCGAAACGGACCTACAAACCCGCGATGAAACGGCGATTAGTGATACTATCGCGGGCTGGGAAAAATTTGGTTATGCCGCCCTGTCGTACGGGCACGATTTCGCCCCGGAAGATTTCGGTGATCGCACCCACCTCACCACCGCCGGCGGCACCAAACTTGCCGCCGCCACTGCGCCAAAAATTCAAGCCCTCGCCACCCAACTCGGTTACTTGAAATAACCGCGTCCTCCCTCTCTACCCGTGCCCCCCGTTCTGCGCAAATTCTGGGATCAAATTCCCGCCCCGACCGCCACGCTTCTCAGTCACGCCGGCTCGCTAGTTGTCGGCATCCTAACCGCTTTCGTCCTCCATTACGTCCTCTACCGCATCGGCCTCCCGAGCAAACCGTTCATCTACGTAGCATTTTAAGCGACTGATTTTAAACGATGGATAGCCCTAGGGGCAATGAGACGGTAAGCGAAGCCCGAGGTCACCATTTTCCAGAAACGGAAGAAACCCGCTTTCATCATGAAAAAATTCGACCATTTGTTTGATGAAATTCAGGTCTGGTTTTTGACCCACCGAGAGCTGGTGATCGATCTCGTGCTCATCTGGCTTGCCGGCTCCGCCTTGGAGCGATGGTGGCTTGATCAACCGCTGCCATTCTTCGCCCGGTTGTGCGCGATAGGAGTCGCCCTGTTTATATTACCGAGCGCGCGGGAAAAAAAACTCGATCCCAAGACGCTAAAGACCCACTTGCGACGCCTGTACAGCCAACTCGGTTTCTGCCTAGCCCTAGGGTTGATCTGGTTGTTGGTCTTTAATCTACCTCTGCGCAGTTTGAATTTTGCGCTAATGTGGCTACCAGCTTCGTGGGGCTGGGCCTTGATTAATTTTCAAAAAATCTGGGCCCGACTGGTGGCGCTGGCTCCGAGCATGGTCGAATCTCGGTTCGATGTGATCGCGGGGGAAACCCTCTTGATTTTTTTAATCTTGTGGATGGGAAACAGCCTCGTGCCGGGACTCTGGTCTTGGGCAATCGTAGGCCTGTGCCCCCTGCTTTGGTTAGCGTGGAGCCGTTGGACTCAGGCGAAAACACCTGCACTGGGACTGAGATTTTTTACCGCGCTCGGGTTGCTTATTTTGATGCTGCTGACGGCGCTGCCTTGGCTCGTTGGGACTCGGCAAGCAGGGCAAGTCGCAGCAGCGGCATGGATCGGCATCGCACTCACGATTTACCGTTGGCGGCTTGAAATCTCCGTGCACGAGTCGCTTCAAAAAACGGCCGCGGTAGCGGAGAATCTGCGTTGGATCCTATTAGTGGGCGCGGGAGTCGGGTTGCTGCATCCTTTTTTAGTTCCGTCCTTACATGGCTCAGGAGACGCGCTTTGGTATGCGACGATGTTAGCCGATATGATGGCTCAAATTCGGGCTGGGACGTTTCCTGTCTTTATTGGACAAAGCATTTATCAGTTCAATGGCTCGGTCTATCCTCTACGGGTCGCCCCCGCTTTTCATCACGCCGGCGCGCTCGTGGATTTGCTGACTGGTTTCGGCCTGGGGCCTATAGCGGTGGTAAACACGCTGCTTTTCGGCACGGGCATGCTGGCTCTCGCGGTGAGCTACGGGTGTCTACGCGCGCTATTGCCTGCGGCCCGCTGGATCGCATGTGGTTTGGCGCTACTTTACGTCAGTTGCCCGGGCACACTGGGTTTGGCGTTTAATAGTGATCTGTTCATGTCGTGGATGACGGTGCCTTGGCTCCCCGTTGCCCTATACGGGAGCATCGCGAGTTTTATCCGCAGCGGGTATAGGCCTATGCTGGCACTGGCAGGCGGGTTGGGCATGCTCTGGTGGGGGCACACGCCCATCGCCCTTTGGGCGACCATTCTCGCCGCGGCGGTGCAGGTTGTTCGAATCGGGCGTGATCGAAAAAAACTGCAACAGGAAACGCTGCCCTTGCTGGCTGCAGCGGCGCTATTTGCGGCGTTGGTCGCGTATCCCGTGGGCTCGGTGCTGCTTTATCCTCCGGAATTCGGCGTCAATGCGGCAGGCTTCCAAGCAGCTTACGCCAGTACCATCGCGCATTTTCTCGCTGAAGTAAGACCCGCGGTGTTCTTGCCCTTGAGCGAAAATGGCCGGGCGCTAGGTGACTTCCAGCTGGGTTATACCCTTTGGATCGGATTAGCCATAGGCTTGGGGTTCGCTTGGCGGCGGCGCTCGCTGGGCATACTCACTACCTTGCTAGCGGCGGCCGTACTTGCGGTGCTGCTCAACACCCCCGCGATTTGCTCCACGCTGTTATGGAGCCGAGTACCCGCCTTCGTACGTAATACCACAGGCAACTGGGTCATGAACCGACTCTATCTGATCCAGTCTGGATTCATCATTTTCGGACTCGCCGCGGTATTTAGGGTGTGGAGCGAAACGCAACCGCGCCGACTCGCCCGCTGGATCCAAGTCTTGTTCATCGGAGGCATCATCTGGTCGATGCTCGAAGCCGCCAAATTCGCTGAAGGCTCACGTCGCAGCTGGCGCCCACCCGAGAGTGGCGCCCAAGCGATGTTACCGGAAAACCTCCAAATCACGCGTTTTGCCTACCTCGTGTTTCCTCGTTTGCCGGCCTATTTTACCCATGGCGTGACCGAACCCGCATTAGAACAGCGCCTGTTTCGAGCCCGTGACGGCACGCCCTTGGCGGATAACTTTTCCGCTGCTGCCCGGGGCAAAGTACTCGGAACCTTTAGCTTCGCGCCCGAGGCTGGCACGGCCAACGCGGTCCTGGTGCTCTCGAGCCCACTGCGTTTGTTGCCCGGACATCATTACCTCCTCGCGGTGGATTTCCGCGAGGAACCCCACGGCCTGCTACAAATCAAGAGCCCCACGAGCCTGAGCCAGTATGCCTTACCCGAATACGGCGAACCCGCGTCTTTTGGTTATGGCGCGCGACACTCCCGTCTACTCGCCGTTTCGAATCACACCGCCTCGCCGCAGGACGTTGAGCTGCGCTATTTCTTCGACCCGAACCCGAACTCTGCCTCAGCGACGGCCTCACCGTTTGAAGCCGTGCGCTGGATAGAATATGATCCGGCTACGCTCCCCGCGCGGGTTGAAAACTGGATACCTTATCGGGCTCGCGTGCAGGCCTCTGAAGCCGCTTGGCTGGAGACACCCCGCATGTATCAAACCGGCTACGTGGCGCAGGTCGACGGCCACCACGCAGCGCTTAAAAAATCAAGCGAAGGCCTCGTGAGCATCGCCGTACCCGCGGGAAGCTACCAAGTGGAACTTAGCTATCACCCGCCAGCAGGCTTAAAGGTGCTTTATTGGCTATCCTTGGGCAGCCTGATCGGAATGGTCGCGGCCACGGCCACCGGCCGATTTTGGGCAAAAATGCCGTTGCACGATTGAGTCTCGACGGTTGCGACTCGCAGGGCTCATTTTTTTCCTTTTTCCTCACTTCCTATGCAAACCGCCAAGTGGCCCAAAGTCCTCCCGGTCCTGACGCCCGAGCAACAACAACGCAGCGACCAGTTCATGAAACTGTGGCACGTGGAGCTCGCCGGCCGACCGCGCTACGGGATGATCGAACACTTTAACCACTCCTTCCCAGTCAAGTACTCCCGCCCCGGTTTCAAAACCACCCTCGAAGTCGGCGCCGGCCTCGGCGAGCACATCCACCACGAGAAGCTCACGCCCGAACAAGAGACGCATTATTACGCCAACGAATTCCGCGAAAATATGGCCGCCGATATTCGGCGCGTGTTTCCTCGCGTGCAAACCGTCGTCGGCGATTGCCAACAACCCTTCGCCTTTGCCGACGGCTTTTTCGACCGCTTCATCGCCGTCCACGTCTTCGAACATCTGCCCAATCTCCCCGCCACGATCCGCGAAGCTTACCGCCTTCTCCACAAAGACCGCGGACAGCTCCTCATCGTGATCCCGACGGAAGGCAGCCCGGCCTACTCTTTAGCTCGAGCGCTATCAGCTGAGCGGGTCTGGAAAAAACATTTCGACGTTCCCTACGCTGAATTCATCGGCCGCGAGCACATCAATCTCCCGCACGAGATTCTCGCTGAGCTCGATCCCTATTTCACGATCGAAGCCCGCAGCTTCTTCCCGCTGCGCGTGCCCTTCGTGTTCTGCAATCTCTGCATCGGCCTCGCTCTAAAGCCCCGTCCGACACCACTGTCCGTTTAATTTTTCACATTTTTCCATGTCGCTCAATCACGTCTTCATCACCGGCGTCGCCGGTTTCATTGGCTCCAATCTCGCCGACCGCCTCCTCGCCGACGGCGCCACCGTCACCGGCTGGGATAACCTCTCCACCGGTCAGGAACGCTTCCTCGACGGCGCCAAAAAGCACCCGAAGTTCCGCCTCATCCGCGGCGATAATCTCGACTTGCCCGCCCTGACCGCCGCCATGAAGGGCGCCGACTTCGTCCTCCACCTCGCCGCCAACGCCGACATCAAAGACGGCTGGCAACACCCCCGCAAGGACCTCGAGCAAAACACCATCGCCACCTTCAACGTCCTCGAGGCCATGCGCGCCAACGGCGTGAAACGCATCGGCTTCTCCTCGACTGGCTCCACCTACGGCGAAGCCTTGGTCACGCCGGAGCGCCCCACGCCCGAGACCGATCTTTTCCCGATTCAAACCTCACTCTACGGCGCCAGCAAAGTCGCCGGCGAAGGCCTCATCTCTGCCTACGCCGAAGGCGGCCAGATCGACGAAGCGTACATCTTCCGCTTCGTCTCTATCCTCGGCGAACGCTACACGCACGGCCACGTTTTCGATTTTTACAAACAACTGCTCGAACACCCCGGCCACCTCCGCGTTCTCGGCGACGGCACCCAACGCAAGAGCTACCTTTACGTCCAGGACTGCGTCGACGCCATCCTCCACGTCACGCGCCAACACACCGCACGCGACGCCAAGCACCACACGCAAATCTACAACCTCGGCACGCCCGAATACGTGCAGGTCAACCAAAGCATCGGCTACATCTGTGCCGCCCTTGGCGTGACGCCGAAAATCGAACACACCGGCGGCAACAAAGGCTGGATCGGCGACAACCCGTTCATCTTCCTCGACACGAAAAAAATCCAATCCACCGGCTGGAAAGCTAAACTCACGATCGAGCAAGGCATCATCCGCACCCTCCGCTGGCTCGAAGCTAACCGCTGGGTGTACGAAAACCGGCATTGAGCCGGCGGCGATACCGCAGATCACACTCTCTCGTATCCGCCTAAACGGGGAGTGGCTTCAACCCTCGGGACGCCCCCCCGTCTGGGACGAGGATCAGCTTTTAGCGCCTAGCAACAAACACACGAGGCCGAGCGCACACGAAGCCGCGCGCCTCGTGAGTTTATCGCCCTTCGATCCAATCTTTTTCAGAGAGCACATTCCATTTGAGGATTTTCCCGGTGAACTCGGTGCGATTGTACGTCCCGCCGATCTGGTTTTCCCCTAGCTTGACGGCATTTCTCGCCGTCGGGTGAAAGGGGGATTCGGTCGAGAAAACGATTTTTCCATCTAGCCGCACCCGCACCCGTTTCCGGCGCGGATCGTTGGCCGACAACTCCACTCCGTACAAAGAACCGAGCGTGATTTCGAGGCGGTGAATGGCCTCGTAGTCGATCACCACGGGCTCGCTTTCCGCGCCGCCCAAGCCCCAATGATCAAAACCAAACGCAATCCTACGAGCGTCCACATAACGCACATAGAGCAGATCGCCGGCGCCGGTCACACCCGAGGTCACCAAAGGCTCGACCGCCGTGATCAGGTTGGCCGGGAAAAAAATGGTCAAAGCCAGCGCACCCGGCGGTAGTTCCGCCGGCTTGGGTGCGGGCAATTCAGCCCGTTCCAGACCGATAATTTGGCCGAAAAACAAACCCTGTACGGTAGCGACGCCGACACTGTTGAAACCCAGCACGGCCTCGCCTTCCCCCACGGGCTGAAACTCCGTTGCCGTATCGGCGAGGAGTTGGCTGTCCAATTTGAGTACGAAACGACGGACATTTTTTTTCGTCGCACTAACGCCAGAGTCGCTGGCCTCACCCATGAGGCCGCCGTGAACCACTTCCAGTGTATGCGTGAGATTAAAATCAATGGCGACCGGTTCGGTCCGGAAATTAGCCAAACCTGAGTGATCGAATCCGAAACTCACGCGACCACCCTCTAGATAATTGACCGAAAGCAGATCACCCGCCCCACGGCGTCCCGTGGAAATCAACGGTTCAGCCAAGCCCGTACGATCCGCAGGGAAACGCAGACGAATCCGTAGCGGCCCTTGCAGACTGGTGGCGGCCGTCAGACGTTCTGGTCGCTTTAAAGCCAAGCGCTTGACCTCACGAATCATGCCCGCGAATCGCGGCAGCGTCACATCGGGCGCCAACGTGTTACGCCCCACTTGTTCCTCGCCAGGCCGCGCCGGATAAAACGGCACCTCCGCTTGGAAAACAATTTTGTCATCCAAACTCACCCGCAACTCCCGCTTACGCCGTTCACGATCCACCACGGACCAATCACGATAAACCGGGTGCATGTCCTCCGGATACAAACCGCCCGCCGCTATCTCCATGCGGTACGTCCGCCCCGGTTCATAAGTAAACGGCGCGCTCGAAGGCCCACCAAGGCCGAGATGAAAAAAACTCAACTGGGCCTGCCGCTCACCCCGATAACGAATCATCAAAATATCGCCGCCCGTGAATCGACTGCCTGTGGTCAGCAACGGCTCCGGATTTTCGGTTTGGCCGTCTGGGAATTGCACCAGAAAAGTCACCGGCCCGACCTGACGCCCCGTTATTTTTTCCCAAAAATACGCCGGCTGATTCAGCGCGTATTCCAAACCCCGGACCTTCACTGAATCGGCTTTTTGCGCGCAGACCAAAAGATTGATCCCAACACTAAACATCACCGCCAAAGCCACCCCTACTCGCCCCCAAAATCGCCCGCGGGCCGCGGAAAAATCCACGTCGATTCCAAGTAAACCCACGCACGACAGCAGAAGTAAAAATGGCAGAAAATCCCCGTAATAACGATGTGTGACGCCGAAAAATAAAAACACCATCGCGGTCGCGCCCGCCGCGGAAAAACCCAGGCAGCGCACCACCCAAAGCGCCTCGATCGGCCGCCGCGCGCCCCGCAGCGCCGCTGGCACTGCCGCCATGAACCAGAGCACCGGCATCACGAGCAGAACCCCGTAAGGCTGCGCCGTCGCTGGCTGGAAAAAAGGGAAATACCGCGACCATGCCGCCGGCGACAGCAGGTAATCGTAAAAATGAACCACAAAATTCTCCAAAGAGAGGAACTGTTTTTGGGTAAAAATTTCGCCCGCCAGTTGGTACTTCATCCCAAACTCAAACGGCGAATCAAACCGCCGCCAGTTGTACCAAAGCAGCGTCACGCCGATCGCGACCACCGGTAAAACCACCGCAGTAATCTGCCCACCGCTCCGCAAGATCGAAATCCGCCGCGCGCGCGCTAGGTTAAAAATCATGCAAAGCGGCACCGCGAGCACGGCCGCCGCCAAGAGCGAATTGGGGCGAGCCGCCAAAGCTGCGCCCCACGCCACACTGGCCACCGTCAACCAGAGCGTTGATAAGTCGTTCGATGCTATGGCCCGCACCAAGGCGTATAAACCCGCCATGCCGCAAGCAGCAGCGCAGGCGATAGGTACCGGATAAAAATCGGCGCTCTGCGCCAGTTGCAGGCCCGCTCCGCCGAGCCCCATCGCCAAAATTCCGCCCACGACCGACGCCGTACTCGCCGAGGGCCAATACCGACGACGCAGGCGCAACAGCAATCCCGTCGCAGCCAGAAAACCAAGGCTAGCAAACAGCCCCGTAGCCAAAGCCTGCGTGAGATAAAATCCAGTCAATACCCGCCAGGGATTGAGCAGCAACGCGACCGGGCCGGCCCCAAAATACATGTAGTATTTACCCTTGTAGAACGAAGCGTCGTGCACGCGGTAGGGCGCGTTCTGCAACGGATCGTAAGGATTCTCCAATTTGAGCAGCTCCGGATGCGGCTCGATCGGCAAAGCAAACTGTCCATTGGTCCACGCCGCGGTCACCAAATTGTAGGCATCGGGGCGTTGATCGAACCACGTCGTCGTAGCACACCACGAAGAAAAAAGATGCAGCCCAACCACCAAGAGCACGCTCCACCGCACCCAATGGCGTTCGCTCTTGGCTTGATTTAAGATCGGGGCTGAGGGCTCTGGTTTCATTACTGGAGGCCTAGCCCAACAAGTTCGCCGCGAAATCTCCATTTTAATAGCATGCTTTTTTAAAACCCCCAACCAAGCAACGCCAGGGCTCGCCGATGAACGCTCTAGGTCACGCCGTCCACATTCTGCCATCGGAAAACCTTCGCCATTCACGCCAAGCTTTGTCTGATTGAGCGCATGAAATGGATTATCGCCGTGATCGTCGCCGCCTTGCTCACCGGGTTCGTTTATTGGCAACGCCAGGGGGTCAAAGTCAGCTACGTCAACGGCCTCACCGCTTACAACGCGCTGCCGGGCCGGGAGTATATTTTTCAACGCGATTGCTACCTTTTTAAACTCGATGATCGGGTGTCGAGTTGGCCGTACGTGGGCGACCACGCCGTCGTCGCTTCGCTGCCGGCGGAAGTCGACCCCAAGCACCTCGACGCCACGCATCCGACGGGTCGGATCATCGACGTGGTCCGCACGGGCGACCGTTTTAAACTGGTTTCGGTGCGCCGTGACGAAAGCCGTCACGGCACGTCGATCAGCTTTGAATTGCTCTTTCTCGATGAAGCCGAGCGCAAGTATCCTCGCATCGATGCTTATTTCATCATGGACCACTCGCCCGAGGTCCGCGGCGAAGCCCCGAGCCTGCTGCGCGCCTACGCGGTCGAGCGCGTGAAGTATTAAGTTTCCCGGTTTCCGTCACCACCAGCGCTTACCCCATGCCTGAAATTAAAATCGAATTACCAGCCAAGGTCAGTGGTCGCTTATCGGTACTCGATGAGCTGAAGGGTCTGGCGATTTTGCTCGTGGTTTTCTATCACGCCGGCGGCGTGCTCGTGTGGCAAAATCTGCTCCACGGTGATTTGGGCGTGGATATTTTCGTGATCCTGAGCGGCGTGGGTCTGGCGCTGAGCCAGCGGAGTGAACCCCCCGTTGCCTTCATGCGTCGGCGCCTCATTCGCATCATGCCCGCCTATTGGGTCGCGCTCACAGTCTTCTGGGCGCTCAACAGCCATTTTCTTCAAAAAAATTACTCGGTGGAGAATCTGCTCGTCCACTATTTAGGAATCCATGGCTGGTTCGGCGATAGCTACGCCATGAGCATCAATGATTCATTTTGGTTCATCACGCTCATCATCACGTTGTATTTGATTTTCTGCGCGGTGCGTCATTTGGGCGAGGATCTCGGCCGACTGATTTTTGTCGGCGGGGCTTTTTCATGGATTTTCGCGTATGCGATGTTCACCACCTGCCAAGCCGGTAGCTTTGGCCACCTTGGCCTCCGCGTGCCGGGTTTTTTTGCCGGATTGATTTTAGGGCGTTTGCTGCGCGACGGACGCCTCTCGCTGCAACTCGATTGGCCTCTTTTTGGCGGACTCGTGATGTTTGCCTACATGCCCTATCTACAGGGGTTCATTTTCTTTTCGCCGCTCGCTGCCTTGGCGTTGATGTCGGGCTATACTTTTCTGTGGAAACGATTCACCCCGGCGCACATCCAGTCCCCCATTTCTAGGGTCCTCACCTTTCTCGGTAATCATTCACTAGAAATCTTCCTGCTACATCAGCCCATCATTCGAGAATATAATTATTACCTGCACGGTCGCGTGCTCAACGTCCCCGTCCCATCGGCTTCCTCCCTGATCTGGGGCATGCTAGTGGGTGCAGGTGTGGCCCTGTTTCTAAGTGTCGAACTCCGCGCCTTGATCGCAAAATTGATCCCAAGCGAAAAACCCACCGCATGAACCTCGTCCTCACCGGCTCCAGCACTGGCATAGGTCGCGCTCTCGCCACCCACTTCCTCGCCCGCGGCCACCGCGTCTGGGGTCTGGCCCGCTCTGACCAAGCTGATTTCGCCGCCCAATACCCGGGCTCATTTTTCACCTCACGCTGCGATGTCGCCGATTGGGCCCAAGTCCAACTCGCCGCCCAAGGCGTAACGGCCGCGTGGACCCACATCGACGGCCTCATCTGCTGCGCCGGAATCCAAGGCGAAGTTGGCCCCGCCATCAGCGCCGACCCTGCTCGCTGGAGCGCCACGGTGCGCGCAAATCTCGACGGCACGTTTTATCCGTTTCGCGCCTTTCACGGATTACTCAGCCGCGCGCCCCGTCGCGCTAAAGTAATCGCCTTCTCCGGCGGCGGCGCCACCAAACCTCGCGTCAATTTTTCCGCCTACGGCGTCGCCAAGACCGGCGTGGTTCGCCTCATCGAAACGCTCGCCGAAGAGCTCCGCGACCAACCCATCGACCTCAACTCCATCGCCCCCGGTGCCATCAACACGCGCCTTACCGATGAAGTCCTCGCACTCGGCCCCACCGTCGCAGGTGCCGCCGAGTACGCCGCCGCGCAAAAACAAAAAGCCTCCGGTGGTGCCTCTCTGGACAAAGCCCTCGGCCTTGTCGAATGGCTGCTCTCGCCCGCCTCGGACGGGATCAGCGGTCGACTGCTCGCCGCGCCATGGGACCCATGGTCCACGCTAGACCGACATGCCGCCGAGCTGGCCAAATCCGATATTTACACGCTGCGCCGTATTGTCCCCGAGGAACGCGGCCAAGCTTTCGGCACCTGAGCGAGCTCAACGTATGTCATCGGCCGCAGCCTGAGCCCGCACCGATACGATCTCACCTCGAAACGCGGTGTTGCTCGTCGACATCCCATGAGGGTTGAGGCCGAAAACGATCTCCTTCGGTTCGACCGGATATAAGGCCTGAGCCCCATCGAGCACCACCTGTCCGTCGAGCAACACACGCGCGCGCCCTGCAGGCAATTCACCCGGCTTTCCCAGACTCGCCAACTCGACAACCAGCGTATGCACCTGGTCCGGTACCAGCGCGACCGGCTTAGATTCCACCGCGCTCAGGCCCCAGTGATCTAATCCCACCACGTAGTTGCCCTTGCCGTCACCTCGAAGAAAAATAGAATCTGCTGCGCCCGCCCGACCGGCCGACAACAAAGGATCGCTTCCGGCATAGCCTCCCGCCGGCAGTTGAAACCTAAGACGTAAACGTCCGGGCAAACCCAGCGAGCCCTTTGTCTCCACCGGATCGGCTCGACCGAGCGCAGACCCCTTCCACTCGTTGTTTTCAAAACTCCACGCCGTGATCGTCTGGCCATCGAAAAATTCCGATTTCTGCGCAAAAGCTCCCTTGTTGCGCACCTCCACCTCAAGCCAAGTAGGCGCCTGACTCGCTGCGCCCTCAGCCCTAGGCGCAATCTGCATGCGCGCGTGAATCATATCAAAGTCGGCGGGGTCGACCCAAGCGATCCAAGTCAAGCGCCCGCCCTCCATCCAGCCCAGCCGGATCAGCCCGGATTCCGGCACTTTTTGCCAGACGAGCGAGGCCACTTTCCCGTCCGCGCGCTCCAAACGCAGCCAAACCCCGCGCCCGATTTTCAGGACTGCGTGGCTGCGCAATCGACTGACCAACAATCCCGGTCGCACGCTACCGACCGCCCGCAATCGCGGTAATTCCTCTAAGTGTCCCGCAAAAAAGGTCCGCATCCCCGACGCGTTCCAGCCATTCACCCCCAGCGCCACACTCAAGGCGTTCGCCGGCAAGGGCGCCAAATCAGGTCGGAAAACCTCACGCTCATTCCAATTCACCACCATCAACTCGGGCCGGCCATGAATTGCATTCGAAGAGGTCGAGGCCCAAGGCACGCCATCCGCGGCCCCCGGCAAATTGATCTCCAAGGACTGCGGTTGGCTATAATCGACGGCAAACTCCTCGGACCACCGGCCCCCACCGCCCAATTGATCATGCAACAAGCGCACGAAACCCGGCCTAACATACTGAATCGCCAACACATCAAAACCTTTCTCCCCGCCCTGCGCCAATAACGGTTCGACCAGGCCGTAACGATCCGTCGGCAACCCCAAATTCAGGCGTATCGTGCCGCGCTCAACCATACGCCCGCGCAACCACGTTTCATCCAAAGGCTGGTTTTTCACCCCATCAATCTGCCCTGTAAACATGGCAATTTTACCATCGATCTGTCGCCACATACCCCACTCCTGTAAGTGGGGCGAGGAGTCGTAGCTGACCACATCACGATCAAATCGCATCTGCCCGTCCACGCTCACGCGCAAGCGTCGTTTCAACGCGGTGCGCTCATCAATTCCACGCTGCTCATACCAAGGATGCGTTAAACCCGGTAGCAATACCGCTCCCGCCAAACGCACCGTCGCCGGTGCCCCTGCTTTGGACGGAAACCAATCGCCCATCAACTCGCCAAACTCCCCGTGCTGAAAAACAAAACGTGCCCGACCCTCGCCATCAAATTCGATAAAAATCCCATCGCGAAAATCCCTCGTTCCAGTCGCAAAAAACGGCTCACGCCGGAGCCCACGGTTACCCGTCGGCCAGTGGATTCTGACTTCACGATCCCCCACTGCCGCAGCCTCCGTGCGCAACAGCGGCCACACCCAACCGTCAATCAAAGCTGCCAACCGAGCATAAGTAGCAGGCGACGTAGCTTGAAAAAAACCGTGCACCTGCAAGCTCCCCAACACATTGAAAATCGCCGCTAGCGGAATCAGCACCGCCACGCCGAGCGCGAGCCAACGTTGCCAAAAACTCCGCCCGACCAATCCCGCCGCCAAAACGACGAGCGTCGCCAACACCAAAGCGGGATGAAAATCCAACATGTACCGATTCGACCGCACCCCGGTCATCGCCACCACCACCCCATTCACCACAAACAACAAAGCCGCCAACCCGCAAACACCGACCCAGCGCCGCCTTTGCTGCTGACGACGTCCCTCCCAAATCCCGATTCCAGCCACCGCCGCCAGACCGACGATCAGCGTCCACGGCCATTCACCATGCACGTGCTCACGCCCCACATAATCTGACGGCTTCACCCCCTCCTCCGCAGGAGCGACAAACGGAAAATAACCATTCACCGACGGCGGCTTCAGATAATAAAGCGCTAGATTGTATTTCAGATTTTCCAACCGAAACATCTGCTTCGGATTTGTCCCGAGCTGATGATGATGGCCAAACTCCGCGACACTCCCAAAACGCGCGTAGTTATAAACCGCCAAACCCGCCCCCACCGCGACCGCCCCCATCCCCGCGGCCAACAACGCGATCGCAAACAACCGCCCCCGCCCTACCTTCACCGGCGCGCGCCAGACCAAACCCACCGCACTCGCGCATAACAACAACAAGCCGGCCGGCGCCAAATTAGCCCGCGAGCCCACCGCCAATCCGACCGCGATCCCCGCCACCACCAACCACCACAAACTCTGTCGCGGGCGCCGCCACGCGCGCGACGACGCCCACAAGGCCAGCATCGAAAAGGCGTATCCCGCCCCAATCGCCACTTCGTAAAACAGCGGGCGGCGCAGCGCGGACGGCGCCGCCGTACAGCACCCCAGCGCCACCACGCCCAGCACGGTCCAGGTCGCACCCAGCCGAGGGAAAAATTGTTTTCGCACTTCCCACCACCACGCCGTCGCAAAACCAAAACCCGCCAACATCATGACCACCGCCGCCAGCGCTTCAGGAAAATCATGCCCCGTCAGCACCGCATAAGGCAGCATCAAGACCATCACCGGCGTCACCCCGAAATAGAGATAATAACGCCCATTGAACAAACTCGCATCCAACTTGAACGGCGCCCCGCCCGGTCGCTCCGCCGGCGGCAACGCCAACAAACTGGGATGAGGATCCTCCTTCATATAAGGGTGCCCATCCTCAAACCCGTCGATCAACAGATTGTAATAATCGCGCTTTTGTCCACGCAGGGTAAGATCAGCCGCCGCCGACTGCACCGTCCAATAATAAAACCAAGCCACCAGCATCGCCACGAGCAACACGGCCACGCGCAAACCCCATTCAGGGCAATTAACGCGTGACGAAGGTGGGTTGGTTTTTAAATCCATGAGCGGCTAGACTAACGTGATAAGAACTCAGGCTCTAACTTCGCCTCTCAGAAATCAAACTCGACGTTCATGGTAATATCGCTGCCCCCAAAAACTCGATCCGCTCGACTTTACCCGAAAACACCTCCGCGCACGTCGAAGCCCCGATCGGATTTAGCCCAACATGAATCTGCGCAGGCGCCGCCGGGAAACTCTCACTCAACTGTCGCAACACCACCCTTCCGTCCACTCGCACCTGAACGGTCGCACACAAACGCTTGAGCGCATCGCTTCCCACCCTCTCAACCGGAAATACCCCCGCGCCATAGAGCGCGCCTAGGCTCACTTCGATCTCCAACGGCCGGCCTTCCTGCACCGCGATCGGCGCACTCATTGCCCCGCCCAGACCCCATTTGTCGTAGCCGATTCGCACGTGTCCGGCATCAGGATAATTGAGATAAATAATGTCCGCTGCACCCGTCTGCCCTGTCACGAGTAACGGCTCACTCCGCCCGATCACGCGCTGGCTCGACAACGTCACCGTCAAAAGCCGCACGCCACTCCGCGCACGTTCGGGCCACGCCGGCATGCGTTCCGATTCGAGGCGTTTTCCGGAAAAATTCACCTCGCTCGTGCTCGCGCCGATCCCGTTGTGCCCGATGAAAACCTCATCTGACCGCGACGGGTTAAACGGTCGCGCCACCTCCGCCACTTCGCGCCCGTCCAGCCGCACCCGCAAACGCTTCCGCCCCGCGCGCAACTCCGCCGCCGTCGCCTCCGGATGCAACGAGCCCATATCCACCTCCACCATGTGCTCCACCTCGGGATCATAGAAAAAATCCAGCGTCTCGAAACCTGGGAAATTCCACGCGTCATGTCCAAATCGCAGCCGATTCGGACCCGCGTAAAACACATAAAATAAATCACCCGCGCCCGCCTGCCCAGTCGCAATCAAAGGCTGGCCCACTTGCGCCCGAAACGCCGGAAAGCGCACCCGCAACCGGACCGCTCCCGCTCGATCTGCCGGCGCAATCACATCCTTTGATTCCGGCAAACCCGCCCGCGCAGCAAGAGTGAGTTTACCCCGAAACGCCGCCGTGCCAGGCACCGCCGAGTTGTGCCCAAGCTCGATTTTTTCCGGTTCCGCATCCGGAAACGATGAGGCAAAGCGCAGTAATTCATGTCCGTCTAGCCTTACGTCCACACGCCGAAGCAGAACCTTAATCTCCGCGTCATCCCGCCCCCCAAACACCGCGTGTCCAGCCGGCGGATAAAGCGACCCGAGATCCGCCCGCAACCGGTAGCGGCGCCCCAGCTCAAACTCAAACGGATCACTCGCCGGTCCGCTCGTTTCCCCCGATGAAAACAGGATTTCCGCCCGATGTTCCCCGAGGTAGCGCACCGTCAACACGCAGCGACCTCGCGCCGTCGCGAGTAACACTTCCTGCGCCCCGGCTGTGCCGCGCGCAAACTCCACATCCACCTCCGCCGCACCGTAGCCCACGCCGGTCAGGCGTTCGTACCAGGCCGGCACTCGATTAAAAATCCCTGCCACCCAACGCATCTCGGGCCACGCCGCCGACGGCAACCCATGCACCAAAGAATGCACGCCCGTGTACCCGAGCAACGCCATCAGCGCCGCGACGCCCACTCGTTTGCGCCAGCCCTGCGTCCGCGCCAGCCACGCCGAAACCATCACGCACGCGACTACAATCAACGCCGGCAGAAAATCCAAAACATACCGATCGAAAACATAGTAATAGAGCATCAAAGACCCGAAATTCAGCAGCGCAATCAACCACAAGCCACCGACGCCCAAAACCCACGCCCGCGTCCGACCTGCCGCCGTCCGCCACGTCAGCGGCCAAGCCAACGCCACCAACGCAAACGGGGCCCACGTCAGCAAACCGATGTTCTCGGACGTCTGCCGGATAAACGGAAAATAGCGCGAGTAATCCCGCCCCGCCATGACGTAACCCTCAAAAGCCAACCCCACGCGCTCGAGCCCGAAGAGTTTAATCTCCCGCATATCCACGGCCGCGAACTGATACCGCAACCCAAACTCCAGCACCGAGCCAAACCGCGCATAATTATACGCCGCGATACTCGCCCCGATCAACGCCGCCGGCCCCGCCATCGCCGCCAACACCCCCCACGCCGCCCGCGAGCCCGCGCCCCGGCGCCGCACCTGCGACCACCAGAGCCAGCCGCCCACGACCGCCACGCTCCCGAGCGCAAAAAAATAATTGGGCCGCGCCCCCACCGCCAACCCACCGAGCAAGCTCGCCAGCGCGAGCGCCGCCAGCTGTCGCGCCCCGCGTTGCGCTGTCGCCGCCGTCAACAACGCATGCGCCACGCCTAATCCGCACGCGAACGCACACGCGATCGGCACTTGGTAAAAATCTTTGCTGCGCAGTTCAAATTGCACAAACGAGCCGAGCCCGAGCATCAGCCCAAAAACCACAACCCAACCGCGCCCCAAACCTGGAAAAAACCGCTGCTCACAACGTCGATAAAAACCCAGCGCCAACAGAAATCCCGCCGCGCAAAAAATCCCCGTCGCCGCACCGTCAGGCAGAAACGTCCCCGTCAACACCCGCCACGGCACGAGCAACACCACCGTCGGCGCCGCGCCGAAATAGACGTAGTAGCGATCATTAAAATACGTGGCATCGTGAGCGCGCGGGATTCCCTGCGCTCCGGCCCACGGATTGGCCAGCGTTTTTAAACGCGGGTCAGGCACGAGCATCAGGTGCGTTTGGCCGGCGACAAATCCTTCCGTCAAACGGTCGTAAAGACCGGCCGGTTGGCCGTGAATCACGCCGGGGTTCGTGCGGATTCCCACATAGCCGTACCACGCCAAAACGAAAACAACCACCGTCGCATAAGCTGCGCCACGGCGCGGAACTCCAGCCACCGGCGCCCGATGCGTCGCCGCAAAAACCCGCACCTGCATCATCGCAAAACTCACGGCCATTTGCGCGACGTTCGCCGCTCCAGCCGCGAGCCAACCGGGCCACGTTGACCACGTGCGCAACGCGGTGAATACGCTCCACTGGATCACGAAGGTCACGATGACCATCACCAGATATTCCCCCATCTGACGCGCCGAGGCCGTGCGCTTGTCCGCAAAGGTCCAGCGTTTGTTGAGGAAAAAATGCAGCGCCACCGCGGGCGGATAGGCGCATAAAAACGCGACCTGCTCGCTCAGCCCGTGGCCCAAGAGCCAGTTGAGCGCCATAAATACGCCCATCACGGCGACGCCGACCGCGCCAAAGCGCGCTAATTTCCAAAAAAGTTCGGGCTTCACCATGAAGGCCTAAAACAAAGCCTCACCGCCCAGGGAGCCAAGCGCCGAAACACACCGGCGAAACGCGTCGCGCTCATATTGGGCCAAGCTCCGATTGCGGTTTGAGCCAACGCCGGATCGCCCACATCCCGCCGCCGATCCACGTGAGCGCACTCACCGCCAAGGCGATCCAGAGCGTCGTCGTGCCCACGTAGCGCAACTCCAGGCGATGCAGCCCCGCGCCGGCCGCCGCCATGGCCAAGCCGCGATGCGAGCGACGTAATTTCACTGTTTTCCCATCAAGCGTCGCACGGTAGCCGGGGAGCCAGACGCGGGAGGTTTCGATCCAACCAGCGGCTGGTAGCGTAGCCGTCACTCGGTAAACCGGCATCAACTCGTCCACGCGGACCGCGGCCCGGGCGGGATCGTAGCGCGACACGATCACGTTGGCCAAAAGATCGTCTTTGCCTCCGACCGTGTTGCCCGCCTGCCGCGAATACGTGAGCCGATACGTCTCAGCGGTGTCGCCTGAATTACCGAGCACAACCACGCGGGAGTTCGGCGCTTCCGCGCCAAAGGCCAGCGCCAACCCAGCATCCGGCAAATGGTATTCGCGATACCCGTGAGTTGAACTCCAGATCAACCAACCCGCGTAGTTTACTTTCGGTTGAAATTCAAAGCGCAACAGCAGCCGCTCCTGCGGACCGACGGTGATAGTCGGCGCCAGAATCGCCCAAACGGGATCACTCGCCAAGTCACGCGCCGTCATCCGCAAGCGCTGCGCTCCTGCGCTTTCCATGAGCCGAGCGGTTTCATCCGGCCCGATGACTACATTTTCCTGTACATCCAACACCCTCGCTTGCAACCAAGGATCGACTCGGCCGTACGTAAGATAAGCCGGAGGCTGCAATAGGTCGTAACAGAAACGCTCGAGCACGAAGTTCTCCGGACGAAAATGGTTTTCGGTGCGCGTCCGCGATGCCGTGACATTCCAACCGCGACGCATGAACGGCGCCGCCTGCAACAAACCCCACACGACCAGCGCCAACAAAAAACCACCCTCGATGCGGCGCCGCCAGCGGCCCACCGGCGCAGCCGTCGCCAACCACACCACTCCCCCCATCGCCAACAGCCCGGTAAAAATCGGCGTCAACCGCAGCACAAGGGGCAAATTTACGATTCGGGCAAAAGCGTCCGGCGCAAAACCTACCAAAAATTCGCTCACCCACGGCACTCCAACCAAACCAAAAAATGGCACACAGGCCGCCACGAAAAAAAGTTTCACCGCCAGCGACCCGCGCCCCACCAATGCCACCGCCAAACCCCCGAGCATCAACCACAACCCCGCACCCGGTTGATACATCGCCAAGCTACCCAAATCAGCTGGTACCGGGCGCAGCCATTCGGCCTGATGCGCGACATTACTCCGCAAAATACCCAACGTTTCCAAGTTACGCGCCGGATGATTCGGCCCGAGCCAAGCCTGCGTGAAGCCCGCCGCGAGCACCAGCGCGCCAAACACGATCACACACGCCGTGCCTCCACTCACTGCACGACGACGCCATCGCGAACCCAAAACCACCATCAACACGAGCCCACTAGTTAGCCCAAGCCAGCCCCACCACGGCGCCCGCCCCATTCCAGCAACCGCCGTTCCGACCACCGCCAAACCCCACCACCACCAACTACGCTGTCGCACCACCGCATTCCCGAGTCCGGCCAACGCCAAGACCAGTCCGCCCATTTGCAGTAGATCCGCTTGCGCCGAACCCGACATGCGCGGCACCTCACTCATCGACACAAAATAATAAACCGACAATCCCGCGAACCACAGCGCTCCGATCAACGCCCCCCGCCATCGCGCCACGGTCGCGCGCCCCCACATCAATGAACCGCCCTGCAACAACACCGTCAGCAGCGTAGCCAACAACGCGATCGGCGGATGACACATCCACACCAGCGCTAATCCCAACGCCAGCCACCGATAACCGCGCCCATCCTCCGCAAGCAGACTGCGCGCATTGCCGTAAAGTACCGCCGGCATCGCCGCCATACCCATAAAAGTCATAATCGCCTCATCCCAGTATAGAATGCCGAGCCACGCCGAAGCCGTCGCGTAAAGCACTGCAAATCCCGCCGCCATCCAGCGCCGCGCCGGCAGCAACGCCGCAGCCGCCGCATAAAACCCCAAGGCCCCGACCAGCCCCGCGGTTAATATCGCCAGATGTTGCAGCGCGGGAGCATTGAGCGCGCGCCACGTGAGAAAATCCCAAGCCCCCGCCACGTGCATATACACGGGCGCCGAGCGAAACAGGTGCACCCCGCCATTCCACGCAAACTCACCTTGCCCGATAAAGACGGGAAACACTCCCGCCCGCAGCTGCGCCACGAAATCATGCAACATCGTAGCGTACCAACGCGCATCCGTGCCCCCGATCAGCCGGTCCGTAAAAAACGGCAGCAAAACCCCCAACGCCGCCGCGCCCACCAGCAGCACCCGCAATGGCTCCGCGATCGGTTCCGCCCCGCGCCGGCCGCGCCACTGCCAGAAGCTCCGCCAACCCGAAACCACCACGCCCAAAGCCACTACCACATACAGCTCCTGCCCGACAGTGAGCGGATGAGACAACCGCCCGTTCAGCAGAGCTAAAACGCTCCAAGGCACCAACCATTCAACAGCGCTCCAACCCCAGCCCCAAGCGGGCCGACGCGTCTGACCCATCGCCGCGAGCAACCAAATTGCAAACCAACCAGCGAGCAGACCCACAACTTCCATCGCCGACAAACGCAGGTGCGCAAATTCGTGCAGGCCGAACCAAACCAGCGCCGCCACCACCAATTCACCCGCACGAGCCGCGCAGCCTATTTTCAGGTCATTACCGGGCTGAGTTTTCGTCGAAAACGTTACGCTCATAAAATAGCGAGCGGCACCAAATTTATCGACCAAACCACCGGAGAGTTTGAATACATGACTCTCCGAAATGCCTAAGCGTCAGCCCATGCCAAGCGCCGAAAACACCCCTCTGCTCAACGCGTCCCAGATACAGATTCCCTCTTCTGGCCGAGCACCACCCCGCTAAAGACCGGAGTCGCGGTCGAAGCCCCGATCAAATTAGCCCCGATCACCACTGTGTCGGGCATACACGCATGAAAACGCGCGACCCGATCCGCCACCACGCGACCGTTTAGCCTTAAAATGACCCGATCACCCACCTCGCCGGAACCCAGAGGATACAGCGCACCGTAGTCCACACCGATGTGCTGCACCGCCGACGCATCCACTTTTAGCGGCTCTGTCTCAAAGCCACCCACGCCCCAATGGTCGTAGCCCAAAACCACCGAGTTCGCATCCACGTATTTAACATAGACCAAATCACCCTTTCCAGTCTCGCCCGACGACACCAACGGCTCGCTCCGCACTCCGGTAAATGCCGGCAATTGAACCATGATTGAAAGCGGGCCGAATTCATCCGCCCGGATCACTGGCGCCGCCTCCGGCAGCACCCGCCAATTTTTAATCACGCCCGAAAACGGTGCCCGGAACGCCACCCGCTCACCCGCGTGCCCGATATCGGGCCGGCGCGCCACCGGGTCGTAGAGCTCCGCATTGTGATAGAACGCCACCTGGCCATTAACCGTCACCCGAATCGTCCGATGCCGCAGCCGCGCCTGCGCCACCGGCATGTTATCAAAATAAGGATGGTCCACCGGCGGGTATAACGACCCCAAATCAATCACCAAGGTCTGGATTTCACCGGGCACGATTTTCACCGGTTCACCGGTAGCCCCGCCATAACTGGTGTGTTCGTAACCAAACCGCACCGTGTCTTCCGCCAAATAATGCACGTAAAAGTAATCCGAGCGAAAGGTCCGACCCGTCACCACCAACGGCTCGATCCGCCCCGCCGCTCCGCGCGGAAACACGACCCGCATCTCCACCGGCCCGTAATTCATACCTGTCCAACGATCATACGCCGCCGATAACTCGTTAGCCACCCGCGCGACCCGAGCATAAACTTTGGGATGCTCGGCTCGGAACAAACCGTTGTGCTGCATGCTCACCAACCCGTTAAAAAGCACCGAATAGAACAGCAACCCCAGCGCGACTCCCCCCAAAACCAACCCACGCACGCCTCGCCCCCAAGCCTGCCCCGCCAACGCCAGCCAACCACAACCCGCGAGCAACCCGATCACCGGCAGAAAATCCACCATGTAGCGGTTAGTGATACCACCAAACGCCAACACCGTCGCCATCGTTGCCCCAGCCAACACGACCGCCGCCGCGACCCAAACCGCCAATCGCCGATCACCCGCTTTTTTAAAAATCGCGCGCCCGATCACCCCCAGCAGCCCCAGCGCCAAGACCACGTAAGGGATATTTGGCAAAATACCATAGGGATTCTCCACGCCCAGCTGTCCCGCCGGCGCCGGTGGCGGCGAGATCACCGTCACAAACGGAAAAAACGGACTCCAGCCCGCTGGCTCCAGCCAATATAACCTCAACCCGTACCAAAGATAACTCGCGCTGAAAAACAGCGGCTTCGTACCATCAGCCGACATCTGGTAATTTTGGCCAAATTGAAACGGGCTATCGAAACGCGCCCAATTATATACCGCCAAACCGACGCCGACCAAAGCCGCCGGCCCCACCGCCGCCAACAGCGCCCGCCGCCACGCCCGCCCACGCCAAGCCCCCGCCTTTGCCCCAAAAAACAGCGGCACCAACAACGCCGCACATCCCAACAAATAAACTGGCCGGCCGCCCACCGCCGCCCCCAAAGCGAGACTTCCGCAGGCCAACCAAAAACTCCGCGCCGATGAATGGATCGCGCGGAAAATCGCCGCCAAACCCAGCACCGCGCATGCATGCGCTCCCGTGATCGGCACCTCCCAAATACTCGCGCGCCGCAACAGCGCCGGCATCATATTCACCAACCCCAAGCCCGCCAAAGCCCCGACGAAAACCCACCGCGGAGCCGTAGCGAAATACCGCGCACGCACCGCCATGAGCATCACGCTCAGCCCGAGCAACCCCACGCCCGCAAACCACACCGAAGCCGCCGCTTCACTGATAAATTGACCCGTCAAGACCCGGAACGGCAGAAACAGCACCAAGGTCGGCGTCACCCCAAAATACAGGTAATACTTCCCTTTGTAATAACTCGCATCATGCAAACCATGGCCGGCCCGCTGCGTTATATCATAGGGGTTTTGTAACGTCGCCAAAAACGGATCCGCCGGCGTATCCAGCGCCAACTGGCCTTTGAGCAAACCGCGTGTAAGCAGATTATAATATCCCAGTTTTTCAGTGCTCTGCTTTTCCAACCTCGGCTCAGGCCAGACGGTCCAAGCATAAAACCAAAGCGTCAGTGCGAGCACCAGCACCACCAACGTTGCCTCCATCCAAGGCTGCGCGCTCTTCCTTTTCAATTCAGCCCCCATGATTTTAGAAACTGCAAAATTGTGCCACAAAACCAACGAGGCCCAACGCCCGCACCTCTGACAAGTCTCAAACCCTGCAAAACCTCCACAGCGCTCAGACTCGACATCTTCCCGCCATCTACCCCAACTAAGCGCCGTCAATGTCCACGCCACACGCCTCCCCAACTCGTACCACCGGCTTTGCCATCATCGGCTGCGGCCTCATCGGTCGTAAACGCGCCGAGGCGCTCCGCAAAATCCCCGGCGTCACGCTCCGCACCACGTGCGATCTCGACGCGGCCCGTGCCGCCAGTCTCGCGCAACTTGTCCCCGGTTGCACCTCGTCCACCGATTACGCGGCCGTCCTCGCCGATCCGGCCATCGACGCCGTCATCGTAGCCACGCTCAACGCCGCCCTGGCGCCCATTTCGCTCGCCGCCGTCAAAGCTGGCAAACACGTGCTCGTGGAAAAACCCGGCGCGCTCAACGCCGCCCAACTCCGCACCATCCAAGCAGCCGCCGCCAAAACCGGCGCTCGCGTCCGCATCGGCTACAACCACCGTTTTCACCCCGCCATCCAAAAGGCGCGCGCGCTTCTCGAAGCCGGCGCCCTCGGGCCGCTGATGTTTCTCCGCGCCCGTTACGGCCACGGCGGCCGCAAGGGCTACGACCGCGAATGGCGCGCCGATCCCGCGCTCTCCGGCGGCGGCGAGCTCATCGACCAAGGCGTGCACTTGATCGATCTCGCAGGTTGGTTTCTCGGCGATTTCTCGACGGTCGAGGGCCACGCCGCCACGTCGTTTTGGGACATGAAAGTCGACGACAACGCCTTCCTCAGCCTGCGCACGTCGACTGGTCAAACCGCTTGGCTTCACGCCAGTTGTTCCGAGTGGAAAAACCTTTTCTCCCTCGAGATCTACGGCCGCGACGCCAAGCTCGCCATCGACGGTCTCGGCGGCAGCTACGGGCCCGAACGTCTCGCGCATTACAAAATGCTGCCCGAGATGGGACCGCCCGAGACGACGATTTTTGAATACGTCCGCGGCGACGATTCTTGGGGCGATGAAACGCGCGCCTTCCTCGAAGACATCCGCCTCGCGCGCGAACCCGCTCCGGGCTTACGCGAAGGCATCCGCACGCTCGAGATCGTCGAAGCCATTTACGCGAAGAGCGGATTTCCCGTTTCCGTAGCGGGTTTCTAATCCCCGATTGTCTTCCGTCCCAACTCTTACTCACATCCCTTCATGATTATCACTCGTTCACCCCTGCGCGTCTCCCTCGGCGGCGGCGGCACCGACCTGCCATCGTATTACCGTGAGTTCGGCGGCTTCCTCGTCGCCGCGGCCATCGACAAATACGTCTACCTCACGCAGCACCGCACGTTTCAGCCGGGCATCATAGTCAAATATTCCAAACTCGAACGCGCCGATCACGTCGACCAGATCGAGCATCCGATCGTCCGCGAAGCGATGAAACTCACCGGCGTCACCGATCCGCACATCGAGCTCACGTCGATGGCCGACATACCCGGCGGCACCGGTCTCGGCTCCTCCGGCAGCTTCACGACTGCGCTCCTCAAAGCGCTCCACACGTCTAAAAAGAGCCTCATCTCCCCCGCCGAACTCGCCGAACAAGCCTGCGACATCGAGCTCAACAAACTCGGCGAACCCATCGGCAAACAAGACCAATACATCGCCGCCGTCGGAGGCATTACCGCCTTCACATTTCACAAAGACGGCCGCGTCGAATACCGCCCCGCGCGCATCTCCGAAGAGACGCTCTTTAATCTCGAGGACAACCTCCTCCTGTTTTTCACCGGCTACTCGCGCAGCGCCTCCGCGATCCTCAAAGATCAAAACGAGAAGTCCAAGAGCAACGACCAGACGATGCTCGACAACATGCATTTCACCAAAGAGCTCGGCTACAAATCCCTCGAATGCCTCGAAACCGGCAACCTCGACGAATTTGCCCGCCTCATGGACGTGCATTGGCAGCGCAAAAAAATCCGCAGCGCCGGCATGAGCAACGCCGTCATCAACGACTGGTATGATCACGCCATGACCAACGGCGCCCTTGGCGGCAAACTCATCGGCGCCGGCGGCGGTGGCTTCTTGATGTTCTACGCTGGCGACAAGAAAAAGCTCCGCCACGCCATGCGCGAAAAGGGCCTGCAAGAAGTCCGTTTCCGCTTCGACTTCGAAGGCACCAAAGTCGTCGCGCAGAACTAACGCCGCCCTGGGCGCGACTGCGGGATGATTTTCAACACCTACGCCTTCGCGCTCTTCGCCGCCGTTTTTTTCCCGGGCTACTGGTTGATCCGGTCGCCCTGTTTGCGCTCGTGGTGGCTGCTGGGTGGTTGCGCGGTATTTCATGGCCACTTCGCCGGTCCCGCCGGCGTGCTCCCGATCGCCGCGCTGGCGCTGCTCACCTACGTCTGCGCGCTGAGTCGCCTCCGCGCGCTCTGCTACGCCGCCATCGCCGCGTGCATCGCCGCACTCGTTTTTTACAAATACACGCACTTTCTGAGTCGCGAACTTCTCGCCACCCTCGCGCCGGGTCTCAGCGCCCAAGCCACGACGCTTTCCGCCTCGTGGCTACCGGACGCGCCGCCACTCGCTCTCAGTTTTTTCACGTTTGAATTTGTGCATTACCTCGTCGACGTCGCCGGTGGCGGTGCGCCGATCCGCAGCCCGAAAACTTTCGCGCTTTTCGCAATTTATTTTCCCTCGCTCGTCGCGGGCCCGATTAAGCGTTACCAAGATTTCACTGCCGCCCTGCCGCGCTCACTCGCAGGAGTAGAACTCACCGAAGTCGCCGCCGGAGCCCAACGCGTCGCGCTCGGCTTTTTCAAAAAAATCCTCCTCGCCGACAACCTCACGGTCGCACTCGCCTTCTACGAGAAAGATTTTTCCAATCTCTCCGCGCCCGAAGCCTGGCTATTTCTCGCGGCGCTCTCGGCCCGCATTTTACTCGATTTCAGCGGCTACACCGACATCGCCCTCGGTCTTTCCCAAATGCTCGGGCTCCGTCTGCCTGAAAACTTCAATTACCCCTACGCGGCCACCGGCCTGCGTGATTTCTGGGCGCGCTGGCACATTTCGCTGAGCTCCTGGATTCGTGACTACGTTTACATTCCGCTCGGCGGCAACCGCCACGGCCCGCTTCGGCGCAGCAGTAATTTAATCATCGCCTTCGCGCTTTGCGGACTCTGGCACGGCGGCGCCGGGCATTTCATGGTTTGGGGGTTGTGGCACGGTTTGGGCCTGGTGGTGCAGGCGACTTATCGCAAGGGCCTGAGCTCGCTCGGCGCGAGACTTGGCGACGTCTTGGATCGTTTCGCCGTTTTGAGTTGGTTGCTGACGTTGGTCTTCGTCGCCTTCGGTTGGTTGCTGTTTTTCTACCCCGCGGCGCAAGCGTGGGCGATGGCGATAAAACTCCTTTCGTTCCGCTGAGCCATGTCGCCCACCAAACTCAAAACTCTCGCTTTTCTTGTAGCGATCCCGCTCGGTTTCGCGCTCGCGGTCTGGCTCGGTCGCGAGGCCGCGACGTACGCGAAGCCCGACAAATTCATACGCTTTCACCAGGGAATCGCCCCGGAGAGTTTATTTTATCCACCGTTTTCGACCTTGGAAAATCTCGCCCTCGCCCGCTGGTCGCCTGGTCGCACGCTCGTGATTATCGGAGGGAATTCGATTCTTAATGGCGTCGGGCAATCCGATAAAAACCTCTGGAGTCGGCGCCTCCAAGAAGAACTCGGCGAGCGTTATGTCGTCGTAAATCTCTCGTTTCGCGGGGCTCTTCCCTGCGAGGCCGGCGCGCTGGTGGCGGAGTCTTTGATCAAGCGCGGTCTTCACGTCGTGCTGATTTCCAACACCGCCCCCAGTACGGTCGGCCGAGTGGCGGGCGGTGCGTATGGCTATCTCTACTACAACGGTCTGGCTCATGATCGCCTGATGTATCACCCGGCGCGCGAGGCCGACCTTGCCGCTTGGGAAGAAACCGCCACGCCCAGTATCCGGGAACAACAAGCGGAACTCCGCCGCGCCGCCGCCTTGGACGCACGGTTTCACTTCCAAGCCTTGTGGCACCACATCGGTTACCGCTACGGCTTCACCACGTGGACTCAGGTCACGCGCGATCATTTTTGGCGCCCGCGCGACAAGATCGCCGACGACGGCACCGACGCCCGCCCATTGGCCGAACGTTTCCGCGATCAACTGGAGGCTGAACTCGCCATCACTCGCGCTTTCAGCGCCGGACTGGCCGAATCAACCGAACCCACATCTTGGCGCACCTACGCACCACACGCGCGCCTCACCGGTGAATTGATCGACGCCATGTTTCCACCCGCCGTACGTGCGCGTACGATTATGCTGCTCAACCAAAATGCTCCCTATTACCGCTCGCGTTTAACCCTTAGGGAACGCACGCGCGATGATTTCGTCTTCGCCACCTACGAACAGCTTTGGCGAGATCGAGGGATCGATTGCCACACCGTCGGCGCGAATTTCACCGACGAAGATTTTGCGGATCGCACGCACCTCGCCCCGAGCGGCGGCCGTAAACTCGCCCTCCTCGTCGCCGACTACGTACGTCAACTCACCCCGCCATGAACTCCTCCCGTCTCCGCCAAAGCGGCGCCCTCGCGCTGCGCGTTTTTCTCGGCCTAGCCGTCGGCGGGTTTGCGCATTACCTGCTCTATCGCCTTTTTTTGCCGGTTCAGCCTTTTATCTACGTGGCTTTTTAGGCCCACACTTTCCCCTTCCCGCTTCACCCGCGAACTGCCTGATTTATCGTTTAACCATTTACCCAGCCATGCCCGTCTCGCACGTAGCTCAACTTCCCGTAGCCCTGCTCGCCGGTGGACTCGCCACCCGCCTGCGTCCGATCACGGAAAAAGTCCCGAAGCTTCTCATTGAGGTCGCGGGCGAACCGTTTTTCTCGCACCAGATTCGCCTGCTCAAAAAAGCTGGTCTCACACGCATCGTTCTTTGCGTCGGTTATCTCGGCGAGAAGATCGTCGAGCTTTACGGCGACGGTTCGAAATGGGGCATCGAGATCCAATATTCCTTCGACGGCCCCAAACTCCTCGGCACCGGCGGAGCGCTCATCCAAGCGCTGCCTAAGCTCGGCGACGCTTTTTACGTGCTCTACGGCGACAGTTTTCTACCGATCGACTACCTCGCGGTCGGCGAACACTTTCAAAAATCTGGTCGCCTAGGCCTCATGACGGTCTTCGAAAACCACGAGCGCTACGACGCCAGCAACGTCGAATTCGCCGGCGGTGAGATCAAGGTCTACGACAAAAAAAACAAGAGCCCCGCGATGCACCACATCGACTACGGTCTCGGGCTTTTCCGCGCCGCGGCGTTTGATGGTTTCCCGCGCGATGCCGTCGTCGACCTCGCCGAAGTGCAAAAAGCCCTCGTCGCCCGCCACCAACTTACGGGCTACGAAATCGGCGAACGTTTTTACGAGATCGGCTCCCACGAAGGTCTCGCCGAACTCGACGTGCTTCTGCGCTCCGGAAGATTCTCCTAATTTCTACCACCGCCGACGCTACTGCCCCAAACCCGCCTAAAACTCGTACTCGCCACCGCCACTCATTTTCGGCTCACTCACACCTTACAAATCCCATGTCCTACGTCATCCAACACCTGAAAGAGACCGCTGAAATCGTCGCCAAACTTGATCCCGTCGCCATCGAAAAGGGCGCGCAGGAACTCGTCGGCGTCCGCAATCGCGGCGGCCGTCTGTTCATCCTAGGCGTCGGCGGTAGCGCGGCCAACGCCTCCCATGCCGTCAACGATTTCCGTAAAATCGCCGGCCTCGAAGTTTACGCTCCGACCGACAACGTCTCCGAACTCACCGCCCGCACCAACGATGACGGTTGGGCCAGCGTGTTCGTCGAGTGGCTCCGCGGCTCCCGCCTCAACGCCAAAGACGCGCTCCTCATCCTCTCCGTCGGCGGCGGCAACCTCGAGAAAAACGTCTCCCCCGGTTTCATCTCCGCCATCCAACTCGCCAAGCAAGTCGGCGCGCGCGTGATAGGCATCGTCGGTAAAGACGGCGGCTACACCGCCACGCAGGCCGACGCCTGCGTGATCATCCCGACCGTCAATCCCAACAACATCACGCCGCACTCCGAAGCCTTCCAGGCCGTCGTCTGGCATCTCTGGGTCTCGCACCCCAACGTGAAAGTGAACCAGACCAAGTGGGAATCCGTCGTCGCGGCTCCCACTCGCTAAAAAGCTCTTCTTTTGAAAACGCGGCGATCACCTCGCCGCGTTTTTTATTTACCATTTTGCCCGCGATCTTTCATCCCGCTTTGCCAATGCCCGCCTTGCGTCCCGCAATTTTCCTCGACCGCGACGGCACGTTAAACGTTCAAGTCGTTCGCGAGGGAAAACCGTACCCGCCGGCCACGCTTGCGGAGTTCGCCCTTTTTCCCGGCGTGCCCGCGGCTTGCGCGCAACTCGCCGCCGCGGGCTTCGTCCTCGTCGTCGCCACCAATCAACCCGACGTCGGCCGCGGCGACCAAGCCCAAGCCGTCGTCGAATCCATGCACACGCGTTTGCGCGAGCTCGTGCCCGCGATCACGCACATCGAAGTGTGCTACGCGCCCGGCCAAGGCCGCCCGCACCCCGAAGATTATCGCCGTAAACCCGATCCGGGCATGTTGACCGACGCCGCCAAAAATCTCGGCCTCGATTTATCGCGCTCCTGGATGGTCGGTGATCGTTGGCGCGACATCGACTGCGGCCAACGCGCGGGCGTCCGCACGGTGTTCATCGATTTCGGTTACGCCGAGGAGCTCCGCGCCGCGCCGGATTTCACGGTGAAAAATTTTAACGAAGCCGCCGCGGTCATATTAAACGCCACTCAAAGTCACTAAAGCCTTGCCCGCGCCCGCCCCGAAAATTCACTCTCAAACCAACACACTATGAAATCCCTCAACGACCTGAAGGTTCAACTCTACGCCGACGGTGCCGACAAAGCCGGTATTCTCGAGCTCTACGCCAAGCCCTACATCAAGGGCCTGACGACCAATCCCAGCCTCATGAAGAAGGCCGGCATTAAAGACTACGAAGCCTTCGCCAAAGACATCCTCCAGACCGTCACCGCCAAGCCCATCTCGCTTGAAGTATTCACCGACGACATCGTCGATATGAAACGCCAAGCGCTCATGATCAACTCGTGGGGCGCCAACGTTTACACCAAGATTCCCATCACCAATTCCAAGGGCGAATCCTGCCTCCCGCTCATCAAAGAACTCGGGCTCCACGGCGTGAAACTCAACGTCACCGCGCTCCTCACGCTCGCTCAAGTCCGGGGCGTCGCTGAAGCGCTTAATCCCGCGGTCCCGTCCGTCGTCTCCGTGTTCGCCGGCCGCATCGCCGACACCGGCGTTGACCCGATGCCGATCATGCGCGCGAGCGGCGCCCTCCTCACCGAACTGCCCAAGGCCGAACTGCTTTGGGCCAGCACCCGCGAAGTCCTCAACTTGTTCCAAGCGGAGGAAGCCGGCTGTGCGATCATCACCGTCCCGCACGACATTTTGGCCAAAGCCGCGAAAATGATCGGCTTCGATCTCACCGCCCTGTCACTCGACACGGTCAAGATGTTCGTCGCCGATTCCACGGCCGCGGGCTTTAAACTCTAAAAAATCCGCATTTACCTTACAGGCAGACCCGCGCATCGTCGCGAGTCTGCCTTTTTATTTTATGCTGCCGCGCACCCGTCTGACGCACTTTTTCACCGCCATCGTTCTCGCGCTTCTGCCCGCGCTCGCCTTCGCCGCGCCCGCCGATCCCACCGAAGACGCCGCCGAAGCCAAACGTCTTTACGACAGTGCCCGCGACTACGTCGTAAACATCAACGAAGGCCCCCACTCCTACGCCTACATCCAGTTTCACTGGAAACGTTCCCAGGCCAACATCGAGCGCATCCTCCGCGTCTACCCCGCGACTCCGACCGCCCGCAGCCTCGCCACCGGCCAGCTCAAGCTCGGCGAATTCGAACTCGCCTACTTCAAAGACCGCGTCCTCTCCCGCCTCGAAGAAAAACGCCTCGCCGCCTACGACGCCGTCAACTGCGCCATCTTCCTCTACAACTTCCAAGAAAATCGCTGGGACGACACCCGCCGCGCCGCGCTCGGCCGCATCCTCGAAGTTCTCTCCCGCCAACAACGCTGGGCCGAAGCCCTCAAGTTTCCCGTCCTCGACAGCGACAAAGCCTTCAAAGCCGCCGCGATCTTCCGCGTCGCCGCCCGCTTCGAAGTCGAAGACATGGTCAAAAAACTCCTCGCCGTCACCCCTGCCGCCGATCTTCCCGCCACCCAAGCTCTCCTTGGCGAAGCCCTCGCCCTACGCGGCCGCCCTCGTACCGAGATCACCAAGCTCCTCGATAAATCGCCCTCCGACGTCGTGAAACTCGGCGTCCTATCCGGCATGATTCAGCGCGAGATCGTCATCCAGCGGGCCGCGTCTCTGCGCATCGCCACCAAAAACATTCTCCTCGCCGGCGGCGCTCTACAACGCCCCACCGTGCGCGACGACGTCGCCGCCACCGCCCAAGTATTTTTCCCCACGCCCACAGCCGCATCGGCAGAACTTCTCGATTCCTACCGCGCCGCCCTCGGCGCCCGCCCCGCTCTCGCCGCGCCGACTTCGGTCCACCTCGCCTACCTCGAATACCTCGCGGCCTTCGAGAAATTTGACGAACTCGAATCCTACCTCGCCGCCGCGCTCCCCGCCGCGACCCGTCAACCCGCCGCGTTAAAAGCCGTCGAGCTCTACGCCCAAGCCGGTCGCACCGCTGATGTCGCCCGCCACCGCGCCCCGTTTGTAACCGCCGGCGGCGCCCTCGCGCAGACGGTCGCTCTCGCTGAATTCCGCGGCCAGATGAACTCCATCGAAGTTCCTCTCACCGTCCATCCCACGACGTTCTCCGATTTGCCGATCACCGACACCAGCGTACTCGCCCAAGCCATCATGGAATGGAGCCTCACACCCAACCGCTCCATCCGAGGCGCGGCGCCCTACGACACCGTCGTCCAAAAATTCCTCCCCGGCTACGCTAACATCCCCGCGCCAAAATCCGACGCCGTCCGCGACGCCGCCAGTGCGCTCAAGCCTTACTGATCCCGCCTCGCGTCCGCCTCCCTCATCTGCGACTTAGCCCTCGCCAATCGTCCCGCCCGTACCCTTTCGCTCCTCCGTGAATATCCTCTTCGTCAACTACGGCGACTTCACCACCAACAGCCTCAACCACATCGCCGGCTTCGCCAACGCCCTGTGCGCCGCCGGCCACGCCTGCATCGTCGCGGTCCCTTCCGGAAAAACCACGATCTCCGCCGTCCGCGACCCGTTGTTTATTCCGGCGACCTACGACGAAATCCTCGCCAAACCCGGCCTCTTTCCCGACGCCCGCCCCGCCGATGTGATCCACGCTTGGACGCCCCGCGAAGGCGTCCGCAAGTTTGTCCTCGCCTACCAACGCGCCCTCGCCACCCCCGCCCGCGTTCTAATCCATCTCGAAGACAGCGAGCGCTACCTCATCGAGGCCTACACAGGCCAACCGTTCGCGACGCTCCGCACCGCCAGCCCCGCTGAGACCGACCGCTGGCTCGTCGACGGCCTCCCGCATCCGCTCCGCCACGAGACGTTTCTCCGCGTGGCCGACGGTGTCACGCACATCATCGAGCGCCTTAAAGAGCACGTCCCTGCCGGCATCCCGACGCAACTCCTCCCGCCGCCCGTCGATTTTAATCTCTACAAACCCAGCGCGCCCTCCGCCGCGCTGCGTAAAGAACTCGGCCTCCGCCCCGAGGAAAAAATTCTGGTTTTCACCGGCTCCAACACGTTCGCGAACGAGCCCGAGATGCGCGAACTCTACCTCGCCGTCGCCCTCCTCAATCAGCGCGGTACGCCCACGCGACTCATCCGCACCGGCTTTAATTCTCCGACGTTCCTCGCCTCGCTCGCGCTCGACTCCAGCGCCTTTGTACTCGACCTCGGCTTCGTCGCCAAGTCCCGCCTGCCCGAGTTGCTCGCGCTCGCCGACGTCCTCGTCCAACCCGGCCACGCAGGTCCGTTCAACGATTACCGTCTCCCGTCTAAACTCCCCGAGTTCCTCGCCGCCGGTAAACCCGTCATTCTCCCGCCCACCAATCTCGCGCTCCTCATGCAGGACGGCCGCGAAGCCGTGTTCACTAAAACCGGCTCGCCCGCCGAACTCGCCGATCTGTGCGAAAGCCTCTTCGCCGACGCCAAACGCTGCGCCACCCTCGGCCAAAACGCTGCCGCCTTCGCGCGCACGCACTTCGACTCCGCCACTAGTACCCGCGCCCTAGCCGCGTTCTACGCCGCGACGCTCGCTCGGCCTGCGCGCGCCGATTGGACCCTCGCCCGCGATCCGTTTGTCAGCGAAACCTCGCTCCTCGCCGCCCGCGTCGAATCGCAGCTGACGCCGACCGCCGCCGCCGAACTCGCCGGCCTCGACCTCCTCGTACGCCAACTCGAAATTTCCCTCGACTCAACCCGTGGCGCCCAAGCCCGCGATCTGGCAGCCAAAGACTCCGCCCTTTGCGAAGCCCAGCGCCACTACGAGCTCACCGCGCAACACGCACGCAACCTTGAGCTCAGCAAACGCGAGGCTGAAGTACTCTCAAAAGCCCACGTCACGCAGATCGAAGCCGCCCGCCATCAGACAGAGAATCACGCCGCTAACCTTGGACGAAACTTGGCCGCCGCACAGGCCCAACTAGCGCAATTGACCACCTCGCGCGACCAAACCGTAACCCACGCTGATAATCTCCAAAAAGCCATCGACACGCTTCGCCCTCAATTCAACCGCAGCGAGACCCAGCGCCAACAAGCCGAAACGCTCCTCGCTGCCTCCCGCGCGCAGATGACTGCGCTTGATCAAGAAATCGACCGCCTAGAAGGCGTCCGCACCCAACTCCAAAATCAAATCAATTTCGCCCACCACCAGATCAACGAACTCCGCGCCCAAGGCGCTGCCCTCGCTGATTCCAGTGCCCGCGCCCTTGCGCAAGTCGGCGAACGTCTGCGGGATCATCTCGCCACCATCCGCCATCGCGAAGAGGTCATTCGCCAGCGGGACGAAAAAATCCGCCAACTCCAAACCAGTTTCTCCTGGAAAATTACCGCGCCCCTCCGCGCTCTGCGTCGCACATTCATCGATCCGCGCCGGCCCGCGCCCTCCCTTCCCGCCGGCGACAGTGCGCCGATACCGACGCCCGAGCTCCCACAGCTGCCCGCCACCCTCACGACGTTCCAGCCCCCCGTCGAACGAGCGCTGCCTTTCAGTATCGATTTTCCTAATCGCTGGGCCTTCGCCCCTCGCAAACTCTCCCTCCGCGGCTGGTGCTTCGCTGACGACGGCACTTCTTTAAAAAACATTCGCGCCTCTATCAACGGACGCACTTACCCGGGCACCTATGGGCTCAAACGGATGGACGTCCTCGCCGCCGTCCGCGATAAACCCCAAGCCGAATACTGTGGCTGGAAGGTCGAGGTCGAACTACGTGACGGCGACACTCACATCGTCCTCGAAGTCGGTGACGCCGACGGTCGTTGGCAGGTCTTTTTTAAAAATGATCTCAACGTCGGCGCTGACTTTGACGTCGCCGAACTCACCTCCTACGAGCGCTGGGTCACGACCTACGACACCCTTACTAACGACCGCTTGAGCGCCCAACGCGAGAGCAGCCGCCACTTCCCGCGTCGCCCGCTCATTTCGATTCTCGTCCCCGTATACAACACCCCAGAAAAGTGGCTCGCCAAAGCCATCGCCTCCGTCGGCGAACAAACCTACTCCAACTGGGAACTCTGCCTAGCCGACGACGCCTCGACCGCGCCCCACGTCCGCCCGCTGCTCGAAAAATACGCTGCCGCCGACCCCCGCATCAAAGTCTGCTTCCGCCCAAAAAACGGCCACATCTCCGCCGCCTCCAACTCCGCGCTCGAGCTCGCAACCGGCGAATTCATCGCGCTGCTTGATCACGACGACGAACTTACCCCCCACGCCCTCTACGAAATCGCCTGCGCGCATAACGCCGACCCGACCACCGACTTCTTCTACTCCGACGAAGACAAAATCGACGAAGAAGGCCACCGCCACGAACCCTACTTTAAACCTGATTTCCTGCCCGACCTCTTTCTAGGGCAGAACTACACTTCGCACCTCACGGTTTACCGCGCCTCATTGATGCGCCAAGCCGGCGGCTTCCGCGTCGGCTACGAGGGCTCGCAAGACTGGGACCTCGCCCTGCGTGTCGTCAGCCTCATACCCGATCACAAAAAGATCCGGCACATCCCGAAAATCCTCTATCACTGGCGTGCCATTCCTGGCTCCACGGCGCTCCTTTCCAGCGAGAAAAATTACCCGGTCAAAGCCGCCAAAAAAGCGCTCACCGACCACTTCGTTCGTCTCAAACAAACCGTCGAACTTATCCCCGTCCCCGGCGACCACTGGCGCGTGAAATATTCGCTGCCCGCGAAACCGCCGCTCGTGTCGTTGCTAATACCTACGCGCAACGGCCTCAAATTCCTCCAGCGCTGCGTCGACAGTATCCTCGAGAAAACCACGTATCCGAATTACGAGATCCTCATCATCGACAACGGCTCCGACGATCCCGCTACGCTCGCCTATTTCAAAACCGTCGCGGCCAAAAAATTCGTCCGCGTCATCCCCTACGACGCGCCGTTCAATTACAGCGCGATCAATAATTTCGCCGCCAAACAAGCCAAGGGCACCGTCCTCGGCCTGCTCAATAACGACCTCGAAGTCATTCACGCCGATTGGCTCGAGGAAATGGTGGCTCAGTCGCTCCGCCCTACCATCGGCTGCGTCGGCGCGATGCTCTATTATCCCAACGACACCGTGCAACACGCCGGCGTCATCATCGGCCTCGGCGGCGTCGCCGGTCACGCGTTCCGCGATTTTAACCGTGGCACAGAAGGCGTTTTCAACCGCGCCCGTCTCGTCCAAAACTACGGCGCGGTGACCGCCGCCTGTCTGCTCATCCGCAAAGAAATCTTCGACCAAGTCGGTGGCCTCGACGAGAAACACCTCGCCGTCGCCTTCAACGACGTCGATTTTTGCCTCAAAGTCCGCGCCGCCGGTTACCTCAATCTCTGGACGCCGTTCGCCGAACTTTATCACCACGAATCCGCCAGCCGCGGCGTCGAAGACACGCCCGAGAAACACGAGCGCTTCCGCGGCGAAGTAGAAACGATGATGCAGCGCTGGGAAAAAGAGCTGAAACACGATCCCGCCTACAACCCCAACCTCACGCTCGAGCTCACCGATTTCACCCTCGCAGCGCCTCCGCGTCCCTGGGTGCCTTGAGAATATATCCAGCGCGCTGGGCGCGGAGCCGCAACCGATGAAATTCGCCCTCGATACGCCGCTCGCCGACGCCCCCTGCGATCCCCTCGCGCTGCCGGTCGAGGGTTGGGTTTACCTCGGCGCCGACCAGGCGAAGATCATATCCGTCGAAGCCTTACTCGACGGCGCCTCCATCGGCGCCACCACGCAGCTCACCGTCCGCGCCGACGTCAACGCCACGCACGCGCTCCCGCCGCAGACTGCCACGGCCTTCCGTTTTTTTGGTTACGCCGCCGCGCCCAAGTTTGGCGGCGCCGGTCGTCTGACCGTTTTAGTGCACCTCAGCGATGGCGGTCCGCCGATCATTTTGGCCGATCATTCCATCCACGTGATCTTCCAAGATCACCGCCAAAATCCCTTCGGCGTCCTTCTCACGCCGGAGCTCGTAGCGCTGCACAACCGCGAGCACATCTACGGTTCGGGCCCGTCGCTCGCGGTCGGCAGCGGCGAGATGCTTGCCCTCGCTCAGCGCTACCTCGGCCCGCCCCCGCGCCGCGTCCTTGATGTCGGCTGCGGCCTCGGCTGGTACGGCAAACAACTCCGCGCGGCCGGCTACGATTGGCACGGTGCGGAGATGAAGCCCGCCGATTGCGCCGCCATGATGGCCGCTGGTTTGCCGCACACCCAAGTCGACGGTACCGGCCTGCCGTTTGCCGATGATGCGTTCGACGCCGCCCTCTGTATCGAAGTCCTTGAACACATCGCCGAGCCCCGCGCTTTTTTGAGCGAAATCCGTCGTGTCGCGCCCCCGCGCCTCATCATCTCCGTGCCCAACGCCGAGTTGATCGCCTATCTCCACAACTACCTCGCGGTGCCTTGGCACATGTTGGAGGCCGATCATAAAAATTTCTTCACGCGCGCCAGCCTGGGCACACTGCTGCGCGAATTTCATCCCCACGTCGAAGTCAGCTTCCACGCTGCCCATCCGCTCAAAACGCCCGAAGGTACGACGGCTTTTTATAATCTCTTCGCCGTCGCCCACTCTTAAATTTCTCCGCCTGCGCCTTATTTCCGTGTACAAAAAATTTTATTCCGCAGTCACACCTGTGGGCTTCGCCCTGGGCCTCTTCGCCTTCATCTTGGGCGTGCGTTGGGCCGTATTTGATCGCTACGGCATGACGCTGCCCGAGTGGGACCAATGGGACGCCGAGGGCCTGAAGTTACTCGCGCCGTGGTTTAACCAAGACGGTTTTTTGAGCGCGCTGTTCACGCCGCACAATGAGCACCGCGTCGTCCTCACCAAGCTGCTCAATCTCGGCCTCACCGTCGCCAACGGACAATGGGATCAGCGTCTCGAAGCCACGTGCAACGCGCTGTTTCCCGCCAGTATCGCGGTCGCATTTTTTCTGCTCGCGCGGCGGCATCTGACGCGGCGTTGGTTAGGCGCGTTCGGGCTGTTTCTGGGTTTCATTTTGGCATTCCCGTTCGCTTGGCAAAATGTCCTCGGCGGTTTTCATTCGCAGCAATTTTTCTTGGTTGGGCTCGCGCTGATCGCGATCGCGTTGCTGCCTTTTTCCGCGCCGTGGTCGGGTCGATGGTGGATCGGCGCCGCCGCCGCGTTGCTCGGGCTTTTTAGTATGGCTTCGGGATTCTTCGGCGCGGTCGTCGTGATCGGACTGCTCGGGGTCCAATATTTCCGCCGCGAACGCACGCTGCTCTCGGCGTGGCCAACGTTGGTCGTCTGCGTGGCCGCCAGCGCACTCGGTTGGTTCACGCGCCATGAGTTCGCCCCGCACGCGAGTCTTAAGGCGCAGAACCTCCATGATTTTGTTTTTACGATCATCCGTAGCCTACAATGGCCGGCGCCATTGAGCACGTGGTTTGCGCTGGTGTTGTGGTTGCCTTGGACGTGGCTCGTCGTGCGGGTGGTATTTGTCGGGTCGCGGCCGCTGAGCGCGCCGTCTCGCGCGTTCGGCTATTTCATCCTCGGTCTCGGCGTGTGGGTGTGGCTGCAACTCGTCGCCACCGGTTACGCGCGCGGCGCCGGAGGCCCACCGCCGGCTTCACGTTACATCGACACGTTAGTTTTCGGTCTGATCGCCAACGCGCTTGCGCTGATGTGGCTCGCGGCGCCGGAGTTGCTCGCCCGACCTGCCCGCCGCTTGCTCGCCGTGGCCGCAGTCGCATGGGTCGGCGTTTTTACTTGGGGCGCCCAAGCGGAGTTGCGCCAGATTTTTATCAACGAGCTGCCCGCGGTGAAAGTTTACCACGACTATTGCGAGATCAACGTTCGTAATTACCTCTACACGGGGAACGAAAAATTTCTCGATCACGAAGAGATTCCTTATCCGGGCGCGATCGCTTTCCTCGAACGGATCGGGATACCGGCACTGCGCCAGCGTTTACCGGTGACGGTGCGGCCTCCACTCAAGATCGTCGCGGCGTCCTCTACGTTTATCAGTGCGGGCGTGCAGATTCTCTATCCGCTAGCGCCCGGACTTAGCCCGACTACCCCGCCGTTAACCTACCGTCGCACGTGGGGCTCGTATGCGGGCGCGAGCGCGACGGGAAGCGAGCTCGAGTTTATGAGCGCACCGTTACGAGCGCCGTTCGGCGGCTATTTGAAATTTGAAATTACTGGCGACGTCACCGCCTCCGGTAATTATCTCGAACTGCGCGATGCGTTCACCGGCGCGAAGCTCGCCACCATCCGTCCCGATAAAGCGCCTGGAGCAAGCTGGCGCGCCGCCTACGTGCCCGCACCGTCCGAAAAATTTGTGATCCACGCACGCAGGGCGAAGGGTGCGCCGCCGTTCGCTTTTTCCGAGCCGGTCGAGATGCCCGCCGGTTCGTATTGGGCGTGGATTTTGAATAAAAATGGCCAACTCATCGCCGTTTTGGCTGCGAGCACATCCCTGATTCTCAGTGGCCTCGCTTGGCGCGCCAATCGATCAGCGCTCGGCTAAACTGAAACGCCGAGCGAAGTCGCCGGCGACGCGTTGAGCTTTAGTCGCTTCTACGGCTGCTGACAGAGGATAAAATCTCGGGCTGTCTGTTCGTGTTCGAGGATGTAATCGTAATGATATTCTTCGTTCGCGAGCTGGTAACTGGGCGTCGTGCGCTCGGGTTGGATGTTCACGCGAGGCTTGATGGTTTTTTCCAACCCGCCGAAAAATCCGTTTTTAATAAATAAACGAATCCCGCTTTTTGTTCGTTAGCAAAGCCGCCACCTTTACCTCGCCTAACTGGCACCGCGGGTGCTCTTGTTGCGCATGGCCCTCACCCGTTTCTCCGTCGCTCCGCTGCACACCCTCACCCGTACCCTCGCCGCCGTCGCGATGGGCCGCGAGGCCCCGGATCTCGTCCTCACTGGCGCCCGCCTGCTTTCCACGTACACCGAGCGCATCCATCCCGAACGCGAAATCTGGCTCAAATCGGGCCGAATCGCCGCCGTCAAACCCGCTGGCACCGCCAAAAAAAATTTTACCCGGCTCCCACGCTCGAAATTTTTCGACGCCGCCGGCGGTATCCTCGCCCCCGGTCTCGTTGATCCGCACGTCCACATCGAGAGCTCGATGATGACCGCCTGCGCCTACGCCGAGGGCGCCTTGCTCAACGGCACCACCACGATTTTCTGCGACAGCCACGAAATCGGCAACGTCTGCGACGCCGCCGGCATCGAGTGGATGCTCGCCGACGCCCGCCAAGCCCCGCTGTCTATTTTTCTCACCGTCCCCAGCACCGTCCCAGCGACGTCACCCCAATTTGAAACCGCCGGTGGCGACCTCACCGCCGCCAAAATCGGCCGCCTCTTCGATCGCTATCCCGAAGCGGTGGCCCTCGGCGAGAAAATGGATTTCGTCCAAGTCGCCATGGGCGACCCGCGCAGCCACGCCATAATGGCCGCCGCCCTCAAACGCGGTCGCCCAATCTGCGGCCACATTTACGGCCGCGAATTCGTCACCGCCGGTGCCGCCAGCGGCATCACTGATACGCACGAGGCCATCGACCGCGAGATCGGTGACGATTTTCTCGAAGCGGGCGTCTGGGTTTTCCTCCGCGGCGGCCCGCCCACTACGCCTTGGCATTCGCTCCCGCACGCCATCAAGGCCGTCACCGAACTCGGCGCCAACCCCAAGCGCGTCTGCGTCTGCACCGACGACCGCGACGCCGATGATCTTTTCCTCTTCGGCCTCGACTGGGTCACGCGCCAAGCTGTCGTCGCCGGCCTCAAACCCACCACCGCTTGGAGCATGGGCTCGCTGCATCCCGCTACCCGCTACGGCATGGACGGCGAGATCGGCGGCCTCGCGCCCGCCCGCCGCGCCGACATCGTGCTGCTCAACGACGCCCTCGAGCCCCAGTGCACGTGGTATGGCGGCGAGCTCGTCGTCAAAAACCGCAAAATCACGCCCATCCTCGACCGCGCCCTTTCAAAACGTTACCGATATCCGCGCGCCGCCTATCAAACGGTCAAACTTCCCTCGAAGAAACTCACCCTCACGCCCGCGCTGCCGACGCAAGCCGTCACAGCCAACGTCATCCGCACCGCGCTCCCCGGCATCATTCTTTTCCACGAGAAAATCGCCCTCGCGACCAAGCCCGGCCAGACGTGGTCCGATCTTTTTACCGAACACCGCCTGTGCTTCGTCACCATCGTCGAGCGTCACGGCAAATCCGGCGCGGTCGCCCACGGCCTGCTCCAAGATTTCAACCTCCACGCCGGCGCCGTCGCCAGTTCCGTCGGCCACGACGCGCACAATATCATCCTCGCCGGCACCAACGAGGCCGACCTCCAACTCGCCCTCGCCACCATCAAAAAACTCCGCGGCGGCGTCTGCGTCGTGCGCGACGGCAAGGTCCTCGCCCAAGTCGCCCTCCCCGTCGCCGGCCTCATCTCCGATCTCCGCGCCACCGCCGTCGCCAAAGAAACCACCAAGCTCAAAAAGGCCTGGGTCGCCGCCGGCTGCACCCTCCCCTACATGGGCTTCAACCTCATCCCGCTTTCTGTGATCCCCGAGATCCGCATCACTGACCGCGGCTTGGTCACCGTCCCCGGCATGCAGCAACTCCCGTTGTTCGAAAAAGCTTAAACTCTTATTCATCAGCAAGTCTAGATCAACGGCCCGACGCTTAAGTCGGGCTGTTTTCGTTTCCCGCCAGCGCGGGCTCGGAGTCCCGAAAAAATCATAAAAACAAAACTCGTCGCATGGCACATACCGTGCTCATTGGAGCCTGCCAACGCATGAACCACACCATCACTAAAACACCACTTCACGCCCTCGTCGCTACCCTCGCGATCGTCGGCCTGTCCAGCCTCGTGTCCGCGCAAACCGCGACTTCCGGCGAGACCGTCAAAATGGAGAAATTCGAGGTCAATTCCGTGCCAATCGAGCAGCAGATTCTGCCGACTTCGCGCCCGTTCAATTCCGTGTTCGGTACAGATGACAACATCATCGATGTGCCACGCAACGTCACCATCATCTCGCGCCAACAGCTCACCGATATCTCCATCACCGACGTGCTGGACTTCTCGAAGCTCACCTCCAGCGCCTTCACCACGACTAACTTCGGCGCTCCCTCCAACGTGAGCATCCGCGGTCAGTCGGCTGATACCTTCGTGAACGGTGTCCGCGCTCGCATCACCTCGAACGGCAACGGCCTGCCCGTTGATTTTAACTCCGTCGAATCCGTTAACATCGTCAAAGGCCCCGCCACCGCGGTCCAAGGCACCTCGATGTATGTAGGCGGTTTCATCGACTTGGTCACCAAGCGTCCTTACTTCGACGGCACCAAGGGCTCCGTCAGCCTCACCATGGGCTCCTACGACACCAACCGCTGGACCCTCGATGTCGGCGGCCCGCTCTCCAAACAGCTCGCTTACCGCTTCAGCTACTC
>CANFSZ010000014.1 GCA_947449835.1 Opitutia bacterium
GGATTTACGTAGCGGCATCGCCGTCGCGTAATATTGCGGGAGGCCGGGAATGATGCCTTCGACGGATTTGCCGAAGGGCAAAATGTTTTTCTCGGGGCGGCGGCAGCCGGCGAGCCCGAGTCCGCCCAAAGCGAACGAGGCCGCCATGAGCTTCATGAAGTGGCGGCGATCGACGCCGTCCAAATTCGAGGCGCCTTCGGGGAACTCGCGGGCGAGCTGCTGCTTGAAGCCGGGCGTAGCCGCGAGTTCGTCGAGGCTCCGCCAGTATTGGGGGCCGGTCAGAGCGCGTTCGGACGGAGCGGGATGGTCAAATATGCGTTTCATCGGTGACAGCCAGAGCAGCTCTGGGGCGGTTTGATGTTCCAATTATGAACGAACTTCAGACCGGCCTCGACGCCGGATTTGGCGGCGATGGTGGGTGAATTGAGATTATAAACATCTTTCGGATCGCGCACCCGGGTCTCGGGGTTGCGGTGGCACTCGAGACAGAAACCCATGCTCAGCGATTGCTGGTGGGAGACGACGTCCATCTCGTTGATCTTGCCGTGGCATTCCACGCAGCTGACGCCGCGGTTCACGTGGGCGGAGTGGTTAAAATAAGCGTAGTCGGGGGTCTTGTGAATCCAGACCCACGGCACCGATTCGCCGGTGGCGTAGCTCTCGCGGACGGGGGCGAGGAGCGGGCTGTTGGTCTTAATGATGCTGTGGCAATTCATGCACGTCTGCGAGGTCGGCACATTGGAATGAGCGGACTTATCGACGTTGCTATGGCAATAGCGGCAATCCATACCCAGCTCGGTGACGTGTTTAGCGTGGCTAAACGGCACGGGCTGGACCGGCGCGTAGCCGATACGGGTATACTTGGGCGTCATGTAATAGGTGACGCCCGCGGTCGCGATCCCGGCGAGCACCACCAAGTAAATGATGATTTGCAGCGGGAGCTTGTTGGCGGATTTAGGGAAAATATTCGACATGGGCCAAAAATCTCAGAGCGAAGATACGGATTAGAGTGAATCAACGCGGCTCGTTACGCCGTTGGCTTTGGAACCGGGTTGAAAACAGGGCCCCAACCAGAAATCCAACCACCGTCGCGGGTAACGCAGCGAAATCCGAGTCCGGCAGAATGGCCGGACCAGAGAAGGTGTCGCGTGGTGGGTTGAGTCACAGGAAGAGCTTGTTGTGAAATCAGTATCGCCGACGAAGGAAGGCGGCGCGGTTTGCGATGTAAACCAAAAATTCCCAACCGTATTTTTTTAGAGGCAAAATAAGCAAGAGCACCCGATGGGCGTGGTTTAGCTTATCACGCATGTTTTGTCCGCCGCGGCCGTGGTTGCGGGCGAATACACCTTTGTTCGATCTTTCCCCCACCCCACGCGCGGGACCTCAATTCAGGCCAGACTGGCCCATTTCAGAACGGTTCAGGCCCGATCAAACAAAGAGACCATCGCGCATGGGGCGAGTCAGGTCGCAGCGTTGCGCAATCTCGGGATTATGCGTCACGAGCACGACAGCTTGGCCGTTTTCCTTGGCGAGCCGAGTCAACAAATCAAACACGAGCGCCGAATTTTTCACGTCGAGATTTCCCGTGGGTTCGTCGGCCAAAATGATTGAAGGCTGATTCGCGAGGGCGCGGGCGACGGCGACACGTTGCTGTTCACCGCCGGAAAGCTGCGTACCCAAGCGATGGGTTTTCTCGCCGAGCCCGACGGAGGCCAACAGGCTGTGCGCGCGGTCCGTCATCTCGGGGAGGCTGAGGCGACCGAGTTTGCGCATGGGCATCATGACGTTTTCCAAGGCCGTGAACTCGAGCATCAAAAAGTGAAACTGAAACACGAAGCCGATGTGTTCACCGCGAGCGGCGGTGCGGGCAAGGTCATCGGTGTTGGACATCTTGCGGCCGTTAATCTCGATTTCGCCACCATCGGGTTGGTCGAGCAGGCCGAGCAGATAAAGCAGCGTGGATTTACCGCAACCCGAAGGGCCGACGATGGCGTAGACCTGACCACGGCGCGCTTCAAAAGAGACGCCTTTGAGCACGTGCACGCGGGCGTCATCTTGGCCCAAATAACGGTGCAGGTTATCGCAGCGTAGCGCAAAATTAGCAGAATCGGCCATGGGATAAGGCGTAGGTTATTGGGCGGTGCCGCGGACGATATCGCCGGGCTCAAGTCGGGCCGCCCGGCGCGCTGGGATCAAGCTGGCGATCATCACCATGAGAGCCGCCGTCGCGATGGCTTCGACGTAGTGCCAGATGTTCCAAGACACGACGAAGGTTTCCGTTTTGAAAATACCGCTGATCGGCAACGGCATATAAGAAACTCCTAAAGTCGAAAGCGCCCCGACGACACAGCCTAAAAACGCGCCAATCGCCAACACGATGCCGGCTTGCCAGAGGAAAATCTGCGTGATGTCGCGGCGCTCGTAGCCCATCGAACGCAGAATCGCGATGTCCTTGGTCTTCTCGAGGACGATCATCGCGAGCGTGTTGAACATCGCCAAACCAGCGATCAACGTAAACACCGAGACCGTGATGGCGGAAGAAATCCGGAGCGCGCGGAAGGTCGAGAGCCAGGATTTTTCGCGTTCCTGCCAAGGCTTCGCTGAGTGTTTTAAGACATCCTGAATCTGAATGGAATTTTGCGGGGCCCGATCTTTCTCGAACAAATTAACCTGCACAAACGAGACGCCGCTGGGTTTTTGTAGCAGCGAGCGCGCCTCGCTCAGATGCACGTAGACGCGCAATTTATCGATATCGGCCACGCCGGTTTCATAAATCGCACTCACCGTGAAGCGCATACGCTGACCCTGCGCTTCAAGAATGAAGGAGCTGCCCGTAGAAAGCTGCAAACGATCGGCCAACACCCGACCCATGAGCGCGCCGGTGGGTTGTTCGCGAAACGTCGCGACATCACCTTGCACAATTTGGCGTCCGAGATCGGAGACTTTCAGGTGTTCTTCCAGCGAAATGCCGAAAACTTGGGCCGACTCGTTCTTGAAATCGGCGCGGACCAAGACCGATCCACGTAAGACCGGCGCGGCGCCCGAGACATTGGAAAAATCTTTGAGTGCGTTGATGATGAGTTTGGGCTCCTCGACGCCTTCGATGTATTTGAGGCCTTGGCGTTGGCTGATCTGAAAATCGGAGCCGCCACCGGCCGTCATTTGGCGGAGCGTGTCTTGGATTTTGTCCTCAATACGCATCGCGCCGTCGGTGCCGAGGATGGTCTTGATGAAAAATTCCTCAAAGCCGCTCGTCGTAGCCTGCGTGAGCACGAACAAGCCCACGCCGAGCACGGTGCAGGAGAGGCTCATGAGCATGGCGCGTTTCTTCGCCGTGAGAAAACGCAGAGCGATGCGGAGGTTGGGCGACATCAAAACAAGAAATTACGGAGCAACTGAGTCAGAGTCGGTTATTTCACGACCTCGGTGTTCACGCGGTCGCCTTCCCGGTATTTGTCGATGTCGTCCACGATTACAATTTCACCGGCTTTGAGGCCTTTGATGACTTCGACAATGTTGAGGCTGACGTAACCGAGTTCCACTTTGCGACGTTTCACGCGGCCGTCTTCGACGACGTAAATACCGTTACCAAAAACCGCGCGGCGCGGCACGAGGGCTTCGGCATCGCGTTCGCCCACCACAATGCTGGCTTCGCCGGTAAGACCGGGTACGAGCAGTTCGTTACGGCCTTTGACGTTAACATCGAGGTGCACGATATAGCGCTGCGTCTCGGCTTCGGCGGTCGGCATGATTTTAGACGTCTTGGCTTCGTAAATGTCTTCTTCATGACCAAGGAAACGCACGATGGCGTTTTGGCCGAGCGCGATGCCTGCAAAGTTTTCCTGACTGATCTTGGCTTCGACGACGCGGTTGATCGTGATCAACGTCGCCAAGGACGTGTTGGCGTTGATCAGTGCGCCAGGATGGACAAACACGGCAGAAACGACGCCGTCGAACTGCGCCTTGATCGTCATTTTCTCGACTATACGGCGTTTCACTTTGAGCGCGTTGATGTAACTGCTCAATGAGGCTTGGCTAGTGATCTTGTCGTTTTCGACGCGGATCTCGATGGCCTTGTATGCGCGTCGCTGTTTGACGATGTCGGCCTCAGAGACGCTGCCTAATTTGTACATGCGCTCGTATTGATCGAGGGCCTCACGGGCGGTTTGACGTTCTAGCTCGATCAAAGAACCGACTTCGATGCGACGTTTCAGGGCGTCCTGTTCGCTTTCGATATTCTCGATGTCGATTTGGGTATCGGTGATCTCGATGCGGCACAACACATCGCCTTTTTTCACCTGCTTGCCTGGGTCGAGGTTGAAATCTTTCTCGATAATGCGACCAGCGATTTCACTGACGAGCGGTTGTTCATATTCCGCGCGGATCACGACCGTACCGGGCACGGAATTGACGGCGCGACCTTTGGCGACCACGGCGACCTTGGCCGTCGCCCGCGACATGAGGACAAAATACCCGCCCAAGCCGAGCACGACGAGCAGGAGCAACCCAAGTTTCAGGCCTAAATAGGAACGATCAGTTTTAGTGGACATAACGGGCGGGAAGTTGATTCAGAACAGGGTCGACGCCAACAAGGGAAACCAGTTCGCACCAGCGGCTCATCAGCTCAATCCGAGCCGAGACCACCGCCGCGTCCTGGGCGTAAAGTTGCATGAGGCTGGTGGTGACGGCATCTTCCGTCACGCTCCCGCGCTTAAATTCGTCCCGCACGCGGTCCACATTCCCCACATAACCGAGGCGAGCAGTTTCGGTCATTTCCAACGTTTGCGCCGTAAAACTGATAAATTGGACGGTGGTTTCAACCTGATCGGCGACCTGGGCGGTGAGGTTTTTCTGCTGCTGCTCGAGCAATCGTTTGCCCGCGAGCACGCTGCGTTTGGCGGCGCGCGTGGCGAAACCGTCGAAAATCGTCCACGAGCCCCCGATCGAGGCCGAGGTGGAAAACGCCGCTTGTTGCGTGATCGTCGTAGCCGTCACCGTTTGGCTGTTGTACTTGGAGGCATTGACCGAAATCGCAAAGCGCGGCAGCAACCGCGTGCTCGTGTTTTTGTAAGTCAGGTCAGTTTCTTTCAGGCGAAGGGCGTTGACCTGGCCTTGAAACGTTATCTCCACACCGTCGCGTTTGAAAAGAGCCGCCAACGTAGCCGGCGCATCCGGTGCAGCGGACCACTTCGGCACTTCGAGCGGAATGGCCGCCTCATTGATCGATTCGACTCCGGCGAGGCGCGCGAGCCGCCGTAACGACGAAGCATACAGCGTCTCGGAGCGCGCCATAGCCAAACGCGCAGTCGCATAACCAGCCCGCGGTACGATCAACTCGGCCGGAGCCATACTGCCCGTCCGCAAACGCTCCTCGTCCAAAGCCAGCAAACGCGCGGTCTGGTTCAGACTGAAACGCTGGTTGCGCAAACTCACTTTTTGGAAAATTAAGCCCATGTATTGTCCCCGAATCGTGGCCGCGAGCCCCGCGTAAGCCTCGGCGTAATTTTTCTCGGCGATCTTGATTCCGATATCGGCGATTTTGATCTGATTGGTGACCTGATACCACGTGAATAGATTCTGAGAGAGCGAAAGTCCGTAATATGGACCATGCGCCATATCTTGATTGGTAGTAGGCTGTCCCGGGCGAAAACCACCGGTGGGCTCCGGAATATCCGTCGTGATCCGGCTCCAAGCATAAGATGCACTGGAGCTCAAATTGGGTAAACGCTGCGCAGCCGTGCCAGTCCGAGAATACTCCGCCTGCGCGATATTAATTTCGTTGGCCACCATTTGCGGCGATTGCCGCAGCGCCGAACTCAGAATCACCTTCAGGTCAGGCAAAAAATCCTCCGGCAAGGTTCCTTCCACTACTGGGACAACAGATTGCGCCCGACAAAATCCTGCCAGAAAAAGAGTTAGAATAATTGTAAATCGTTTTGGAAACGTCTTAGCCGAAAAAATCATAGAAAATAGACTTAAAGATGTAGTGAGAATCGCTATAAAAACGCCCCTGTTGGCAACCACGAAAACCCAGCGTGCTGGGATGAGCGATTTAATTTCGTGCAAATAATTTGAGTCAATTTGAATTTGCCGATTCTTATGCTGCTGTCTTGCCCGCCGTAATTTAAAAAGCTGACCTTTGCTGAAACGAGCCGATGCCCAAAGTTCCCCCAACTTTAAATAACACCTCCGCCGATCCATGGGCCAAACTGCGCACGCACTTCGACCAAACCAAAGCGCCCGGTTATCTGGCCCGAGGTTATCGGCACCTACTCGCGCATTATTATCGGTTGGTGATTCCCGCTCAGGCCCGCGTACTCGAAATCGGCTGCGGCGACGGCGAGCTCTTGACGCAGTTACCCAACCGACGTGTCACCGGCGTCGATCTTTCGCCCCAACAAATCGCGCGGGCGCAATCTCGCCTCCCCCAAGCCACCTTCCACGTTCAAGCCGGAGAAAAACTCGATCTTCCCGGCAAGTTTGACGCTGTTATCCTCTCCGAAACGCTCAACCACGCCATCGACGCGCAAGCCATCCTCGAACGCGTCAACACGGTCTCCACCCCGGAAACCCGGCTCATCGTCAACTACCACTCCAACCTCTGGAGCCCGCTCTTCACCCTCGCCCGCTGGCTCGGCCTCCGCGCCCCCGCGCCGCAATCCAATTGGCTCGCCACGGCCGACGTCAAAAACCTCCTCACCCTCGCCGACTGGGAGGTCGTCCGGACGGAACACCATATCCTCGTACCGCTCCACCTCGGCGGCATCGGTCCTTGGACCAACCGCATGTTGGCGCCGCTCCTCCCCTTCTTTTGCATCACGGTCTTCATCGTCGCCCGCCCGCGCCGACGCCCAACCGAAACGCAGCCCACCCTCTCCGTTTCCGTCATCATTCCCGCCCGCAACGAAGCCGGCAACATCACCGCCACTGTCGCGCGCACGCCACAGATGGGGGCCTGGACCGAGCTCATCTTTGTCGAAGGCCACTCCCGCGACGACACGTGGGCCCAGATCCAACACGTCGCCGCTGCGCACCCCGAGCTCCGCATTAAAACACTCCGCCAAACCGGCCGCGGCAAAGGCGACGCCGTCCGCGCCGGTTTCGCCGCCGCCAGCGGTGACATCTTGATGATCCTCGACGCCGATCTGACAATGCCCCCGGAGGAACTCCCGAAATTTTATCACGTCATCGCCTCCGGCCGCGCCGAGTTCGCCAATGGCGTGCGACTCGTCTACCCGATGGACGAGCGCGGAATGCAGTTCCTCAATCTTTGCGCTAACAAAGCCTTCGGCCTCATCTTCACCTGGCTCATCGGCCAACCCGTCAAAGACACGCTCTGCGGCACCAAAGTCCTGCGCCGCGCCCACTACGAAAACATCGCGGCCAACCGCGCCTATTTCGGCGATTTTGACCCCTTCGGCGATTTCGACCTGCTCTTCGGCGCCGCCAAGCAAAACCTCAAAATCGCCGACATCCCCATCCGATATCGGGAACGCACCTACGGCGAAACCAATATCCAACGCTGGCGCCACGGTTGGCTGCTGCTGCGCATGGTGATCTTCGCCGCGCGCAAACTCAAATTCGTGTGACGCCCGTTTCGCCACCATCGCCGGCCGCGCGCGGGAATCGCCGCGCCGAAGCCGCCCGCCTGCTGCTTCTAGCCACCGTCGCCACGTGGCTGCTCCATCCCTTCGCCACCGCGCGCCAGATCGGCGCCGGCGACGCGCTCTGGTACGCCAACATGCTCGCGGATTTCGTGACGCAACTGCGCGCGGGCGTGTTTCCCATTTTCGTCGGCCAAACCGACTACGCCTTCAACGGCGCGGTTTATCCGCTACGCGTCGCGCCGTTTTATCAGCATCTCGCCGGCGTGCTCGATTTATTGACCGGCCGCCAACTCGGCATCTTCGCCCTCCAGCATCTCTGCGTTTTAGTCGTGGGTTACGCCGGTATTTTTTCCAGCTACTTCGCACTCAACCAACTCGCCCCGGGCCAGCGCTGGAGCGCCGCGGGGTTGGCGATTTTGTACCTGAGTTGCCCGGGGTTGTTGGGCACGATTTACACGCAGGATTTGTACATGACGTGGATGACGATCCCGTTTGTGCCTTGGGTCGTTTACGGCCTCGCCCGGCCCTTTAGTGCAGATGCGCTCAAAACCCAAATCATCCTCGGCGCCGCCCTCGCCGCGTTGTGGTGGGCGCACGCGCCGATCGCGTTGTGGCTCACGTTAATCGCCGTCGCCGCGCAGGGCCTGCGCCTTGTGGCGCTGCATCGCACGCGGGCGCATGTCGGCCGGGCTTTTGGGGGCGGGGTGACGTTCGCGCTGTTGGCGCATTATCCGTTTGTATCGCTCGCGAGCCTACAAACCGGCGCAGCGCCCGCCACCGATATTTTGCCGCGGGCGCACTTGATCGCGGAACACGTACGCAACGTTTTTCCCGGCGTGGTACTCCCGCTCTCGACTCACGCCCGCGCCTTGAGCGACCTGCAACTCGGCTACGCGCTTGGGCTGGTGCTCGCCATCGCGACCGGCCTCGCTTTGAAAACACGCCGCGCCCACCTGCTGGCGCTCACGTTGCCCGGGGTCGGATTGTTGCTCCTGATCTTGCCCGTGCCCGGCAACGCCTGGATTTGGGATCATCTACCCGAGACGCTCAAGCGCCTCACGTACTATTGGCCGATGCAGCGGTTTTATCTCATCATCGCGGCCCTCGCCGCCGGCGCCGGTATATCGGCCCTCGCCGCTGGCATGGAGTTGAAGGCAAACGCCGCGCGCCACCTGCGGGTCTTACTCGTGATCGCCTGCGGTTGGAGCCTCTGGGAATCGCGCCAATACGTCGCCGCCGGTCGCGAACGCACCGCATCCGCCGAGATCACCGCGCAGAATCTGAGACCCGAGAATCGGCCCACGATGAACCACACCTACGGCCTGTTTCCGGCCTTGCCCGCGTATTTTTCGCACGGCGTAATGGACCCACGCGCCGAGGCCCGCCTGCTCGATCACGCGACGCTGGCCGTGCTTCCGCCACCCGCGCCATCGCCAACGGAACCCGCGCTCACGCCGTTGCGCGGCACCGTGGACGCGAATCCCGGCGTGTTGCTACTGAGCCCGTCGCTCACGCTGCAGCCCGGACGGCGTTATACGCTGGAATTTGTTTTCGCGCCCAAATCCTACGTCGGCATTCTGCAGCTGAGCGGCCGCACGTTTTTCCGCGAATACGCGCTCCCTCACTCCGGTGAAGCCCTCGCCTTTGGTAGCGAAGCGCCCCACAACCCCACGCTCCAGCTCTGGACCACCGCGTCGGAGCCAGAAACGATCACCCTGCGCTTCATCCCGACCGACGGCACGGCGCCTCAAACGTTTGCCGCGTTCGCCGCGATTCGGCTGCGCGAGATCAACGACGCGACCGCCACCGTAAACGTGACCGCGCAACTCCCCTTCCGCGCTACGGTCCACGCCACCCAACCCGCTTGGCTCGAAACCCCGCGCATGTACCAAGCCGGTTACCAAGCCACCGTCGACGGCCGCGCCGCCACGACAAAAAAATCTCCGCAAGGCCTGGCGATGATCGAACTCCCGTACGGCGCGCAGACGATCACGTTGACCTACCAAGCACCGCTTTTGCTGCGCCTCAGCTACACCATGTCCCTTCTGCTATGGCTGTTGGCTTGTTTTTTAATCGTTCGCCTTCGGCGCCGTCCTTCAGCCGCTTAAAAAGCGACGGCGAAGCAACGATGCGGGACGATGCGCGCGGCTGTTAAATCGCGCCCGTAAAAGTATTCCTGAAAATCAAAATGCAGGATCTCAAACGATTCGCTCATCATATTCAGTTTCTACTTTAGCCAAAGTCCGATTACACACGTCAACGAATGGACAGTGGGTTGCTCCATGTGATTCCTTTGAATCGATTAAAATCCGTATCGGCAGTGTGAATTTCTGCGCTATATTCCAGCGCCAAAGCTGCGATTTGGGCATCACTAACGAGATTACCACCGGTGCCAGCAGCCTCCAGCAAGGCGCAAACCGAAGCAAAATGTGCAGGATTCGGGTGAAGCATTCTCACATTAGGTCGATCCATCCAAGCCCGCACCCGCTCCGTGGCTTCTTGCACCGTCATAGGGTGAATAAAAACTTTCGGATGGGTCGTTAGCCTCAAGAAACTAAAAACTACCACTGAACAAAGCCCTACGGGTTCGTGACCGGAAAGCAATTTTGACCACCAACGAGCTGATTCCTTGTGAAAAGGGCTCTCTTTATCATAGGCATAAAGCAGCAAATTAGCATCGGGTATAATCATAACGCGTCCTTGCGCAAACGACTCGTGGTTGTGGCAAATGCCTCCAACTCGATTTCATCCGCGAGATCTTGCAGGCGGGCAGGATCAAGGCCACGCCGTAGGCCCATTGCCTTGGCCTCAACGCGGAAAGGCTTAGATGGAAGTGCCGGTTTCTGATGAACCAAACCACGGCGTAAAGCGGCGTTCAAAGCCGCTTTCATCCCTAAGTTCTCATCGTGCATTGCCTGCTTGAGTAACTGCTCCACATCAGGATCAACCGTTAAGGTAGTTCTCATGTAATCATCAAGATGCTTAATAAAAAAGATGTCAAGATGCCTAAAAACTAAGCACCTCGCGCTCCGAGACTAAATTTTATGACCAATTCCAGGATCGAAGTAGGTTTTATCAACAAATTCCTCTGCCACCCTTGCGCAGCTCAAGGCGCACAGGAGATGGGATCGTCTCTTCAACTTCTGATTCAACCCGCGCCCATTGCAACGCGCTAGCGCGGTGCGCGTCACTCCCACCCAATCCGCTCTTTTTCAATCACCAGCGGACGCTTCGTGACCTTCGTGTGGATCGAGCCAAGGTATTCGCCCAAGATCCCGATAAAAAACAACTGCACCGAAGCAAAGAAGAACAACCCGATAACAACCGGCGCGATCCCGAGCGCAAAGCGCTCCCAAAAAATTAGCTTGTACACGAGATACGCGAAACCGACCACGAACGACAAAGCCGAAGCGCCAAACCCCACCATCGTCGCCAGCCGCAGCGGGACCTTGGAGTGACTCGTGATCCCCAGCATCGCGACGTCGTAGAGCGTGTAGAAATTATTTTTAGTGATCCCGCGCTTGCGCAGCGGTTGCTCGTAGGGCACGCGCGCCACCGGGAAGCCCAATTCGCACACCAACCCGCGCACGTACGGATACGGATCATCCATCGCGCGCAACGCCTCAATCACCTTGCGATCGTAGAGCCCAAAGCCCGTGGCATTCTCGATCAATTCCACGTCAGCCAGACGCTTAACCAACCGGTAGTAAGTCCGCCGCAGGGTGAAAAATAACCACGATTCTTCGCTCTGAATTTTCTGCCCCATCACCACGGCGGATCCCTCACGCCATTTTTCCACAAACGCAGGAATCAATTCCGGCGGATCCTGTAAGTCCGAGGCCATCACGATGACGGCATCTCCGCTCACCGCCAACAGCCCGTGATAAGGCGACCGCACGTGCCCAAAGTTGCGCTGATTTAGAATGACCTTAACCCGCAGCCCGCCCTCGGCCTGACGCTCGGTTTGGGCCACGAGTGTCCGCAACTCCGCTTGGGTGCCATCGGTGGAAGCATTGTCGATAAACACCAACTCGCACACCACAGCGGATAAACCCGCCACGACCCCAGCCAACCGCTGATGCAGCAACGCCACGTTTTCCCGCTCATTGAAGCAGGGCGCCAAGAGGGTCAAAGTGCGAGTCGTTGGAGTCATGTCGTTGCTGCCACAGGTGACAGTCCCCACTTCCCACCGCAAGCCCTGCCTATCGACTTTAACATCCTGCACTCACCCGCGTGATCCGTGGTCAAAACTCGCCCGTCGAATCCGTGTTCAATTTGCCTCCGACTTTAGTGGCACGAGGCTCATCGCCCTGCCTCAAACGTGATCGAAATTGCGGAAAAACATCCTCAATCGAGGCACGGTTCGTATTCCGGAATCAGGATTTTTAAATTCTTTTTGAGGTCATTGGCACTCAATTCATCCACGAAAGGCTCAAAGTCCGTACGGGCCAATTGACTCACCTTGGAAAAATCATTGGTGGATGAAAACTGCATGATACGCGGGTGGGCCGTCGGCGTGTGCTGCTCGCTGTGGTGTTGCAGTTCTTCAAAGAGCTTCTCGCCCGCTTTGAGGCCCGTGAATCGAATATCAATGTCTTCGCCCACTTTGTAGCCACTTAGCTCGATCATGCTTTTGGCGAGATCGACGATTTTGACGGGTTGACCCATATCGAGGACAAAAATCTCCCCTCCCTGCCCCATTCCGCCCGATTGAAGAATCAAGCCCACCGCCTCCGGGATCGTCATGAAATACCGCGTCACATCAGGGTGAGTGACGGTGACCGGTCCGCCTTCCTCAATCTGCTGCTTAAAAATCGGCAAAACACTACCCGAGGAACCCAAGACATTACCAAATCGCACCGCCATGATCTTGGTCGGCTTACGTTTGGATGGGCTCGCCGTACTGTTCAGCAAATACGGCCCCGCAGCTTCCGCTCTATTGCCGGAGTGCGACCTATCCGTACTCGCATCGATTTTCGCGCTTGTTTCAGCTGAGCCTAGGACGGCTCCATGCGAATATAACGGGGTCGAAGCGGTCTTAAATTGCTCAGCGTAGACCGCCTGCAAATGGATTTCGGCGAGCCGCTTGCTCGCACCCATCACATTGGTTGGGTTAATCGCCTTATCTGTCGAAACGAGCACAAAAGATTCAGTCCCGTGCGCGATGGCGATTTCCGCCAATTGCCGCGTACCCATCGCGTTATTCTTGATGGCCTCGGCTGGCTGTCGCTCCATCAAATATACATGCTTATGCGCCGCCGCATGGAAAACGATATTCGGCGAGTGCGTCGCAAAAAGCGCATGGATGCGATTCGCATCTAAAATGTCAGCAACGCAGGGTAAAATGCAGCCGGAAAAGCCGAATTTTATGAGCTCCTGCTCAATTATAAAAAGGGCCGGTTCGGATTGTTCCACCAATAATAATCGGCGAGGATTCAGCGCTGCAATCTGCCGGCATAACTCGCTACCAATACTGCCACCCGCACCCGTGACGACGACCACTTTATGCTCCACGAGATTACGAATCGAGGCATTGTCCAAATCAACTGCCGGACGCCCCAATAGATCCTGAATTTCAATCGGCCGAATCCGGCTCACCCGAGCCTTGCCCGAAGCTAAGTCTTCAATGGCTGGCACCGTCTCCACCTTGACCCCTAGGCGAGCCAATTGCAGCGCGATTTCTGCCCTGCGTTTTACCGGTGCCGTTGGCATAGCGATGATAGCATGCGTCACGTCTTTTAACGAAGAGATATTGGCAAATTGATCCGGAGAACCCTCCACGGGAACGCCATGAATCAACCTCCCGTGCATGGTCGCATCGTCGTCGAGCAAGGCGATCGGCTTCAATCCTCGCGCCGGCCTAGCGAGCAATTCTTTCGTTAATGAAGCCCCAGTATCCCCTGCGCCCACGATTACGACCGCTTGGTATTTGTGCTCCCTGCCCCCGCGCGCCGCAGTGATCCGTTCTTGGTAGATCCGAAAGGCCAGCCGCAGAGCGCACAGCCCTATCACGCTCAGCAAAAAATCAATCAGTAGAACGCCGCGCGACAGCGTCAAATTCGCGTGCTCAAAAAAACGCGGGATGAACAAGAAGGCCGAGCTCAACGCCATCGCCGCCACCAGCCGCGCCAAATCTGGCATGCTAAAATAGCGCATCACGCTCCCCATCTGGCGCATCAAAACGAGGCAGCAAAATTTGACGGCCAAGACATAACCCAGCAGCCGCAAGCGCTCTTGCTGCACCTCGCGCGTGAGCGCAAAATCAAATCGGAGCTCAAAGGCGAGGTAGAATGACGCCGCAAGGAGCAAAAGGTATGCCCCACCCACGACCCAAAAACGAAGACCGACGGTTTTTAAAAACGCCCGAACCATACCAAAAGTAAAGCTGGCCGCGCCCCCGCGGCACAAGCCCGAAACCAAATGATTCCGATGATTTGAGCCGGTTAGCGCATCATTTATCGATCGCTGGCGATGGGAGGTCGTAGTGGTAGAGCCATGGGCCTTCCCGCTCAGTAGATCAGGAGAACTGTGCTACTTAATACTCAGAGACTGCGATATTTGAATTTGCTTTTAGGGGCAACCTATTATTGCAATCGGTAAACTTTAAACATGAGTATTAGTCGTATCCGAACTCAAGTTATTCTAGCCTTAGCAAAGTCATCAATGCGACACCCCGTCCCGCCTCAGCACCTTGACGGAGGTCAGCCACAAGATCCGAATGTCAAACCACAGGGACTGACGCTGCAAGTAGGCCACGTCTAGTTTAACCTTATCAGTAATCGGCAACTCATCGCGGCCATTGACTTGCGCCCAACCCGTCAAACCCGGCAGCAATACATGCACCTCATGCGCTGTGCGCAGTTCGATCAAATCATGTTGGTTGAACAACGCTGGGCGCGGCCCCACAAAACTCATGTCACCCTTGAGGATGCTCCACAGCTGTGGCAACTCGTCCAAGCTGCTCTTGCGCAAAAAACTGCCAATCGGCGTCATGTGCGCGGTCGGGTTGCCCAATAAATGTGTCGCCACCGCTGGCGTGCCCACCCGCATACTGCGGAACTTGGGCATCTTGAAAATCACGTTGTTGCGACCCACACGGTCCGACCAATACAGTGCAGGCCCTTTCGAGGTCATAAGTACCGCCACGGCCACCACCAACGCCGGAACTATTAGCAAAAAAACGGCGACAAAGCCCATGACAAGATCAAATATTCTTTTCATTTGCACAGACCTAACAAATATTTTTCAGCTACATCAATTATCTTAATTCGATCAAACTCTCGCTTGCTGAATTGCAACCCGTTTTTACCCATAGCATGTCTTTCAGACAATGAAAGTGCAGACATTATCATAACAGTTTTGGCCAATGCCGAAGGATTACCGGCTGGGCAGGTCAACCCAGCCCTTGCCAAACGAATAACTTCTGCACCTTCCCCATTTAAAGCGGCGACTATGGGCATGCCTGCAGCCAAGTAAGACTGCAATTTTCCAGGTATGGTCATCGAAAAAATTTCTTGATCAGCCAACGTCACCAACATGGCGTCTGCATGCCCGAAGAATTCTGGCATCCGCTCTACCGGATGACGACCCAATAAGAGAACCGACTCATCGAGCCCACGCGACTTAATTTGAGCTTCCACCCAACTCAACATTCGACCATCTCCGACGATTAACCACCTGATATTCAAGTGCGCCTTAAGCAACTCTGCCGCTGACAGAATGCACTTAAAATCTTGCGCCTCACCAACATTGCCTGCAAACATCAGGTTAAAGGCACCATGTTTAATGGGAACTTCTGGTGCTGGACGGGAAGCTACATTTTTAAAAAATTCTTCAGCCCAACTTGGAAAATAGACAATTGGAATATTGGGACCAGACAAAGCTTGAATTTTGGGAATAAAACTTTGAGACTGGGCCCATATAGAATCACAGCGTCGATAGATAAAACCGACCAACTTGCCAACACACGCTAATAATAGTGGCGATTTCACAACGCCGATAGCTCTCAAGGTATCAGGCCATAAATCGAGTACCCACATGGCCATGCGAGCATTTTTGATCCATGCCATTAGTGCGCCCGGTAGCCCAACTGTCACAGGACTCAATTGATAGGTAAGAACAACATCAAATTTTAGGCCTCTCAATTTCCAAGGCCCTAAGGCGCATGCAAGCAGGGAAAAGGTAATGTAGTTCAACAATAGACGAACAGTCCCAAAACCCCTCGGCAGCAGGGGAACCCTAACGATTTCGACTTTCTCATAATTAGCAAATCGCACAGGATCGCTGCGAAAGTCCTCGTAAATATGTCCACTCGGGTAATTGGGAATACCCGTCAGTACCGTCACACGGTGCCCACGAACTACAAGTTCCTGAGCAAGATCGTTGATCCGAAAATTTTCTGGCCAAAAGTATTGGCTAACAATCAATATGTTCAAAACGCAAGTAACTTAATATTTTTTCCAAACCACCCGATTCACATAGTCGGTATAACTGTGCACAATGCGCACCACTTTGGCGCTTACATTGGGTACACTGTAGTCAGCCACCAAGCTTAAGTCGCGCTCTTGGCCACGCGCCTGCTGCGCCACGATGAACAACCCCTGGCTCACGCGCTCCAAATCCAGGCCCACCATCATCACGGCGGCCTCTTCCATACCCTCGGGGCGCTCGTGCGCCTCGCGAAGGTTCAGCGCCGGAAAGTTTAAAATCGATGACTCCTCATTGATCGTACCGCTGTCCGACAAAACCGCCTTCGCGTTCATTTGCAAGTTAACGTAATCATGAAACCCAAGGGGCTTCATAAGTCTCACCAGCGGGTGAAACTGTGCGCAAGAAGCATCCACCCGCTTTTGTGTGCGCGGGTGGGTCGACACAACCACTGGTAAACCCTGCTTTTCGGCCACGCTGTTCAGCACCGCCACCAACTTAGTAAAGCTGCGCTCCGACTCGATGTTTTCCTCGCGGTGTGCGCTAACCACAAAGTACTGCTGCGCCATCAGGCCCAAGCGAACCACTGCATTTGAAGCTTTAATCTGTGGCAGGTAATGGTGCAATACCTCAAACATCGGGCTGCCTGTCTTGATGATTTGGTCGGGCGGCAAACCCTCGCGCAGTAAATAGTCACGGGCAATCGTGCTATAAGTCAGATTGATGTCTGAGGTGTGGTCAACGATGCGGCGGTTGGTCTCTTCGGGCACACGCTGGTCAAAGCAGCGGTTACCCGCCTCCATATGAAAAATAGGCACTTTGCGCCGCTTGGCCGGAATCACCGACAAACAGCTGTTCGTGTCGCCCAGCACCAGCATAGCCTCGGGCTGAACCTGAGCCAACACGCCATCCACCGCCGTGATCAGGTTGCCAATAGTGTGCGCGGCGCTGGTACTGCCCTTTGCGCTGTTCAAAAAAAAGTCCGGCTTGCGCACATCCAAGTCGTCAAAAAACACTTGGTTCAGCTCATAGTCGTAGTTTTGCCCCGTGTGCACCAGCACATGGTCGCAATGCAAGTCCAGCGCCGCCAAAACGCGAGACAGTCGAATGATCTCGGGCCTCGTGCCTACTACCGACATGATTTTGAGTTTTTTCATGATCATTAAATGGGTGTCGCCACCGTGTCCGGATTGGCACGGTCAAAGACCTCGTTGGCCCAAAGCATCACCACCATTTCGTCGTCGCCCACGTTGGTGATGTCGTGCACCCAGCCCGGAATCGTGTCCACCACCTGCGGCTTGTCGCCCGAGGTGACAAGCTCAGACAGTTCGCCCGTCAGCAAATGTCGGAAACGGAACAACGCCCGGCCTTGGATCACCAGAAACTTTTCTGTCTTGGTATGGTGGTAATGACCACCACGTGTGATTCCCGGGTGCGCCGTGAAATAGCTGAACTGACCGCTGTCCGGCGTCTTGAGCATTTCGACAAACACGCCACGTGGATCGCCGTGCACTAGCACGTCGTAGGCAAAACGTTCCTTAGGTAAATAGCTCAGATACGTGGCGTATAGCGCCCGGATTAGACCAGTACCCACTCGCTCGCTCATCAGGCTGGTACGACAGTCTTTAAAAGATCTAATCTGCTGCGCCAACTCCCCCAGAGTGGTGGTGTATAGTGGAGTCAACTCGCCACGCGTCATGCCTGGTTCTGGCGCGTCCAGCGCAGCGATGAAAGACGTAACCACATCGTCCACATACACCAGCTGCAAGCGCGCCGCTGGGTCGTTGATCTGGATGGGCAAACCCAGAGCTATGTTGTGGCTGAAAGTGGCTACCACAGAGTTATAGTTGGGCTTGCACCACTTGCCAAACACCCCGGGCAAGCGGTAAACAATAGCCGAGTGCCCGCTGGCGCCGCACAGATTTTGCACCGCTTGCTCGGCCGCTAGCTTACTTTGACCATAGGGGTTGTCGCGCTCGGCCTGAGCTGAAGACGCCAACACCAAAGGCAACTGACGCCCGCTGCGCTGCTGTTCGGCGGCAAGCGCGTCGCACAAGGCCACGGTCAAACCCGTGTTGACCTGGGCAAACGCGGCCTCGTCAGCCGGGCGGTTTTCACCCGCCAGGTGCACCACCGCATCGGCTTGAGCCAACAAGCCGGGCAAAGCCTCCGGCAAATCACCACGCACAAACTCGGTCACCGCAAAACGCGGCAACTCGCGCAGGCGCACCACCAGGTTTTTGCCAATGAAACCAGAGGAACCAGTCACCAAAACTTTGCAAATCGCCCGGGTCATTGAATCATTCTTCCGCATCCACCATCTCACCCCGCACCGTTGCCTGCATAAAGCGCAGCTTCATGAGCAAAGCCTGCATGCCCGCCACATCCAAACGCTCGGTGTTGTGCGAGTTGTAGTCGGTGGCTTCTGATATCTTGACTTCCCCTTGGTCCATGAACTTGCCGTAGTTCAGGTCACGCAAGTCGGGCGGTACGCGGTAATAACCACCTAAGTCTTCAGCGGCCACCATTTCTTCACGGCTCAACAAGGCTTCGTAAAGCTTTTCACCATGGCGGGTGCCTATAACGCGCACTTCGTGAGTGGGCTTGCCCACCAAGGCGGTCAGCGCGCTAGCCAACACCTCAATGGTAGCTGCGGGTGCTTTTTGCACAAAAATTTCGCCAGGCTGACCATGCTGAAAGGCATAAAGCACCAAGTCCACCGCATCATCGAGCGTCATCATGAAGCGGGTCATGCCCGGGTCGGTAATTGTGATAGGCTTACCCGAACGAATTTGATCAATGAACAGGGGGATGACCGAGCCGCGCGACGCCATTACATTGCCATAGCGAGTAATGTTAATGATGGTTTGAATGCTGCCACGCGACTTGGCAACAGCCACCTTTTCCATCATCGCCTTGCTGATACCCATTGCGTTGATCGGGTAAACCGCCTTGTCGGTGCTGAGCACAACCACGCGCTTGACGCCACACTGAATGGCCGCTTCCAAAACGTTTTCGGTACCCAAGACGTTAGTCTTAACGGCCTCCAGCGGGTGAAATTCGCAAGACGGCACCTGCTTTAAAGCAGCAGCATGGTAAATGTGGTCCACACCGCGTACGGCGTTCATTACCGATTGAGGATCGCGCACATCACCTATGTAGAACTTAAGCTTGGGGCTGTTGTAGCGTTTTCGCATGTCATCTTGTTTTTTTTCATCACGGCTAAAAATGCGGATTTCTTTCAAATCTGAACTCAGAAAACGCCGTAATACGGCATTCCCAAAAGAACCAGTACCCCCCGTAATTAAGAGATTTTTATTACTGAAAATCACATTAAATCCTCACTTTATTTGAATTAAGTAACCACAAAAAAGAAATTATCATAAAATAAGAAAGAGTATCAATAAAACCAAATATTTGATTATTGGCAGGGAAAAATATAAACATAATTAAAAGAATCGGTATTAATGCAGCGCCAAAAAAGCTACCTTGGTGCAAGGTTGATTTCCAAACTCTAGCAAAAAAAAATGCCAGCAAGAATAATAGAAATGGCAAACCGATAAATCCAACATCATTTGCAAATTGACCATAAAAAGAATGCCATTGCGCCGATTTACCCCAAAAATGATCTACTCTAGACTGAAAAGATAAGGAGGATATATCTTTACCTGTAATCAGCAAAAATTGACGCTGAAGAAATTCAGAATTTCCAAAACCGTATGTCCAATTTAAATCCATGTCTAAAATTAATGAAAAACCATAGTACCCTTGACAAACATAGTAAGTAAGCCAAACGAATGAATAATATAGTAGATCTAGAAAATTCGGCTCAGCACTCAAAACAAAATTTGAGGATATACTGATATCACCAAGCGGAGAAGTTGAAGCAAAGTATTCAAAGCCTCCTCCCCGCTCTGACATTATTTTACCAAATCGAGCTACAGGCACAAGGAAAAAGAGGCTTAGAATTAATAATATCTTATTTAAATAAATATTTCTCCTCACATACAATATGGTAAGCAGCGAAATAGCGGAAAATATGAAAAAAATAAAAATTACACTATTAAGACCGGCAGACACTCCGGTCGAAACAAATAAAAAAGAATAAATTAATGCAGCGATTTTTTTGAAGACATTTAAAACACTCCAAAAATACAAAAAATGGAAGATAAAAAGCAATTTTGAAAAAGAAAAAAACAATGATAATATATTAAAAATTCGTGCCCCCGATGAGCCCCCCCCCTCTAAATTCATCATTCGCTCCGTGTAAGCAACCCCAGGCTCCGTAAAGCCCTGAATTAATTTTTCGAAAAAATCATTTGGAATAATACCATCGAAAAGCATGATATTCCTGTAACTTCCCCATATAGAAATCAAACCAACACAAAATAAGACCCAAAACATGCCACTCAGTTTATCATTATTAGCCTTTAAACAAGTAGAATTATACGTCATTTTAATACCAAGAATATAACCAACCATAAAGTACGAATGGCACAGGATCATTAAAACGACAAATAACAACAGATTATGAACATGATATTTAATTGGTCCCACAAAAAACAACAGCAATGTTACTAATAAGTACAACTCTACAACGATCAACGGGAGATACTTTCTCATATAAAACTATACTTTATAATCCTTACGTAGCGCATAATAAACGAAAGTTCCAAAAACAAAGATCATCACTAAATTTGAAAATATCAAACCAATTATCGCACCCGAAAATCCGCTTAAAGCAATCAATGTCATCGTAAGAATTAACCCAGCCAAAATTGAAAAAAACATCACAATGCCTACACGGTTAGAATTAATCACGCCAATAGCTGTTACGTTTAGCAAACCCGCAACACCCGATACTGAACCCGCTAACACGAAATAAGGCAGATAACTCGCATACTTAATGTATTTAGCGCCCACTGTATATTTAAAAATTACTTCCGATAAAAAAAAGGAAGCTATCACGGCAATCACTGAAATTAGAGCTATTTGCATTATAATACCTTGCAAGTAAACCAATATTTTATTTTTGTTTTCATCATCACCTCGCGCAGCAAGTGCATAAATATCAGGGCTAACATATGTCTGAATAACGCCTACAACCAACATCACGGGAATAAAGCCTAGTTGCAACAATACGTTGTACGCAGCCAGTTCCTCTACACCAATAAAATAAGCCATGAACACTTTATCGCCTATACCTCTGAGCGCCGTAAGCATGCAGGGCGCCACAAAGGGAATACTTAAAATTATGAGTTGCTTGGCCGGAGGCCATTTTGTGCTTACTGATAAAGAATGAGGACTATCAAAACGCCGACAAATTCTCTGCACAATCATAAAAACTAGGATGGAACTTACTGCAACAACTACGGATGCGGCCATAAAAGTGCTGTCTAGTAAAAAAAAAGCCGCAATAAGTAGCAGCAGTTTAACTAATGAATCGGTCGCAATGCCAATAGCCGCCCATTTCCTTAGCTTCAATGCATTTAGCATATTTAGATAAACTCCTTGAGCCCCATTAGAAAACAGATAAATACAACCTGTTAAAATACATACACTTATTGAAACACTTACGTAAAAAATAAAAGCACATGATAATATTAATCCGACTATCAAAAGACCGCACATAAGTCCACCATTCAAAAACCTCACTACGCTAAAGTAATTCAATCTATAATCGCCCACAGACGATGACGAAACCACTTCCTTTGCCGTAACTATGGAAACAGGATCATAAATAATTTGGCGAGCGAACATAACTACAGAGATCCATAACGCAAAATACCCGTATGACTTAACAGTAAGATTATCGGTCAATATCTTTAACACCAAAAAATTATTAAGCACTCCAACTATTTGGCCACCCGCAATCCATCCCATATCTTTATTTAATTTGATCGCAATTATTTTCACAAAGCTAATTTTGAATTTCTTACCTGGTCTTTAATTCGCGCGTAGTGCTTCGTGTGTTCAGCCAGAGCAATATGAACTTTGTTATATTTAGATCTTATTTTGTTGAAATTCAACAGACACGATGCAAAGAAAATATACAGGTCTATATTGAATATCTTACCCAAAGTTCTGTATTTCATTAAAAAGCTCATCTTGCGGCTTAAAAGCCTAAATTTCTCTAGCCAGATAGCTTCGTTCGCAATTAGATCATCATAAATAAGCATTTTATCTTTTATAAATCTCTTGTTAGCAACAAGATATGTTGACCCTTCAGTTCTTCGATAGTACACTAGCACCTCGTCAATTAATTCAAATTTACGCCCAGCAAATCGTCGCGCAATAGCTATTTGCAAGGGCCAATCGTCAGTAACATCAAAATTCTTCAGATGAGCTCGCACTTCGGGGTCCAATAAACACTCCGAAGCGTATTGAATATTCGGCGCATTGTTATATGATAAATGCTTAAATCGGTACAGCAAGGAATCCTTATGATATATAATTTGTGTAGCTGTCGCTAGCAATCTTGATCTTCGATCGACCGTCAATTCATCTCCGCACAAGTACAAGGCTCTGCCTGACAACATTGCAACATCTTGACCGTGCTTAGTCAGCTCGAAAATGTTTTCAAAAGAATACACATCATCGCCCGCAGTAAGTTTGCATCGGTCGGCCACCATGCAAGAGATCATATTATTAATACTGGCGCAAGTCCCTAGATTTTCCTGATTGTATATAGTTTTAACGTGCCTAAAAAGACCAGCATTGATTTGAAGCCAGTTATCGATTAAAGTACGCGTTTGATCATTGGAGCAATCATCGTTTATGATTATATCTACATCGATTGCAACTCCATGTGTCTGCACTAAATATTTAACACTCTCCAAGTGCTCCAAAATGTATTTTTGATGATTGTATGCCACTACTAAAAACGCAAAAGATGACCTAATTATAGCGTGCATGAATTTTCTCCTTTATGTAACTTCCAAAAAAGCAGAATGCTTTTAACCCAACCATTCGATACCCCTTTATTAAAAATCGAAGCTTCCACATAAACGTCCTTTTTTCAAAAACCGTTTCTGATGAATACCCTCTTATACTCCAATCGATATTTAGAGGATATATTTTAGCCGCAGGCTCCACTACTTCTCTAACCCATTTTCCTCTATAAATTGCACCACCCTTTCTATAGTTATAAGAATAAATATCAGATTGATTTGGATTTAAAGAGTAATATAAATTTCCATCCCCCCAGGTTTTATATGTTCCAAAGACCTCCCACGCCCATGGCGTGTCTCCGGCAGAGGTGTAGTCCATCAATGTTTTCTTTCGCCAAATAGCAGGTGCAGAATTAAGGCGATAATCCACATTATCTTTGATGGGTATGAAGATATCATCTACATTCACCCATTGCAGTGGCCTCGAAGTGTTAATTAGGTAGACAACAACTGCTCGTGCTTCTAAATGCAGTAATTGAATCGCATCTCGTAAACGCTGGTTACTCATCGATGCATTCAATATAAAATCATCGTAAAGCATTAATACAAAGTTTGTATCGATACTGCTGAGTGTTAATCGCAGGCGAGCACCCCAGTCGTCTAGCCCGGCGGGACTGGAGTGGTTGTGCACACGAGCGGGGTGTTTGTGCTTATTTGTTTCGGTGTTAATCACCACCTGACATGGGCAATCAGGCCAATGGGCTTGGAAAGCATAAAAAAAAATGTCCAACACATCTTTGTATGCGTCGCATGTATTTACGACGATCGTAAGGTCCGTGAACTTTGTTGCTGAGCTCATCACAAGTTAGACAGCTGTGGATTAAACTCGGAATGCGTTAACAAGCTCGATCACCTTTTCAATCGAGGCGACTCCCATAGTTTGCCCCATCGGTAAGCTCACCACCTCTTGGTGAAGGGCATTGGTTAGAGGGAGTTGCAAGCCGCTGTAGGCTTTGTAGGCCTGCTGCTGGTGCGGCGGAATAGGGTAATGTATCAAGGTGTCCACACCAGCGGACTGGAGGTATGCTTGGAATATGGCGCGTTGCCGCACCCTAACCACAAAGAGGTGAAACGCATGGTGCCCCAAGGTCTCGACCGTGGCGTTGCGGTCAATAGGCATGCGCACCAATGGGTTGTTCATGCCTTTGGCGTAGGCCACAGCGATCTCTTGGCGAACACGAGTTTCTGCGTCGAGGTGTTGCAACTTCACGCGCAGAAGTGCCGCTTGAATCTCGTCTAAGCGACTATTAAGCCCTAGGTAGCGGTTTTCGTATTTTTTGTGGCTACCGTAATTGCCCAACGCTCGCACGACTTGTGCCAACTCTGGATCGTTAGTGGTCATGGCACCTGCGTCGCCCAAGGCGCCCAGATTCTTGCCGGGATAAAAGCTAAAGCCCGATGCATGCCCCCAGTTGCCGGCACGCTTGCCGTACATAATGGAGCCATGGGCTTGCGCCGAGTCTTCCAACACCAATAATTGGTGCTCATCAGCAATGGACATGAGAGCCTTCATGGGCGCGAGTTGACCGTATAGATGAACGGCTAAAATGGCTTTGGTTTTGGTCGTGATGGCCTCTCGCACCTTTTCAGGACTCAGGTTGAAGCTAGCCTCGTCGGGCTCCACCAACACCGGCTTGAGCCGGTTTTCTGTAATGGCCAATATACTGGCGATGTAAGTATTGGCCGACACGATTACTTCGTCACCCTCCTGAAGCTTACCCAACTCTTTCCAAGCCCTCAGGGTCAAGACCAGCGCATCTAAGCCGTTGGCCATGCCAACGCAATGGCTTACACCGCAATAAATAGCAAATTCTTGTTCAAACGCTTTGACCTCTTGGCCCAAAACGTACCAACCCGAATCAATGACTCGGATGGCCGCATCGATGAGGGCTTCGCGGTGTCGTTGATTGACGGCTTTTAGATCAAGAAAGGGGATCATTTTCTGAGTGACCTATGGATTAAATAAACGCGGAGTTCTAGATCAGTAAAAAATAACGCTGACGCTTTCTTGTAAGTAACGTCGGTAGCGATTACGTGAAACTTGAATGGATGCTCGATCGATTTCGTAATAAAAATTAAGCTCACTTTCATCAACTCGCCGCGCACCAAAACGCTCATGAAATTGCCATACGTTTTCATTACCCTTTCGCACGTCGAAATGGGCTTTATCGAACCCCAAGTGATCGAGGGCATATGAATAAACCATCAATGCAGATTCAATGGCCGCATGGTTGGGTCGATTGGATGCAAGAACCCATGAGCCCCAACAAAAACTCTCGTCCTTTGAGTCATAAAGTCGAACCGTACCAATCGGTTCGCCACCGTATTCGATGATGAAGTAAGCCTGATCGTCCATTTGGACATAACGATGCAACCAGGCCTGTTGATCTGCGATACCCCCTTTAATAGGGCTGAGATAACGGGATTTACCCTCATCTACTCGCAGAGACAAAATGAAAGCGGCGTCACTAATTGTTGCGTCTCGAAATTGAAGCGTTTTACCTTGCACAAGCGCAGCCTTGCGCAGGAGACCCTTGGAAGTCATGGCTTATTTATTTTTTCGAAATATTCGTAAGAGCGAATGTAGTCTGAATCGTCGTAGTGCTCATTTGCGAGCACCAAGAGAACACAGTCGAGGCTAAAGTCGTGCATTGTTCCCCAAACCATGGCGTCTTGAAACAAGCCGATATGGGGCTGATCCAATAGGTGGGTAACCTTTTCCTTTCCGTCATCCAGTGTAATTTTGCACGAACCATTGACTGCAATCAGATATTGCTTGGTTTTGTGGTGTGAGTGCTGGCCTCGATGCACATTGGGTTGCGTACCATAGATATAAAAAACTCGTTTGATCTCAAACGGAATGTGAATACCCGACTCAATCGCGATCAATTGGCCGCGTTCATCGCCGAGCACTTTGTGATTTGTGATAACTGTTTTCAAAGGATTTTTTGATTCATTGCATCAATTTTTGACGTTCGACATAATAGCGAGTGGCATCACTGCATGCCCATTGGCAATGCTGTGGATTTGTTCATAAACCAAAAAATAATATAGAGAGATCCGCAGGCTAATCTTTGGCTAAAATCACATTAGCGAAACTAGCAGTACTTATATAAGGAATGGAAAACGTGGTAAAAACGACGCAGGGCAACGGTTATCATTTTTGGGTAAATTCGAAATTGTAGATCAACAAAACAGGATAATTTTTTTGAGCGGATATCAATTATCCGTTTAATACAGTGCATAAAGGATCAAGTACTAGGCGAGAGAATTAATTGTTCCGATGAGCGAGTCCCGAAAACTGAGCTAGGTGGAGCGTTAGTATTTGGCCAAATATAGTGCACTGACTGCGGTTGTGGTTGGCAATCCTAATTGGAGGGACGGAAAGGCTTGGCGGTCCGGCCTAGAGCTTGGGATTGGTAAAGATTGTTTCGCGGCGAAGCGTTGCGGAGAGAGATAGCCGAGCGAGCTGTGGGGCCGCTCGGCGTTGTAGTCCTGACAGAAGTCTTCGATCACGACTCAGTCAGAGTCCAGAGCTGCTAGCGGTTAAGGCATTCGTCGCGGAAGCTGGATTGGAACGATTCCACAAAGCCGTTCTACTAATGACTCGCCGGGGTGATGTAGAGGGTCTTGATATTCTGTTCGGCCAGCCCGCGTTGGAGTTCCTTGGCGATAAACTCCGGACCGGTATCGGAACGGATAAACTCGGGAGAGCCGTGTTGCGCGATGGCCGATTGCACCAGCCGGATAACGTCGCTTGAGCCGATCTGGCGCTCGGGCCTCAGCACATGCACCTACTTTGTGTACTCATTAAGCACGGTTAACATACGCAAAGCCCCACAATGCGCCGTGGCGTCGGCGATAAAGTCCTAGGTCCAGACATGGCCGCGATGAGCCCGGTGGAGGCCCCTCAGCGTGGAATATAACGCCGGGGCGGTGGCACGCGTTGATCTTCGGCTCGCCGTTTTTTTTGCACCTGCTTGCGGCCGACATGGTGCCCTACCCGCGCAGCTTCACCGCGATCCGGCGGAAGCCGTAGCGCGGATACTTGCGCGAGAGTTCGTGCAGCCGTATGACCAACCGGGTGTGCTCGCTCGTCGGCGGTCGCATCCGATAAGGGAATCTCGAGCGCGCCAGTCGCAGGCACCGGCACGTCGTTCGCCCGGAGCACAGCTCGCCTGCCACCACGAAGGCGGCCATCGCTCACTTATGTTCCGGGCTTACCATTTTTTGCGTTCACCGCCTGCATCACGCGGTTTTTTAGCAACGAGTCAGCGAGCATCTTTTCAGCTCCGCGTTCTCCCGTTCTAGTTCCTTCATCCGCCTAGCCTCGTTGACGTCGAGCTGGCCAAACTGCCGTATCCAACGATGGAATGTAACTTCGGAGATGTTATGCTCATTGCTCACTTCCACGATGCTTTTGCCGCCATCGGCTTCCCGCAATATGCGGATCTTCTGTTCGGTCGTGTGTATTTTGCCTTTCATGATCTAGGTTCCTAAAGGGACGCAGACTAACATTACAAGAGACACGGATTTCAGGGGATCACCGCACTCGAAACAACCGTTAATAGGTTTGGGTCTTTCCTGCTCGCATCCGTTTGATTCGTGGTTAAAATATGTTGATATCAGCTTCAATTTGAAGCACAGGCAAATCACGGGTTGAAGTTTTGCCGTAATCCTACAAACGTAGACACACAATTAAAAATTTATTATGAATCTCACCGACCCAGCCCCCTCCCCTTACGTGGATGATAGCATTGATTTTGCTGAACTCTTTGGCCGGCTTAAGCGACAGTTGCCGCTGATTGTCGGATTGGCCGCGCTGGGATTGGCGCTCGGGGCCGTGGTGTATTTCGCCTCGGGCTTGTTCACCGATCAATCGACTTCGACTCGCGTCGTATTCAGCTTTCCCGGTTTTGAAAAAGGCGAATATCCGGATAAATCCAAATTCCAAGCCGACGACCTACGCGCCCCTGATGTAGTCACCGAGGCGCTTAAGCGCAAAGGCCTCGCCGCCAACGAAGCGATCGCCCCCAAAGTGCGGGCGAGCCTGAGCGTGCAAGGCATCATTCCGGATAACATCGTCAAGGAACGCGACAAGCTCCGCGCCAGCGGGCAGACGACTCGTCTTTATGTGCCTGATGAATACACGCTTACTCTCGCCCTACCCCGTTCGGTTGCTATGCCGCCCGCACAACGCGAGTCGCTCCTGCGCGAGATCGTAAGCGTGTATCAAGAAAATTTCGTCCGCACCTACTTGTCACTACCCCTGAATTTCGGCAAAGCCTTCGAATCACTCGGCGACAGCGACTACCTAGACTATGAAGTCGTTTTTCTGCAAGAAACAAACAATTTGCAAGATTTTATCGCTAAATTGGCGGACATGAGTGGAGCCACGAACCCTGACAATAAGAACACTGCGTCGAACTCCAGAACGTTTCGATCCCAAAAAACCAACCTTAGTTTCAGCGATCTACACAAACAGACGCAATTTTTCAGCCAAATTCGCCTCAACGAAACCCTGGGCTTGATCCGGGAGAATGGTCTTTCGATGAATCGTAAATTAGCCCTATTAAAAATCGACTATTACTTAAGAACCTTAACCGCAGATGAATCTCGCGCCGTCGAAGAAGAAAAAGTCGTCCAAGCTCTGCTCAAACAAAGCCAGGAACGCATGCAAAATTACGTACTCGGCATCAAATCTCAGACCGGTGCTCAACGTAACGAGGGCGCCCTAATTGACCAAGGGCTCGTAGATTCACTCTTGGCCAACGATGCCAATAATTTCCTCGTGCGCGAATCGTTGAAGACCAGCTTGAAGACGCGCCGTATCCAGTCGGAAAAGGCGATCTTGGTCGAGCGCAGGAATAACATCACCCAATTCATCAATTCTGCCGTCGACCAGAAAACCGACGTCTTGGAGCAATTCCAGAAATCCTTGGATAAACTCAAGGTCACTTATGATAAACTGATTAACGACACCCGCCTGACCTACCAAGACTACCAGCGACAATACTACGCAAATGCCGTGCAAATCAGCATGCAACCGATCACCGCGAGTTTTTATCTCGGCTTGGCGGTAGCTGGCGCGGCCGGCATGGGTACGGGAATGGCTTTGGGGTTGGGCTTGGCTCTCTTGGGGCTGGGCGCGGGGAAAAAGGAATGACTTGTGCGGGGGTGAGGTCACCCCGCCTACATTAGATCGCCTGAGATATGTTGGCATTTCAGCTCTAAAAAATCTGTACAACTGAGCACTTGTTAACCTCGTTCAAACGTTTCTTGGCCAAGGTCCATGCCTGTGGATCTTGGGGATTAGATTTTTGCTTCACCCTACTCTGTCTGAGATTTATCGGGGCCAGTTTTTATGAGGCGCAGGGTAGTTTTGGGCCGACGTTAGTTATCGTTGGAATTTATTTTGGCCTAGCGTGCTGGCGGCCACGGGCGGCGTTGTTTATCTTCACCCTAGCGGCGCCTTGGCTGAGCGGCCTAAGCCAGACCCAAGTGCTAGCATCCTCTTCACCGCTGTATGCAGGATTCAGCGCGCTTTGGTTGGGGAATCTGACACGGCGTGGGGTTACTCGGAGAAGTCTAACTACAACGGCATCATGCAGTACCTGCAAGAGCACGACTTATTGGGTAATTATAGCAGTCGAATTAATGAGTGCCGTTCTGCTAGAATCGGCCGTGGTTAAGATTTGGCCCCTGAGGCATGAACCTAACTTAGCGCCAACGCTTATCCACAGTGGGAGTTTAGGTTTCGGTGATCGATATTACGCGCTGCATTCAGCATTCCTCTGGTTACAGGGCTTATATTTCATTAAACTACTCTTTATATTAGATAAAAACAACCGACTGAATATTTATAATGCAGAGCACTATCTAAAATCGCCCACAACAGGACAATTCCCCGGGCAGGGGATAGCTAATAAAAAAAGTATATTATTAAATTGGACACCCTCCTTGGTAATAATTTACATCGTATCAATTTTGGGTTTCGCTACCTTCCAACATTTAACGAAGATACCAGACACTTATCTCGATGGATTTTTATCCAGTCCCTACGAGGATATCCATTCACTGGGCGGGATAGCAGTCACGCTCTGGGCGGTTACGTTAACACTGGTGGCCACCCTGCAAACCTGGTTATGCGTGGTACAATTCGTGGGTTTCGGAGCGATGAGCACGCTTTTAGTCATGACGTATTCACGAGCAACGTGGCTGGCGGCTGCAATCGGGTTGGGGGTGCTGATTAGCTTAAGGCTTAAATTCCGATGGATTATACTCGTGATAATCGCCAGCGGCGCCCTCTGGTGGGCAGCAAATGAATCGGCCAAAAAAGGAGGACTTTGGGCCACAAACACTTTGATTGCTCGCCTGCATAGTCTAATTAGGGTAGAGAGCCTTTCCACGAAGTCTTCAGCCCGATTCGAGATTTACCATAAAGCCCTCGGGATGATCAAAAATAGGCCATGGACTGGTCATGGCGTTGGATCATTTTACCTCACCTCACCGAAATTCGCGCTCAAGAATGATCCTATGGGCGCAGAGCCTAATTTCGCCCATAATTTTATTCTGCAATTTGCCGCCGAGTTAGGGATTCCGGCGACCGTACTCTTTTGCAGTCTAATCGGCGCCGCCTGGTGCAAAGGTTTCCGGCTCACGCGGGCGGCGTTGAAGGAGGAAAATGGGGAAAGGGTGCCTTTGGCACTATTTTTGGCGCTGACGACGTACTTGATCACGCAAATGACTGCCAATTCGCTCAACATCTACGTCAGTCACCAATTTCTCTTCTGGTTCTTAATCGCGGCCTTGCTCACCTTGCCGGACTCAAAGGCTGAAAATCGACCGAACGCGATTGGGTAAGCGCAGTTCGGCGGTGATGCAGCACCGGATTTCGGCGCCAAACACCAACGAGCAAATCAAAATCGTTTCCGGTCGATCCGCCAACGCCGAAGGTGCGAGCACGCTGCGACCTAAAAGCGTTGCGGCCTGCTGGCCCAGACTCGAATCCACGAACGCGGTAATATTCGCCTGACCAAGCGCGGTGCTAGCCAACAGATGGCGCGTAAAGCTGCCCGCGCCCCAGATTAGGATAGGTTCCTGCGAGCGCACGAGATCCTCGATCACGCGCAGCACCCCAGCCTCCTGCGCCGCACTCTGCTCCACATAACGCTGTAATGCCGCCTGCGTAATCGCGTCGCGCTCGTGGTCGTTGGTGCCCGTCGACCGGCCAAAAATACCACTCACCACCGAATCGGTCATGCCTTCGCGCCATTCGATCTGCCAGCGCCACACTTGTTTCGCGGTCAGGCCCGCACTCGCCAGCAAAACTCCTAGCGAAACTCGCGAGAAAAAATTCACATGCTCGGTGCTGAATTGCTGATACGGCGCGTTGTAGCACTCTGCAAACGCCTCCACATCCGGTTGAGCGCAGTAGAACTTACCTCCGGGCGCGAGCAGCCCCGCCACGATCTGGACCGCCGCACGCACCTCGCGCACATGCTCCAGCACACCCACCAACAATACGGCATCAAACCGCTCGGTCCACGCGGCATGTTGCGCCAACGTCGCCGTTTTCACCTCAATTCCATAAAGCCGCCGCGCCGCTTCAGCGCACGTCGCACTCGGGTCGCTCCCCAACACGTTCGTGTAACCGCGCCGCCGTAACACCGCCAACAACCCACCGGTCGCACAACCGATGTCTAAAATCCGGGCGGTTTTATCCGACACGTGCGCCTCGATCTGATCGGCGATCAATTCGAAGCGTTTAAAATCATACGGCGACTCCGCCCCGGCCGAGTGGGCGTAGGTGTATTTCGAGCGCTCTTCGTAGTAACGATCCAGCTCCGCCTGAGACGGAATGCCATCGGCAAATCCCACCCCGCAAGCCACGCAGACAACGACATCGTAACCCTCGCCCAACGGCCCCTCTTGAAAGCGCTGCCGATGCACGAGCGCACGCGGCCCCTCGCTCGTACACACGGGACAGGGACGAAGAGCGGCTGAAGATTGTTTTGGGTGCAAGGGAACGTCCACAGGGTTTAGGAGCGATGATCTAACTTTATCCAAATGGACTTAAGCGACCACGTAGGAGGTGAAACTAAAAACGCCGTATACCGCAAAATCATCGGCATTAGCCGTGAGCAGACGATGCATGCCTGCGGCGGAGTAAGTAGCCGCGAGTTGCGTGTCCGACAATCGTTCACGCCCGAGTCGATGGTCGCGAAGCCATTGCAGGGTAAGCGCTGTCGACTCCAACGAAGGGTAGATTGCGCGTACTTCTTTAGCTTCCCACCAAAGCTGGGCCCGGGCCATGGCCTCTTCCATGGTGAGGGGTTGAGCAAATCGCCGCGGATTCGTAACCACATGGATGAATTCCGTGAGCACTTGAGGAGCCAGCGCAAACAGTTGCCCATCAGTCTCAAGGGTTCGGTCCAACCAAGCGCGAGCGCTGAGATGATCTTGCGCCTCACCCAGCTCAACCTGCACCAAAAATGTCGTATCAATCGCGTGCATGCGGAGCCAACATATCGTCTAGGAGTTCAGACCGACCCGCCCACGGTTTAAGCACCGCTTTGACACTGGTCGGACGTGAATCACGGAGACTACGCACGGGGTGGATTTTCGTTTGTCGGTAGTACTCCATCGCCTCGCGGATAATCTCCGAAGTGGGTCGGTCCTGGTCGATCGCAAAACGTTGAAATTCAGCGTAAACAGGCTCGCTGACGTTGACCGTGATCGTTTTCATACATGAACTGATACATTAATCAAATGTGCCCGTCAATGCATCATCATCACATTATGGATAAGTCGACGGAATTTGGCGTAGCGCAACGGGTCCTACCCGACCCCGATCAGCGGCTGGCCCATGCTACTTGAACTGATAAAGTCGCCCTTCTTACTTAAACTCTACCGATAGTCATGGCGAGAGACGCTAAGAATATCAGACGGCGGGTAATTTTTTCAACATAGATTGAAACCCAGCCAGCAGACGTTCGAGTTCGCCCGCCAGCTCGCGAGCGATACTCTCACGATAGACATGAATCGCGGTGTTACGCGCCTTGATCGCATCACTCCAGATGACCTCGTCTTCGATCCAGCCGAGACGAAATGCGCTTTCAAAGGCTTGCCGCGGTCCGTTTGACTCCAAGCCCTCCTCACGCGTCAACGACTGCAAGTGCTTCCAGGCAACTTCGTATGCGAGTTCAAAACGCAGGATGGCAGAATCACGATCACGATCGGATCCCGTCGCACGCCAGGCCTCAAGTGCCTCGCCCCAACGCCCCACGATCGACTCCAGATCAGTTCGTTGTTGTTGCAGCAGAGTCATCAGAAAGTTCTACGATATACTGGCTGGCTTGGGCAACGAAGTCCGCGCTCGCTTGGCTCATGTCCACGAGATCAACGGGACGGACCGAGGGCAGGGCTTCGAAGTCTCGCTGAAGGGAGCGGACCCGCTCTGCCCGATCGCTCCGGGCGGGATCTATCTCGTAGCCGATATCGAGATCAGCGCCGATGTGCGCCTTAGGCCAGGTGCGCGCGACGGAACCAAAAAGAAAAAGCCGCACCCCGAATCGAGCCTGCTGCTTGGCTAGTTGCTGCAAGTGCGCTCGCACGCGGGGTGCCACCGGTAACAGTTGGCGGGTTCGGGCCGACTTGGCGGGCGACGATAGGTCCCGCTTGATTTCAAGCGTCTTGCCCTCGGGGCGCTGCAGCGGTCCCATCGAATCCATGGTGCAATCGAACGAAGAAGTGGACGCTTCGTCAATGCTGCCGCGTTTGTCGGGAATGAAGCAGAGGCTGGGTTTGCTGAGCGAGGTCGGACCTGGCGTGCGTGCACGCTCCTTTTTTCAGCGTGGGTGGCGGCTCGAAAAACTTAATTTTTCTGAAGCGGGGCGCTATTTCTGGGGAACGACATACACGACCGTTTCCCAGCCATCGAAGCCGTGTTGCCGCAGGTAAAAATGGCTGTTCGGCAAAAGTGCGGCCAGCAACTGCGGGATTTCCCAGAGGTCGTTAGGCTCGTGATACACGCAGGCGGCCACTTGCGGCCGATGCTGCGTGAGGCTGGCTTTCGCCCCCTCCAACGCGGCGCGTTCCGCGCCTTCGACGTCCAGTTTTAAAAAACTCAGCCGCTGAGCGGCTAACATCGTGTCGAGACGCTCGCCCCGGACCGAGGTGTTGCCGCCGTTCCCCAAATGCGAGGTCGGCCCGCCTTGATCCGTGAAACTCAACGTCGCCGACTCCGCATGCAACGCGATGGGATGAATCGTGATTTTCGCGCGCACGGCGGCGGGCAAACCCTGCACGCGCGCCATCAACCGCGCCCGATTCGCCGCATCGGGCTCAAACGCATGATAGTGCGCAAATCGCTCCCCCACTCGACCCACAAAATCCGCCAACGTATCGCCATCAAACGCCCCGCCATCGACGAAGACTTCATCCTCCGACAATCGCACTATATCAGCGGGGAAATATTGATCCGCCGCCGGTGCCGTGGCGTCGAAGATCCCGCGCAACCGTTGCCGCAAAGCGATCCACAGCACGCGACGCGAAGCGTCGTCCGCGAGGCGCGCCGCCAACTCCCGCAACGGCGCCGCCGCCGCCAAGGTCCGCGTGGGCAGATCAAACGAATGAAACGGCACCTCCTCCGCCGCGTGCGCCCAAACGAGCGCGGCATAACTCGTGACGTGCACACAGCCGAGTTGCTGGAGATACGCCAAGCGTTCGAGCATCGTCTCGCGCGCGGTGCCGGTCCAAATCGCGACGACAAAAAGCGCCTGCGGAAACCGCCGGGCCGCTTCCGCCGGGGCAATGATTTCAACGCCGTCTTGGACGACGCCCTGCCGCTGCGCATTGCCATCGCAGAAAGCCCGCAACGGCACCCCACCGCGCTGCAAAGCCCGCGCGCACAACCGCCCCAAACGTCCCGCCCCGAACACCACCACGGTTCCGTCACTGCGACTCAACTCGTGGCGAAACGTCTCGCGTTCACGCTGCGCCGCCGACGCGAGAGGCTCGGCCAACAAACGCTCAATCTGCAACGCATACGTTTCAATTACCGGGTCGGCCATAATCTCAGCTGCCCATAATGGCGTTGAATTCAGCGCGGTCCAAGAAGGGCCACATATCCTCCATCGGCTTGGACACGATGCTGCCGTCGGGACGAATTTCAGAAGTCACTTTCGGGGCGGTCACTTCATCCACCGAAGTTTTAATCACGCACACGACGGGACCAGCGCGACCGAGCGCATCGCGCAACACCGCTTCCAACTGCGTGTGCGAATCCACATAGAGCGCGGGAATCCCATAGGCTTCGGCCACGCGACCGGTGTCGGGCATGGTCAAGCGACTCGATGGCTCGGAGCCCACCAAACGTCCCTGGAAATGACTGCGCTGCATCGCCACGATCGAACGATAGCCGCCGTTATCGAGCACAAGGAATTTCACCGGGAGTTGCAGGCGACGCGCGGTCTCGAGTTCCTGAATATTGAGTTGAAAACCACCCTCGCCGTTGATGTTCACGACGCGCCGGCCGCGACTCGCCAACGCGGCGCCAATCGTGCCCGGCAAGCCCGTGCCCATCGCGCCGAGGCCGGGCGCATTCAGGATGCGTTGGCCTGCTTTGACGCGGAAGGCTTGATAAAAAATATCGCTGCACGGACCCGAACTACCGGGCACGAGCACGTCACGCGCATCACACAACTCAGACAAAATATCCATCAACACGTAGGTACTGACCGGAGTATCCGCGCGCGTGCGGTACTCGGGCAACACGACCGGATAACGCGTCGAGAGCGCCCGGCATTCATCGCGCCAGGCTCGGAAATCCGGGAACTGCTTCGCCGTCGTCACCGCGACCAAGGCGGGCAGGAAAACCTCAAGATCGGCCGCCACGGGCACGTCGATTTTCGTCTTAAATTTCGCGAGTTCGGCCGGGTCCACATCGACTACCATCTTAAACGCACGGGGCGCAAAATTTGCGTGATTGAAAGCCACCGAGGGTAAATCCAAACGCGCCCCGAGCACGAGAATCCAATCCGCACGTTGCTGCGTGAAATTAGAACCGCGTTGGCCCATGCCGCCGGGGCGCCCGATGAAACTCGGGTGATCTTCGGGCAAGAAATCCGCGGCTTTCCACGTGAGCAACACGGGCAAATTGAGCCGCTCCGCGAACGTGCGAAACGCTTCGATCACGCCAGCGGTGCGCACACCATTGCCGGCGTAAATCACCGGACGACGCGCCTGCGCGAGTGCGGCTAGCGCGGTCGCGATCTGCGGACCAAAATCGGCGGCCGCCGGCGCCGGCGGCGTAAAACCCACGAGGGTGCTCGGATCGATTTGGGCGGCCTGCACGTCGAGCGGGATGTCGAGCCACACCGGGCCCTTGCGCCCGTGCGTCGCGAGCCACACCGCTTTCTCCAAGTGGAATCGAATCTCGTTGGGCTCGACGACCATCGCGGCGTACTTGGTGATCGGCGCGGCCATCGCCGTGATATCGACCTCCTGTTGACCCATCGAGCGCACGGGCAACGGCTGATGCCGGATCAAGTCCACGCGTTTGGCCTGCCCAGAAATAAACAAACACGGCGAGCCTTCGATCCACGCGCACGCGGTGCCCGTGAGGGCGTTGGTGCCGCCCGGGCCCGCGGTCACGAGCGCGCAGCCGAGTTCGTTGGTAAATTCGCCATAGGCCTCGGCCGCAAACGCGCAACCTTGCTCGTGCAAACAAGCGACGTAGCTCAGCTCCGGGCGTTTACCGACGGAGTCGATGAGGTGCATGCACCCACCGCCCGGCAGCAAGAAGAGGTGCTTGAGGCCCTGTTGAACGAGGAAATCGACGACGTAGTCTGAGAGTTTCACTTGGAAGAGGAGACGCGAGCGCGGTGCGCAGCGAGGAGAGCTTGATGCTCGCGGAGGACGGTTTCGTTTTGACCAAGCAGCAGTTGATGTTCGCGCAAAATGTCCTGATGGAGTTTCACCTGCGCTTTGGCTTGAGTGAGCTCTCTGAACTCTTGGCCAAAATTCGAGATCAACACGGCGACAGAAATGCCCACGGCGAAAATAGCGCCAGCTAGCGCAAACTCTAACTGTTCGAGCAAAGCGCTCTCGTCGGGCGCTGATATGGGTTCTTCGCTCATGAACATTAGCGGGCCGAAGACGATTTCAACTCCGCTTGGATTTTGAGAATCTCCGCCTGCACGTTTTTAATTTTTCCCTGCGCCGCCACAATCTCGCCCTGCAAACGGATCCATTCCGCATTGGCTTGTTTATGCGCGTTGAAGCTTTTCACCCGACGCGGCAAGGAGGCACCGAGCGAGCCGGCCAACGACACCACCGCAATCGCCACGTAGAGATTGCGCTTTTTTTTGAGCCGAGAAATGGCGGGAGAATCGCTCACGGATTAATCGACCCAGTTGGTGACGTAGGTTTTGCGGTTCGGATTCTGCGCGATCGTAGCATCGGTGTAATACGAATCCGACTGGGCATACGCGGAGGAGATCTCTTCGATCACCGCGCCTCCGAGACTTTTGAACGCGTGTTTCACCCGGCGCGGGATGATCACAACATCGTTTTTTCGCACCGTGCGCGTGACGCCCTCGAGCATCAGTTCGATCTCGCCGTGCAAGAGGTGATACGTCTCGTCTTTCAACTCGTGCCATTGCTCAGGGTGCGCCTGACCGGGCAAAACCAAAATCACGCGCTTACAATAGGCCTCGCGGTTCACGACCGTGATCGTGGTGGTGCCAAACTCGCGAAAACGCTCCAGGCCGTAATGGTGCGAGACTTCGAGCTCCAGCTGCGTCGGCACGATGGCGCCGGAGGTTTTGAGCATCGCCTTGGCGTCGCGCACGATGCCGTGAATCACGCTGCGGGTGTCGGTGGCGTCGACGTCCACGCGCATGATCGCTTCGTTGACCGCGTAGGCGCGTTTCGCGCGGTACTCGGTGTATTTTGAAAGATCCTGGCCGACGAGTTGGCCGGCGGTGCCAGGGATCGAGAGAAACACGTCTTCGAGCTTAATGACTTCACCCGCCTGGATGGCACGCCGCACGAAAACCGCCCGATGCAAATCCCCGAGCGTGCGTTGTTCCGCCGCCGAGAAACCGTGACGCCGGCCGCTGACGCCACACATGGCTTGGGCGCGTCGCGCGGCTTCGAGCCAAAGGCGGATTTGCGCGGGCGTCGCGGAATAGGCGTTGATCGCGTATTTCTCCGTCGGCACGCCGACGTGTTTTTCAAAAAGCGTGGCGCCTTTGGCGATGGCCATCATCACGGCTTCGCACTGTTCCGGCGATTCGTGAGTCGAGTAACCGATCTCAACGCCCGCGTAACGTTTTTGGAGCAGCTCGATCTGATTCAGCTGCAAGTTGTCGTCCGCGGTAGGGTATTCGCCCACGCAATGCATGACGGCGAGCGGCTTATCGCGGTGTTGGTAAAAACTCACGATGCGATCGATATCGTCGAAGGATTCACCTGCCGTCGAGATGACGAGGGGCAGCTGCGTCGACGCGATTTTCTCGGCGAGCGGCCAATCCGTGAGGTAGCAGCTCGGGACTTTGAGGTAATCGTAACCGTGCTCGACGATTTTATCCACGGAAGCGTTGTCCCAAGGCGTGCACATCGAAATAAAACCCTGTTCGACGATGGCGTCTTTAATGCGGCGATAATCGTCCCAACTCAGAGCGGTCTCGGAAAACCGTTTCACGAATTTCAGATCCGTGCGGGCGCGAAAATCGGGGTGAATGAAGTCCGGCAGATGCCGGTATTGCAGCTTCACCGCGAAGCGAAAATCAAAGCCTGCACACACCTCGCGCAACTCGCGCACGATCCTGATCCCATGAGCGACATCGCCCATGTGGTTGTTGGCCATCTCAAAAATAAACAGCGGCTGGGAAGACATGCAGTGCAGAACAAAATCTTAGCACCACCCCCATGAGGTCAACGCTGCTCTCCTAGAGCGATTTAATCCGACTTAGTATCCGAGAGCGAATTAATCTCTGGTATCGATTCCAATTGCTCAAGGAATCGAGGTAGCTGCCCAGAGACGATACCCCACACGACGGAATCTTCGATGTGTTCATAAGCATGAACCAAGATATTTCTGAATCCGATGATCGCAGGCCAATCTCCGATCACCCTCAAATCTTCCGGTCGCTTGCGACGGATACGGGCCAAAGCCTCGCCGATAATCTCAAACTTGCGTTCGATGGCAGAGGATAACATTTCGTCGCGACAATAATCTTCATAACTCCGACCTGCGGCAAAGCGCGTAATTGCGCGAGCAGCCTCCCTCGCGTCGTAATAATGCTTAAGTGAAGTCTCGTCCATGGACCATGGTTAGATCACGTTCCATACTGCGTTTCAGAAAAGGATTACGAACCATACGCGGAGTGACGAGCTGCACCGGTCGGCCAAAACGGAGGGAGGCCTCAGTGATAAATCCAAAGTACCGATCGGCCATCGTTGCGGGTGTCGGATTTTCAAATTCAGCTAAAAAATCAATATCACTATTTTCACCATTTTCTCCCCGAGCAACTGATCCAAATAGACCAAGTTGGCTTACCCCGAAACGCTGACAAAGATCAGCACTCTGTGAGACAATTTGCTCTTTTAGCGAGGTAGACATGACCAACGTGAATATAGTGTTGGATGGCAGCGTGATGATTGGGCGTCAATAATGCACTACCCGCCTCCAACCTTTTGCCGAGCGTCGGATGGTTTCCGAGAGGTTGATCGTTTCGCACAAACCTAGTTCCTCGCGCGCTCGCGCGGTGGACGGGACGAAGCGGTGCGGCAACTGGCCCGCGAGCGGCTTCTGCAGGACTTTGACTTCCGCCAAGCCAAATTCTCCTGCGATCATTTCGGCCAATTGGCGCAACGTCACCGCCTGCTCCGAGCCCACATTGTAAGCCCGGCCCGCCGTGCCCCGCGCATACATCGTCCAAAGCCAGACCGTAAGATCCACGGCGTGCAGATATGAACGCACCGGCGTACCATCACCCGTCAACACGATGGGCCGACCCGCCAGCGCATCCCGCATGAAATTCCCAAAGGCAAATTTCCCATCGAGCGGCAGCCCCGGACCCGCAAAAGTAAACCCGCGCGCGATTACCGTCTGCAGTCCGTGGGTGCTCGCGTACTCCGCACACAACACCTCAGCCTGACGTTTCGCTTCGCCAGAAATCGCATACGCATCCGTCGTCCGCGTGACATCGGGGCGACCCGCAAACGTCTCCGGCAGCAGTGCCAGATCTGACGGTTGACGCCCGTAAACCGAGCCGGAACTCGCGAACAAAAACCGCCGCGCTCCCGTCGCCACGGCCACGTCGAGCGCGCGCCGCGTGCCACCCGTGATCACGTCCACCGCTCGCTCGGGCGACGCAACCGTCGCGGCCGAGTCGGCTTCCGTGGCCAGATGAATCACACCGTCGAAATGCCGCGGCGCAAACGCCTCGGGCCGCATCGTCGCGACCGAACCCTGCACCCAATCTAATGCGCCCGCCGCCGCTAGGTGCGGCATTTTTTTCAAAAATGCGGTCGGGTCGCGGGAGATCACCGTCGCGCGCAGGCCGGCATTGTAGTGCACATTTGCGGCCAGCAGACTCTCCAACATCCATCGACCAAAAAAACCCGTGCCGCCGGTCACCAACACGTGCGAGCCGCGCAGCTCCGTCCACAACGGCTCCGTCGCGCCCAGCACGAGCGCAACATCTTCGACCGGCAGCGGCGACCCCAACCTTAGCTCACCCACGGCGCGCGTCCTTCGTCCCAGAGGCGGTTGAGCAACGTGAACTCTTGGTACGTGTCCATCGGTTGCCAAAAACCTTCGTGGCGGCAGGCCGCGAGTTTACCCTCGGCCGCCAAGCGACGCAGGGGCGCTTCCTCGAGCATCATCCCCGGTTGCTCCGGCAAATAATCAAACAACGCCGACTCACAGACCATGAAGCCGCCGTTAATGTAACCGGTTTCGGTTTGCGGTTTTTCGTTGAAACTTTCGACGCGGCCGTCGGCGGTGAGACCGATTTCACCGAAGCGACCCGGCGGATGCACCGCACTGAGCGTGACGACCGCGCCGGCTTTACGGTGAAACGCGAGGAGCGCATCGAGATCGATATTTCCCACGCCATCGCCGTAGGTGAGAAAAAACGTTGCCTGGCCAACATGCGAGCGCACGGCGCGGAGCCGGTCCGCGGTGAGCGCGTTGAGTCCCGTCTCGCAGAGCGTCACTTGCCAATCGGCGTCGATCTGCGGCGTATGAAAACGCGGAGCCTCGGGCCGACCCAGCGCGAGCGTGACGTCGCGATTGTGCCACGCGTGATTTTTAAAATAATCACGGATCAGGTCGCCCTTGTAACCGAGACAGAGGACAAAATCTTTGTGCCCATAACGGGCGTACCGCTCCATGATGTGCCACAAAATCGGGCGCTCGCCGATCGGCACCATCGGCTTGGGCCGATATTCGGTTTCTTCGCGCAAACGCGTACCTTTGCCGCCGCAGAGAATCACTGTCTTCATGGTTGGGAGTTCGATTTTTTCACCGCGACTCGACAAAAATCGCTGACGGTTTCGACCATGTAATCGATCATGGGCGCGGTCAAACCGGGATACACGCCGATGAAAAGCGCGGAGCGCATCAGCCGATCCGCTCCGGCCAATTCGCCCACGGTGCGGAAGGCCGCGGGGTTGTCGCGGCGCAGTTGGACGAAGGCGGGCTGGCGCGTCAAGTTGCCGCCAAAGAGGCGACGGTTGCCGATTTTTTTCTCGTCGAGATGCCGCGCCAGTTGCGCGACGGAGAACGGTGCGTCGTCGCGCACGAGCAACATAAAGCCAAACCAAGATGGATCGGAGCGCGGGCCGGCTTGGGCGTCGGCGTGCGTCCACGCAAAGCCGTCGGGCCGCCAAGCCTTGGCGTGCGTCGGCAGGGAAAATTCGAAATACGTTTCGAGCGCGGCTAGACCGGCGCGGAGACGTTGCCAATTTTGGCGACGGGCGACGCCAAATGCTTCGACGCGGCGCAACTGGATGCGACCGATGGCCGCCTGCAGATCGAGCGGTTTGAGATTATACCCGAGGTGGCTGTAGATGTATTTGTGATCGTAGCCTTCGGGCAGTTCGCCGAGCTGCCAGCCGAAGCGTTTGCCACACGTATTGTCCACGCCACTCCCGCACCAGCAATCGCGTCCCCAATCGCGAAAACTTTCCACGATGACTTTGAAGCGCATGTCGCGCGCGATGTTTACGGCCCCACCCTCGCCCATCGTCATGTGATGCGGGGGATAAAACGACTGCGTGGAAAGATCGCCAAAGGTGCCCGTCGCTTGCGCGGCTTGGCCCGCGAACGCGTAGCGGCTCCCCAGCGCATCGCAGTTGTCTTCGATTAAATAGAGATCGTGCGCGCGGCAGAACGCGGTGACGGCGGTCAGGTCAAAAGGATTCCCCAGCGCGTGGGCTAGCATGACCGCCTTGGTGCGCCCCGGTTGGAACGCGGCCTCGAGTTGCGAAATGTCGGCGTTGCCAGTGACGGGATCGTTGTCGATGAAGACGGGAACGGCACCGTGTTGCACGATGGGCGTTACGGTGGTCGGAAAACCTGCGGCGCAGGTGATGACTTCATCGCCGGGGCGCAGACGCTTAGGCGCCGGCAACTTGGCCGAAGTCAGAGCGGCAATCGCGAGCAGATTCGCCGAGGAACCAGAGTTCACCAGCAGCGAGCGTTGCACATTCAGATAAGCGGCCAACTCGCGCTCCATCGCCTCGCCCTCGACGCCGAGGGTCAGCCAAAAATCGAGGGATGATTTTACAGCCGCCTCGACTTCGTCGGCATCAAACACGCGCGCCGCGTAAGGCACCGGAGTGAAGCCGGGGACAAAAGCCGTCTCGCGCTGCGCCGCCGGGCGATTGGCTGCGTGGACTAAGGTCGCCCGCAGGCGCGTCAGGCGCAAAATCTCGGCCGTCAATGCTGGCTCGCTGTGCTCGGAAAAACTCATGCAGGGGAAGTTTGGGCAAAGGCTTGGATTTGGCGACGAGTGAAGACGCCGGCTTCAGTAGCGGGAGCTTGATACCAAGCAATCGTTTGCGCGACCGCTGTTTCAAATCCCCAGCGCGGCGCCCAGCCCAACACCGCGCGGGCTTTGTCGGTCGCGAGGTGCAACAATTTCGCCTCGTGCGGCGCGGAGGCATCGGAAGCGTCTTCCCAAGCACCGGGAGCGTACTTGAGCATTTCTCCCACCAGATCGCGCACCGTACGATGGTCCGACGGGATCGGGCCAAAGTTAAATGCGCCACAGACTTCGCCCATGCGCGACGCGGATCGACTCAATAGCGCCGCATATATCTCCTCCGCTAAAAGCATGTAACCGCCGAGCGGCTCAAGTACGTGTTGCCACGGGCGAATCGCAGCTGGATTGCGCACGCGAATCGGCTGTTGGGCGGCCAAGGCGCGCAAACTGTCGGGCACGATGCGATCCTGCGCCCAATCACCGCCACCGATGACGTTACCCGCACGCGCCGTGCTGATGCCGACGGGCGGCACGAGCCCGGCGACGATTTTATCCACGGGGAAAAAAGAATCACGCCACGAAGCGGTGACCAATTCCACGGCGGCTTTGCTGGCGCTGTAAGGATCGCGACCGCCGAGCGCATCGCCCTCGCGATAAAGCCGACCCGCCTCGTGGTTGGTGTAGCATTTGTCGCTCGTCACGATCACGACCGCGCAGGGTTTCGTGAGGCTGCGCAGGGCGGATAGCACATGGGCCGTCCCTGTGACATTGGTGGTGAATGTCTCCAAGGGATCAGCGTACGAACGCCGCACCAACGCCTGCGCTGCGAGGTGGAATACAAAATCAGGCTGCACGTCCTGCACGCAGGCCGCGACGGCGGCTTCGTCTCTCACATCACCGATGCGATGCTCCATTCGCGGCGCCAAACCGAGTTGATCAAAAAGCGACGGCTCCGTCGGCGCCGGTAAACTGAAACCGTAGACCTCAGCGCCCAAGGCTAGGAGCCATTCGGACAGCCAAGCGCCCTTAAAGCCCGTGTGACCGGTAACAATAACTCGCTTGCCTGAAAAAACCCGGCCGACGGGAAGCATAATTAAAAGATAGTTTCACGAAAGGCATTTTGAAACCAAGAAAGAAATCCTGCGCGCGCTCATCCAAAATCCCACTTCACCATGGTTGCAGTACCATGACGACGCTCCACGCGAGAAGTAGCAGGATCACGCCGCGTTTTTCGGCGGGTTAAAAACGCGGCGCAGGTTTTTTAACGTGATTTACACATCCAGCCAAATCGACCGGTGCGTGAGGTCTTTGCCGTTTTTTCAAGGTCGATGGTCGCGCTTTCAGGCAAGCTTGCGGCTCTTTCATGGTAGACTGCGGTGCTTTCGCGCAACCTTGCCGTTGATACGCGCTACCTCGCCGCGTTTTCAAAGTCCGTGACATTTTTCCACGGTACCTCGCGACTCATTCACGCTCGCTGGCGAGGCTTTCACGGTAGCTGGCGGCGAAGAACAGTTCCTTCAGCCAGCTAATCATATTCTCTTCCAATCGATGCGTGGCGTGGGGCAATTCATCCAGCCTCCGGCTCACGCGTGGCACACCGCCGATTGTTGCTTCGACAGGTGCACGTTTAAGCGTTCCACTACGCGACAACGTTTGTCTGATGCCCCTGCCTTTTCTCGATCTCAAAGCCGCCACTGCCGAACTCCGCGCCGAGCTCGACGCCGCTCATCGGCGCGTCGCCGACTCCGGCTGGTTTCTACTGGGACGCGAGCTCGAGGCCTTTGAAGCCGAATACGCGGCCTCCGTCGGCACGACGCATTGCATCGGCGTCGCCAACGGGCTCGAGGCCTTGCAACTCGTCCTCTTGGCGCGCGGCATCGGCGCGGGCGACGAAGTCATCGTCCCCGCCAACGGCTACATCGCCACGTGGCTCGCGGTCACGCACGTCGGCGCCACACCCATCCCGTGCGAGCCCGACGCGCGCACTTACAACCTCGATCCGGCCCGCCTCGCCGCACTCCTCACCCCGCGCACCAAGGCCATCCTCCCCATCCACCTTTACGGCCAAACGGCCGACATGACCGCGATCAACGCCTTCGCGGCCGCGCACGGGCTCTTCGTCCTCGAAGATGCCGCGCAATCCCACGGGGCCCGCACCCACGGCCGCGCCAGCGGCGCCCTCGGCCACGCCGCGGGCATCAGTTTTTATCCGACAAAAAATCTTGGCGCGCTCGCGGATGCCGGCGCGATCACGACCGACGACGCCACCCTCGCCGCGCGCCTCCGCTCGCTGCGCAACTACGGTTCACGCGAGCGCTACCATCATGATGAAGCGGGCCTCAACTCGCGCCTCGACGAATTTTCCGCCGCCTTCCTGCGCGTGAAACTCCCCCACCTCGCCGCGTGGAACGCCCGTCGCGCCGCACTCGCCCAGCGCTATCTCACTCAGCTGCGCGGGGTCGGCGATCTCGTGTTGCCGTTTGTGCCCGCGTGGACGGAACCCGTATGGCATCTCTTCGTGGTGCGCACCGCGCACCGTGAGGCGTTGCGCGCGTACCTCGCCGAGCGCGGGATCGCGACGCAGATTCATTATCCGATTCCGCCGCATCGTTCGGGCGCGTATCGCTCGCTCGGATACAAAGTCGGAGCGTTCCCCCTCGCCGAACAACTCGCGGCCGAGGTGCTCAGCCTGCCGATCAGCCCGCATCATACCGCCGAACAGATTGACAGCGTGGGCGCGGCCGTGCGCTCGTTCTTTGACTCATGATGAGCGTTCCTGGTCACACTTCTCCGTTTGCCGATCTCGCCCGCAAGCGCGACCTGTGGTGGCAATTTACGGTTCGCACCGTGGAGGTGCGCCATCGCGGGAGTTATCTGGGCATCCTGTGGGCCGGCCTCACGCCGTTGCTGATGCTGGGGCTTTATTACGTCGTCTTCGGCAAAATTTTTAACGGCAGCTTCGGCGTGTTGCCCGATGAAACGCGTACGGACTACGCCCTCGCGTTTTTCCTCGGTCTGATTCTCCACCAGTTGACCGCCGAGACGCTTTCGATCGCGCCCGGGATTATTTTAGCGAATCCGAACCTCGTCAAAAAAGTCGTTTTTCCGCTCGAAATTTTGCCCATCGCGCAGCTGGGTGCGACGTGGTTCAACCTCGTGATTTCACTCACGTTGATGATCCTCGGAGCCGTGTTTCTGGGGCGCGGCGTCTCGGTGGAAGGGTTACTGTGGTTGCCGTTGATTTTGTTTCCGCTGCTGTTGTTGACGGCGGGGATTTGCTGGTTGTTCGCGGCGCTCGGCGTGTTTTTTCGCGACCTCGGCCAGATCATGCCGTTTTTCGCGCAGATCGTGCTCTACGCGAGCGCGGTCGTGTACCCGATCGCGAAAATCCCGGAAGACCTGTGGGTGATTTTGAAATGGAATCCGTTGCTGCACTCGGTCGAACTCGCCCGCGACGCGATCGTCTGGGATACGCCGCTCAACTTGAATCACCTCGGCTACACCTACATCGCGGGCATCGCGGTGTTCTTCCTCGGGCGTTGGACCTTTCAACGCCTCCAATCGGCCTTCGCCGATGTGATCTGACGGTTTAGGCTCCGCTGCCGACCTCGCGCCGCGCGCCAACTCCATCCTTGCGCGCGCTTCGGGCCGACGATTGCCTCCGGTTTCCTGCTCCGCTCCATGCCCGGCGACGTCATCATCTCGGTTAAAAATCTCTCCAAAGCTTACCGCATTTGGCAGAGCCCGGCCGCCCGCCTCCATAGCCCGCTCACGCAAGCCGCCGCCGCGCTCTTCCCGGGTAGCTCCAGCGCTCACCGCGGCCTCGCCGCCCGCGCCGCTCGCGGCTACCGCGATTTCCACGCCCTGCGCGACGTCTCCTTTGAAATCCGCCGGGGCGAAGCCACGGGTATCATCGGCCGCAACGGCTCCGGCAAATCCACCCTGCTCCAACTCATCGCCGGCACGCTCACGCCGACCTCGGGTTCCATCCAAGTCAACGGCCGCGTCTCCGCCCTCCTCGAGCTCGGCTCCGGCTTCAACCCCGAGTTCACCGGCCGCGAAAACGTATTTCTTAACGGCGCCATTTACGGCCTCACGCACGCCGAAATGGCGCAACGTTTCGACGAGGTCGCCGCCTTCGCCGACATCGGCGACTTCATCGAGCAACCCGTCAAAACGTACTCCTCCGGCATGATGATGCGCCTCGCCTTCGCCGTGGCGGTGAGCGTGCAACCCGACATCCTCATCGTCGACGAAGCGCTCAGCGTGGGCGACGTGTTCTTCACGCAGAAATGTTTTCAACGCATCCGCGAGATCGTGCACCGTGGGGCGACGTTGATCTTTGTTTCGCACGACACGGGCTCGGTCCAAAATCTCTGCGACCGCGGTCTACTGCTTTCCCAAGGCAACCTCGTCCACGACGGCGCACCCGAAGAGTGTGTGAGCCGCTACTTCAATCTCCATCAGCCGACGTCGGCCACGGCCAAGGGCGCCGTCGCCGCCGGCCATCACGCCCCGATTGCGCCCGATCTGCGCGCCGCGTTGCTCGCCACCAACATTTTGCCCGCCGCCAAATCCCGCCACGGCGACCGCAAACTCGAACTCGTGGCCGCCGCCGTGATCGACGGCCACGGGGCCGCGACGTGGGATTTCGAGCTGTTGCACCGCGCCACGGTGCGCGTGCTTTTCCGCGCCCACGCGCCCATCGCGTTGCCGTCGGTCGGCCTGCAACTACACGACCGCATGGGCAACCTGCTCTTCGCTGCGGGCAACTCGCAGTTACGTTTCCCGATTCCGCCGCTCGCGGCCGGCCAGGAAATCATGTTAGATTTCCGCATCACGCTCACCGCCCAAGCCGGTCTTTACACGCTCTCGCTTGACGCCGCCGAAGCCGATCCCGCCGATCCGAATGTCGGTACGTTTCACGACCGCGTCGGCGGCCTCGGCCCGCTCAGTATCGCGCATCACGCCGCCGGCGCGTTGCCGTTTTACGGCGCGGCCCAACTCCCGCTCGAAATCAGCTACGCATGAGCGCCAGCCCCGCCGCGCCGTCTCCCGCTGCCCGCGCCCGCGTTTGTTGGTGTGGTCATCCGACGCTCGCCGCGTACTCGGCCGATTATCACGTGTGCCACGCGTGCGGCACGCTCGTCAGCCGCGCGCCGCTTCCACCCGAAGCGTTTACCGTTCAAAACGATTCCGGCGAACTTTACTCGAAAGATTACTGGCACGAGCGGCAGACCCAGCACCACGGTTTGCCCGACATCACGCGCCGCGCCCGCCTCGATTTACCGGAGCGTTGCACGCATTGGCTGCGTCACCTCCTCGCGCGCCGGCTCCCGCCTGCGCGCGTGCTTGAACTCGGCTGCGCCCACGGCGGCTACGTCGCGCTTTTGGGTTGGGCTGGCTTCACCGCCACGGGCACAGAAATGAGCCCGTGGGTCGTGGAGTTTTCCCGCCAAACGTTCGGCATCGACGCCCTCGCGGGCCCGATTGAAACGCAGCCGTTGGCCGCCGGCAGTTTCGACGTGATCGTGCTCAACGACGTCCTCGAACACCTACCCACGCCCGCCGCGACGCTCACCCATTGCGCGCGCTTGCTCGCGCCCGACGGGTTTTTCGTCATCCAGACGCCCGAGTACAAAGAGCACCTAACGCACGCCGATCTCGTGGCCAACCAGGATATTTTTCTGCGTCACATGGACGGCAACAACGACGAGCACCTCTATCTTTACAGCCGCCGTAGCGCGACGGATTTTTTCACGCGCCTCGGGTTTCCCGCGCTGGAATTCGCGAATCCCGTTTACAGCTACGATATGTTTTTCACCGCCGCCCGCGCGCCGCTCGCGCTGCACGCGGAAGAAAAAATCTCCGCCGCCCTCGCCGCCCAACCCACCGGCCGCCTCGTCCAAGCGTTACTCGATAAAGCCGCGGAATCCACCGATCGCGGCTGGGCCATCCAGCGCCTTGAAACCGCCCTCGCGGCCAAAAAGTAAACGCCCGCGCCCCGCGCGCCGGCGGCGAAATACCTTAGCCTGAAAACAGGCTCGCAACTCAGCCCGCGCTTTCGTTGCCTCAGCCCTTTGCCGTGCCTGTAAAGCCCAAGAGCATCGTTTATCTGCGTCCCGATACCATCGGCGACCTCATCATTTTTTCCTCGGCCCTCGCCGAGCTCCAAGCTGCGTGGCCCGAAGCGCGCCACACGCTCGTCGTGCGCTCCGGCTACGAAACGCTCGCGCCGCTTTTCCCGGCGTCGCTGCGCTGGCACGTCGCCCGCCTCAATCCATTTAAACAAAAACCGTCCGCTTGCCGCGCCGAACTCGCAGAGCTGCTCGCCGAGATGGAGGCGCTCCAGCCCGACCTCATCGTCGCACCCACGCTGAACCGTACTTGGCTCGAAGCCGCGATCGCCGCGCGTTTCCCGAAAATTCGCAGCGTCGTCCTCGGCGCGCAAGACGTCGATCCGATCTTTGCCGCCGCGCTCCGCCTAGAACTCGGCGTAGCCGTAGCCACTGCGTTCACCGAGGTCGTTCCCGCCGCGGCGCAGACCACCGACTGGGAAAACCAACATCGTCTCGTCGATCACCTTCTCACCCGCGCTCGCCCCGCGGTGCGGCCGCTGCCTGCGGTAACAATCCCTGCTGCCGCGAGTGCGCAGGCCACGAGCGTTCTCGCCGCTGCGAAACTCACCGCGGGCGCGTTCGCCGCCGTTTTCCCCGCCGGCCTCGCCAACGTCCAAGTCAAAGCTTGGCCCACGGCGAAATTCGCCGAGACCGTCCTCTTCCTCCAACGCGAACGCGCCCTGCCCGTGCTGCTGCTGGGCCACACGTCTGAGACCGCGATTCTCGAAGCCGTCGCCAGCGAAACCGTTCGCCTCGGCGGCAAGCGCCCGGCGCTCTGGCTCGGCCGCGACGGCGAAGTGCCCGTCCTCGCCGCGCTCCTCCACGCCGCGCGCCTTTACGTCGGCCACGACACCGGGGCGCTGCATCTCGCGGCCGCCGTCGGCCGGCCGGTCGTCGGGATTTTCGGCGGTGGCCACTGGCCTCGCTTCCGGCCCGCCGCCCGCCAAGGCATCTCGGTCGTCCAACCGCTCCCTTGCTTCGGCTGCAATTGGGACTGCCATTTCGGCGACGGCCCATGCGTTAAAACCCTCGCGCCCGCCGATGTCCGCCGCGCCGTCGAGCAACTGCTCGCGACTCCAGCCGAGTCCCCGCTCAACACCGTCGCCGAAGCCCGCAACTTGCCCGCCGAAGCGCTCGCCTTAATCGCCGCTTCCGCCCCGCGCTTTGCCGATCTCCAACAGGATCGCCTCGACCGCCAGCACAAGATCGAGGAACTCAAACGCGAAACCGACTCCAAGGACACCGAGATCGACGCGCTCAAAACCGCCGCCACCGAGCGCAAGACCGAGATGGAAGCCATCAAGGCCGAGCTCGAAGCCGAGTGCGCGACCAAGGATACCGAGATCGACGAGCTCAATGCCGAGACCGATTTCACAGACACCGAAATCGCCGCCCTCAAGACTGCCGCCACCGA
>CANFSZ010000015.1 GCA_947449835.1 Opitutia bacterium
CCGAATTCGCGGCGTTCTTTCAACGCTCCGACGCCTTCGCCCTCGGCGTGTGCAACGGCTGCCAGATGATGAGCAACCTCCATAGCATCATCCCCGGCTCCGACCACTGGCCGCGCTTCGTGCAAAACCAGAGCGAGCGCTACGAAAGCCGCTACGTTTCCGTGAAAATCGAAAAAAGCCCGAGCGTACTTTTCAAGGGTATGGAAGGCTCCGTCCTCCCGATCGCCGTCGCCCACGGCGAAGGCTTTACCGAGTTCAAGGACACCGCCGCACTCCAACGCTGCACCACCTCCGGCCTCGTCGCCGCCCGCTTTGTCGATAACCACCACCAACCCACGGATCGTTACCCACTCAACCCGAACGGCTCGCACCTCGGCCTCACCGCACTCACTACCAACAGCGGTCGCGTGACGATTATGATGCCCCACCCTGAACGCGTCTTCCGCAGCGCCTGCATGAGCTGGTCGCCGAAGACATGGGTCGAGGACAGCCCTTGGATGAAACTTTTTTACAACGCACGCACTTGGGTCGGTTAAGCAGTATAATGGCACCAAGCTTGACCACCAAGCGATCTCACTTACCGTTTTGTAATGGAAGCTACTGTTAGCAGCAAATTTCAGATTACTATCCCGGCCAAGCTGCGAAAAAAATTCCATCTCAAGCCCGGCATGAAGCTGTTTTTTGACGAACAAGCATCCGAACTTCGGGCGAAACCAAAATACGAATTCGACGTGAAGTCCATGCGCTGTGCCCTCGGATCAGCCAAAAATTTTGAGCTAGGAAAAACTTCGACCCAAATTCTACGTGAACTGCGCGGCTACGACCGCAAGTCGTTGTGACCACTGCGTTGGACAGTTCAGTCCTATGGGCCATCGCCAAGGAAGAGCAAGATGGGGCGGCATGGTTGGACCAATTAATAACCTGCCGAGCGGAGGGTCGTTTGGTCGCCTGCGACATCGTTTGGGCTGAAACACGTCCAGCTTTCCCGAGCGCCGCAGCCCATAGCGAGTTCTTCACCCAACTCGGAGTGCACTTCGATGCTTCGGACGAGTCTGTCGCCAACTTGGCCGGAGAAATCCAAGATCACTACCGCAAAGCCGGCGGCAAACGCCTACGCCTGACCGCAGACTTCATGATCGGAGCGCATGCTGCCATAAGAGCCGACCGCCTCGCAACCAAGGACGATGGTTTTTTCCGCGCTCAATTCCTAAAACTAACGGTGGTTCGGCCCTTGTAACCCGAGGATTACTTCGGAGCGCTCAACATCTACCAAAGCCTGCTTACTCCCGAAAAAAAGCCACGATCTGGTTTTGCTCGCGGTGGTTGGTCCAAAATTTTGCGCCGTCCCACGCCAGCGCCCGCGCTTGAAACGGAACGTGCGCGACATCCTCAATTACCGGCGTCGCTGGCCGCGGGTCGACACGCGTCAGCCAGTACTCGTTTGTCTCTTCGGCGTCAGTCGTGATCAAGTAAATCAGCCCATCGACCCAGACTTGTCCGCAGATGCCGTGCGACAACTGAATCACACGCTCAACTTTTCCGTCGACAGATAGGGTCAGAACTTTCTTTGGGTACCACTTGCTGACGTGGAGTTTTCCGCCGAAAAAACCGAGTTGTGATCCCGTGTCGTCGGGACAGGGCTGCGCCCAGGTTGCGTCGAAGCCGACACCGGGCACGAAGCGCCGAATCACGCGATGATCCTCCGCCGTCTCGCCACACAGCACGCGGAGTTCACTCCCTGCCGCCGTCATGCCCCACGGCGTGCCGGGCGCAGCAGTTTCACTCGTTACGCTCCAAGTCGCGGTTTGGATCGAATAAATAGTTTTCGTCGCCCGAGAACCCATCCAGAGCGTCGCACCATCCCAGGCGAGCGACTGTGGTTTTGGTGCGGGCGAGGCGAGACGTTGCAGTTCGGTGATGGTCTTCATACGGCGGCGTGAGGCAGAGAATTATTTGGTGAGGGTAGCGCCGGTAAGACGGCCGAGGGCACCGAGCGTCGTCTGCGCAGCGTTGAGACCAAGGCGGAAATCAGAGTCGCTAAATGTGGCAAACATATCCGTTGGCTGGTGCCAATGCGGGTCCCAGCCGGCGCCGATTTCGCGACCGCGTTCGTTTTCGCGCAAGCTGATGGCCGGCACGAGATCCATAAACGGCGTGCTATCGGTGTTGGTCATGTGCGGGCCGACGGCCGCGGGATAATCGGTCGCATAGGCTTCGTTGGCGGCGTGGAAAAACCACGCGAGTTTCTGAGCGCCTTCGGAAAACTTGGCGGTCGATTGAAACTCGATGTTCACATCAGCTTCCGGGCGTTGATCTTTGGCCACGGTGCCATCAGCGCGCGGGGCTCCGTGATCGAAGAGCATCATGTCGTGCTGGATCATGCCGAGCCACTTAGGCTCTGGATAAAGACCTGAGCCTGCGGGCGCCTCTTGGCCTTGCAGCGCGGCGCGTTGAGCGACGTAGGCTCGGGCGCCGTTGAGGCCGGTCTCTTCGTTATTCCACAAGACGAAGCGAATCGAGCGTTCGGTCTTCACATCGGGCGACATATAGATGCGCGCGAGCTCCATCACGATGGCGGTGCCGGAGCCGTCGTCGTTGGCCGCTTCACCGTAGCCGTGGCCGTCGAAATGCGCGCCGACGATATACATTTCCTCGGGATGCGTGGTGCCGATTTTGGTGCAGTAAACCTGTTCACGCGGCCCGATGTCACCGGGCTGAGAATTCAATGCGCGTAGCTTTTCATCGGGTTGCGAATTTGGATCTTGGTTCACACCCGTTTTGGCGCGGAAGCCACGATAACGCCCGCCGCCCTGCGCCGCATCGGGTGCGCCACTTGTCACGGGTCCGCTCGGACGACGCGGATCCGTCGGAAAATATTCATACTTCATGCGCGTGGTGTTCGTATAACCATAGCTCTTTAACTTCGCCTCGATCCAATCGAGCGCGGCGCGGTTGCGAGCCGTGCCTTGACGGCGGTCGCCGAACTGCGTGAGACCTTTAATCGTAGCTTTATACGGCTCCAATTCGAGCCGGCCCACCATCGTCTTAATCGGATCGGTCCGGAGTTCCACGGGTTTAGTCTCGGCAGCGCGCATCGGCAGAGAGCCGAGCGCGAGGGTTAATAGCACGAAGGACCATCCACGGCAGCAGGAAAAGGGAGCGTTCATGAACCATGGAGTTAGCGGCGCCACTCGTCGCTGACAATCCGCACCTTCGATTCAGTCAAAAAAATGCGCCTCAGATCACGCTGCGCCCGGCCATTGCTTTCATGGTTACGCCCATCAATGTGCTATCTTACCGCGCACCGCTGCCCGGCCCATTATTTCCATGCGCCCAAGAATCCTCACCGTCGATGACGCTAAAACCGTGCGCACCATCGCCGCCGACATCCTCGCTCCATTCGACTGCGAAGCCGACGGTGCGACCAATGGCTATAACGCGCTTTTCTCCATGGAGCGCGCCCTTCCCGACCTGATTTTGCTCGATGTGAGCATGCCGATCATGGGCGGGCTGGAATTACTCGAGATGTTGAAATCGAAACCGGCATTGCGCGCGATTCCGGTGATCATGTTGCCCTCACCCGCCGATCACGCGGTACTGCCGAAACTCACCGCGCTTGGTGTGGCCGGCATGGTGATGAAACCGTTCGACGCCGCGACTCTCCTCCAAGCGATCCGTACCGTCGTCGAACTAAAGCCGGCTAAAGCGAAATAAAACAGACTCGACCTCGGTGCGCCCGTTTTTATCCCATTTCGATCATGGACTCCAACCCCACTCCCGCCACCCCATCAAAAGGCATGCTCTGGACCGGCCGTATCATGAGCACGCTGCCCGTGCTGATGCTCTTATTTAGCGCCGCCATGAAATTTTCCGGTTCGCCAGATCTCGCCAAAGGCTTTGAACACCTCGGCTGGAAGATCCAACTCGCTCCGAGTCTCGGCGTGCTCGAACTCGTCTGCACCGTGCTTTACGCGGTTCCGCGCACATCGGTGCTCGGCGCGATTTTACTGACCGCGTACCTTGGCGGCGCGACGGCCACGCACGTCCGCGTAGGGGATCCCTTTGTGTCCACCATCATCGTAGGCGTCGTCCTTTGGGGCGGACTCTTCCTGCGCAATCCTCGCCTGCGCGCACTGCTTCCGCTCGCTCGATAATCACGAAAGGTCTAGTCCTCGCGGCCCATCGCGTGTGACCCCATCAGCCAGTCGCTCAAACTTCATCCGGTTAGAGCGCAGCTTCGGCGGAGGGCAATTCCACTTCGCCCGCGAGGGCTTTTTCGACCCACTGCTTGATCCGCATCAGCCCGGCTTTGCGCTTAGGGTCCTCGCGTTTCATCGTGCCGAGGAGATTGATGACTGTGACGGCATAATCATCTGCATTGGCGGAAAAAATCGTAGGCAACTCAAACGGGTTAATCTCACCGCGTCGGATCATCGCGCGCGCTTCGCGTTCGATTTCCATGTTACCGCCACCGAGTGAACCGCCCTCGCCTTTATTGCTGGGTCGCCCCCCACCGCCGGCCCCGCCCTCGCGGGATGAACTTTCCGTTTTCCCGCGGGGCTCACGCTCCATCGGCGCCGGGTATTCTTTACCGTCGCGACCTAAGACGGTTTCCTGGCGTGGAATGCGCCCAGATTGTGTCAAACCAACCCGGCACGTGCGGACAAACTCAACCGATACGCGGCAGATTTCTGCTATCACGGGATTGGAACGATCCGGCCATTCCTCGAGCGCAATCTCGACGGCGTTGCGCTTGTCCGCGTTATTGCGATGGACGCCATTGGTGGCATTTGCCCCGAGCGCATGCCGCAACGCATCAATGCGACCGCCCGGCTGCACCGCGGCGGTGATCTTCGGACGCTGGATGCGTTTGGCCGCAAGATAGCGGTGAAATCCATCCGCTAGCCAGTAAGTCGTGCCGTCGAAATAAACCTCGATCGGAGGAAACACGGTGCCGCGACTCATTTCTTCGCCGTAGTTTTCGATCGCGTCTTCGTTGGTCTGTGCGCGGGCTTGGGTACCGCCATAAATATCGATGCGCTCGAGGGAAATTTCTTGGGTCTGCATAAAAAAGGGCGGTGGTTCTGGAAACCCCTCGGCTTATCCGCAAGGGCAATCCCGATCGGCTAGCGTGATTTAACCGAGCGTTTGTGGTCCTTCGACGACAAGACGGATGGAATCCAGTCGCAACCGAGCCTCGGCGATGGCCGCGCCGGTGCGCACCATCTGTTCGCGCGAATCCGCGATCTCCTCGGGCCGCACGTGATCGTTGAGTCGTTGCAAATCGACGAGTCGTTGCAACTCAGCCCCCAACGCGGCCGCCGCCCGCTCGCCCGCCGCTGACTTCAAAGCGAGCGCGAGTGACTCTGCCCGCTCGGTCGCGGATGCGAGCATCGTCTTAAGCAGCGCCGCATTAAAGCCCGGGCGCTCGAGAAACCGTTGTAACGTCGCATCGACAAAATCCTCCGCGAGCGCCGACGCCGGTCGCGTCGCGGTAAGATCATTGCCGCGCAGATCCACCACGACCCGCACTGGTGTGGGCGCGAGAAATTGATCCACGTGCCAGCGCGAGTCGGCGACGGTCTCGAGCAGAAAAACAACCTCCAGCAGCAAATTTGGCTTCGGCGAACGCATCCAACCAAAGGCCGAAGTGCCCGTCTTGGAATCGACCAGTAAATCAATCGCGTCCTGCACGAGCGCGTGATCGGGCGACAGAAAACGAATATCTTCGCGCACAATGGCACGCGCACGGCTGAAGGTGGCTAACATGCCGTCACGCGGGATGGAGGGAAAGCCCTCGATGTACGCGTGGCTCGGATCGAGAAACACATCACCTTCCTCATGCTCTTTGATGCGCACGCCGAAATGGTCGAGTAACTCGACGATGAAATTCCGCAGCAAAGGATCCGCATCCACCGCACGTACGCCTGCGATCACCTGCTCGGCCACCGCGGGATTAAAGGAATTGAGTTCCAGCAAACGATCCCGGCCTTTCTGCATTTTCAGACTCAACGCTTTTCGGAATGCCGTGGTTTCCGCGATGAAGGCGTCGAGTTGCTCACGTCCAGCCTTGCCGCCTTCACCGTAAGTGCGCGCGAGCACGAGCAGTCGCTCTTTAAACGCTTCCTGATAATCGTTGCCGCCGTGAATCGGCGTCTCAAACGCGTCCAGCCCGCGGTGATACCACTCGACCACGCATTCCTCACCACTACCCGCGACGTACGGGACGTGGATACGGATCGTTTGCGTCTGCCCGATACGATCCAGCCGACCGATTCGTTGCTCCAAAAGCCCAGGATTCAACGGCAGGTCAAATAGCACGAGATGATGCGAAAACTGGAAGTTACGCCCTTCGCTCCCGATTTCGGAGCAAATGAGCAACTGGGCCCCGTCTGGCTCGGCAAACCACGCGGCGTTGCGGTCGCGCTGCACTAGTGGAAGTCCTTCGTGAAACAGCCCGACCTTCACGTTGAGCTTTTCCTGCAACGCAGTTTCGAGCGCGACGACTTTGCGCTGAGATTTACAGATCAGAAGAATTTTCTCCGCGGTGTGCGCCTTCAAAAAATCCACGAGCCAGTCGAGCCGCGGGTCCTCTTTAAAAGCGTAACGAATAACGCCGTCAGCGCCCGTATCCTCCGCAATCAACTCCCGTGCGATCCGAGCGAGATGCGTGAGATTATTTTCCACCGTGAGGGGCGCCGGACAAAATTTACGCCGCGGAAATCCTGTCATTGCGGCACGCGTATTGCGAAACACCACGCGGCCGGTGCCGTGCTGATCGAGCAAGGTCTTCAACAACGCCTCGCGCGCGCCGGCCCGGCCCTGGCCGAGCGCGTCGAGGTGCTCGTCGAGTCGTTTCGGGTCGCGATTAAAAATTTTCCGCAACGTGGAAATATCTTTCGGTTTAAGCGGTTGCTGTTCGACGATTTTTTCCGCGATCGCGGCCACGGCGCCAAAGCCTTCGGATTCCGCGCGAAACGCCTCGAAATCGTCGTAGCGACTGGGATCGAGCAAGCGGAGTCGCGCGAAATGCCCCGCCAACCCGAGCTGCGTCGGCGTCGCTGTGAGCAGGAGCAATCCCGCGACGCAGCGCGCCAGTTGCTCGACGAGCGCATACTCGGGACTCACCGTATCCGGCGCCCACGCGAGATGATGCGCCTCATCAACGACCACAATGTCCCAACCAGCCGTGACGGCTTGTTCGCGCCGCGTTTCATTGCTCGCCAGAAACGGTACCGCCGCCAACGCGAGTTGCGCCGCGAGAAAAGGGTTTTTTCCGGGATCGCTACCCTCGCAGGCGACGCAGCGCGCTTCGTCGTAAATACTAAACCATAGGTTAAAGCGCCGTAGCAGCTCGACGAACCACTGATGCGTCAGCGCCTCCGGCACGAGGATAAGCACGCGGCGCGCTTTCCCGACCGCGAGCAAGCGCTGCAAAATCAGACACGCCTCGATCGTCTTACCCAAGCCGACTTCATCCGCCAGCAACACCCGCGGGATCTGCCGCAAAGCGACTTCACGCAAAATATAAAACTGGTGCGGAATCAGCTCCAAGCGCCCGCCCAAAAATCCGCGGACTTCAGACTGGCGAAATTTGGCCTGAGCCAGCAGCGCACGATACCGCAGATCAAAAACTTCCCCTGGATCCACCTGCCCGGCCAACAAACGTTCCTGCGGTAAACTCACGCTCGTGACATCGGAAATCGCATCTTCCCGCACGCGTAAACCGCCGGGCCCGACGTACACGAGCAGACCCGCCGCTTCCTCGACCGCCTCGATAACAAACGGTTCACCCGTGCGCGTGGCGACCGTTTCCCCGGAGCGAAATTCCACGCGTTTGAGCACCGCCGTACCGAGCGCATACAGACGTTTTTCACCCGTGGCCGGAAATTCGATCCCAATTCGACGCGCGGGCGCATCCACGGTCGCGACCAAGCCGAGCCCGAGCTCGGGCTCGCGCTCACTGAGGCAACGTTGACCAACAATTCCAGGCGACATCACGCGATCAGTTGCCGGCGGGCTGCTTCGTCGCGTAGTACGGCACGAGTTGCTTCAAATGACCTTGCACGATCATCGCCACAGAAGACGCCGATGGCGTGCCCTTGTGCAGCTCGAAAATTGCGACCATGAGCGCTAACTCGATATCAACTTTTTTAGGGCTCACGGCCTTCATTTCAGCCAAGAGCTCGAGCGCTTTTTTCTCCGCGCGCTTGTAATCGTTAAAGTTTTCCTCGTTGGGCGTAGCCATCGCGCAAAGGGGCCGCACGTGCCCGCCTGTCGTCAAGCATCCAGTGCGGCCGCATGACGTGAGGGGACGTCACCCACGCACGCAGAATCAATCGCGATTGCGCGGGTGAAATTTAGCGTGCTGATCCAACAGGCGCTGCGGCTCGACGGCCGTATAAATCTGAGTCGTAGCAATGCTGGCGTGTCCGAGCATTTCCTGGATCGCACGCAAATCGGCCCCGCCGCTGAGTAAGTGGGTCGCAAACGAGTGCCGGAGCAGATGCGGTTTTACGTTTTGCGAGATGCCCGCGCGGCGGGCGTGTTTTTTGACGATGTACCACAAGGTAATCCGCGAAAGCGCGCCGCCACGGTTGCTCAAAAATAATTGGCTGCCCGTGCGCGTCTTCACGAAATGCGGACGACCCGCGCTAAGATACGTGGCAATCGCCGCGCAGGCCCGACCGCCGATAGGAACGACGCGCTCCTTGGAGCCTTTGCCAAACACGCGGAGAAAACCCTGCTCGAGATCAATCTGCTGGAGCATGAGCCCGCCGAGTTCGGTCACGCGCAGCCCGCTCGAATAAAAAAGCTCTAACAACGCTCGGTCGCGCAGCGCCGCCGGATCGCCTGCGCCCGGCGCAGCGAGCAAGCGCGAGACCTCGTCAACCGAAAGGGTGCCCGGTAATCGTCGGCCCAATTTGGGGCCTGCGAGCAACGCGGTGAAATCATCGGCGCGAAGTTTCTCTCGCACGAGATAGCGGGCGAATACCCGCAGAGCCGTCAGTTTGCGAGCGAGGCTGGCGACCGCGAAATCCGCGCGGGAGAGTGAGTGCAACCACTCGCTGGCTTGCGCGGGCGAAGCCGTGCGCCAATCCGCCACCTTCAGCCGCGCGAGCCACGTGGCAGCTTGATCGAGGTCACGTTGATAATTTTCCCGCGTGTGCCGAGACAGCCCGCGCTCAAGATCGAGAAACGCAATGAAGCCGTCGATATCGCCCGCAAAGGCCGCGGGGGCGCGACTGAGCGTCAAGGTGCGAGAAGGAATCGAGCGACGGGCCATGCCGGCAACAGTGCGTTGAAGTCCCGGCGTTACCGCAAGTCAAAGCCAGCGGCCGCATTGTGGTCTGAGCACAAAAAAACCAAAGCCGGTGAGCTTTGGTTAAAAGTAGGCGCGAGAGGCGCTCAGTAACGCCGGCGCATCGGCGCGCGCGGCAAGGGATTGGCTTCCTTCATGCGGAAGGTGATGCGCGCCTTCTCCAGATCGTAGGGACTCATCTCCATCTTCACGTTATCGCCGGCCGCGATCTTAATGAAATTTTTGCGGAGCTTGCCCGAGATGTGCGCGAGAACCACGTGGCCGTTAGCCAGCTGCACTTTAAACATCGTGCCGGGCAGCACGACCATCACTTTGCCCTCAACTTCGATCGCGTCGTTGTCAGCCATGGTTAACGCGGGTTTGAAGAGAAGAGGTGAGCATCATGGATCGGTGTGATGGTTAGGACGTAAAGCACACTTGTAAGCGGGAGTTTACCGGGCTTAGTCAAGGTTTTCCTCTGAAGCGCACCCATGGTCTCACCCGCATCCACGCCGCCAGCCTGCCCGTTTGAGAAACGTTTCCCGTCGCAACTGGTGCGCGACGACACGTTTTTCATGAGCCTCGCCTACAACCAAGCTATCGATGCTTGGCGCCAAGACGAAGTGCCAATCGGCGCGGTGATCGCAGTCGGCGGCGAGATCATCGCCGCGGCCCACAATACCGTTGAAAGCGCCCAAGATCCGACCGCCCACGCCGAGATGCTCGCGATCACTCAGGCCGCCTCGAAACTGGGCAACTGGCGACTCGAAGGTGCGACGCTCTACGTTACCAAGGAACCATGCCCGATGTGCTCCGGCGCGCTGCTCATGTCCCGCGTGCAACGCGTGTGCTACGCGGTACCCGATCCTAAGATGGGCTGTCTCGGTGGCGCCACCAACCTCAACGATCTTCCCCGCATAAACCACCACGTCGAACTCACCGCCGGTGGCGTCCTCGAACCCGAGTGCCGCGAGCTCTTGCAGGCATTTTTTAAAGCCAAACGCGTGGCCGAACCCGCAGGGGAAAGTTGACGCGCTCCTTCACCAGTGCATCTGTTGGCAGTTCGCATCGCTCCCTTCATCCTAGAAAATTAAACCACCTATACTCATGGCTTACACGCTCCCCGCCCTGCCCTACGCCCTCGACGCCCTCGTGCCGCACATTGATGCGAAGACGATGGAAATCCATCACGGTAAACACCACCAGGCCTACATCACCAACGCCACCAACCTCCTCAAAGACCACGCCGACCTCGCCGCGCTCGACGTCAATGTCTTGATCGCCGATCTCGGCAAAGTCCCCGAAGGCATCCGCGCCGGCGTGCGAAACAATGCCGGCGGCCACAGCAACCACTCGTTTTTCTGGACGATACTCGGCCCCGGCAAGGGTGGCGCGCCCAAGGGCAAACTCGCAGCCGCCATCGAGGCGGAGCTCGGCGGCTTCGCCAAATTCAAAGACGACTTCGCCAAAGCCGGCGCCACGCGCTTTGGCTCCGGTTGGGCCTGGCTCTACGTCACCGCCGACAAGAAACTCGCGGTCGGCTCCACCGCCAATCAAGACAGCCCGCTGATGGGCAAAGCTGTCGCCGGCATCGAGGGCAAACCTGTCCTCGCCCTCGACGTCTGGGAGCACGCGTATTATCTGAACTACCAAAACCGCCGCCCCGATTACATCGCTGCGTTCTGGAACGTCGTCGATTGGGACGCCGCCGAGGCTTACTACGTCGCCGCGACGAAGTGAGTTTTTTTCTTTGTTAAATAAAAAAGCCGCGCTGAAAAGCGCGGCTTTTTGCTGTCCGGGAAAATCCGGACAAAGCGAGAACACGTGAGCTCGAGTTAAGGAGCCCAGACATTGGCCTGCAACGTGGAACCTAAACTCTTCGGGCTGATCGGCGTGCTCTTGCCGGTCTCGGTATCGAGAATGCTAATCACGCTCGTGGTCGAGGTGCGCGCGGAGTAAACCACGTGGCGACCATCGGGTAACCAGCTCGGTTCTACGCCGTCGAACGGCGCCTTGGAAACCTGCTCGCTCGCGCGTTTCGAAAAATCATAGACCGCGATCTGGAAATTGCGGCCCACTCGAATGGTGAACGCGATCTTGTTGGGGTTGGTGCGGCTCCAATCTGGCTCAGCGCAATAACCACTGATGCCTGAGGTGAGACGCGTCGGGGCGCCGCCGCTCACGGGCATCGTGTAAAGTTGCGGACCGGGCTCGCTCGCGAAAACGAGGCGCGAGCCGTCAGGCGAAAAGGTCGGCGAAGATTTCACGGCGTCGGAGCGAGTTTTACGCGCGACGGCGCGGCCTTGGGCATTGCTAACGTAGATTTCTGGCGTGCCTTCACCGCTGAGAATCATCGCGACTTGCGAGCCGTTGGGGCTGAAACGGGCGCCGCTGTTCGTGCCCTTGAAGCTCACGAACGTGGAACGCTGGTAACTGCCGAGATCGATGGTGAAAATATCAGGAAACCCGGACTTATAAAAACTGGTGTAGATGAGTCGCGAGCCGTCCGGTGCCCACCGAGGATTGAGCGCGATCGAATTGTCGCGAGTGATCTGCTTCACTTCGCCGAACATCAAGTCGCCGGTGTAGATTTCCTTTTTGCCGGTGCGCTCGTTGATGAACGCGAGTTTCGCGGCGAAGTAACCGCGCAGCCCCAGGCCGTTGGTTTTAGCGACCGCGACGTCAGCGGCTTTGAGCAAGGCGTTGCGCGCGCTCGAGCCTGTAACCACTTCCGAAGCGACGGGGGTGCCGCTGGGCGCTTTGGTGATATCGACGCGCACCTGCGTGGGCGTCACCGCGGAAAACTTGATATCGAAAGCAAAACCACTCGCGACCACCCGATAGCGCCCATGCGTCCCGAAAGCTTGGAGCGCGAGGGCGTTGAGCTCGGGCGTGTTGGCCGAGACGCGGATGGGCAGGGTCTTATTTTCGGCGATGACCTCGATTTTCCCGATGTCTCGCACGGATTCGGCCCGCACGGAAAAACTCCCAGCGGTGATTAATACCAAAGTTAAACGGATGAAAGATTGCATGGAGGAGAAGGTTGATGCGCGATGAAGGGGATTTCTATTTGCGCGCCGCGCCGTCATAACAACTCTAATTTACTAAACATTCGAACCGCCGTGACCACCGAAGAAATCAAAGTCCACCTGCAACAGGTAAAATACCCCGGCTTCAGCCGTGATATCGTATCGTTTGGACTCGTGCGGTCCGCAGCGTTGGTCGACGGCGTCGCCAAAGTCGCCCTCGGCCTGACCACCAGCGATCCCAAGATCCCCCTCCATCTCAAAGCAGAGGTCGAAAAATGTCTCCGAGCCATCCCCGGCGTGAGCGAAGTCATCATCGACATCTCCGTGCAAGCCGCTCGCCCGGCCGCACCCGCCAACGGCGCCGGCAATCTCCCCGGTGCCAGCGCCACGCCCAAGACCGCGAAGTACTCCGTCGCCATCGCCTCGGGCAAAGGCGGCGTCGGCAAAAGCACGTTTGCCGTCAATCTCGCCTGCGCCCTCGCCCAAGTTCTCACCGCGCAAGGGCGCCCGGGCCGCGTGGGCCTCATGGATTGCGACATCTACGGCCCGAGCGTGCCGCTGATGATGGGCTTACAAGGGCGCCCTGAAGTGGAGGGCGAAGGCGCCGCTTCCACGTTGATCCCACTCGAACGCCACGGGGTAAAAGTCATGAGCATGGGTTTCCTCGTCGACGACAACACGCCCGTAGTCTGGCGCGGCCCGATGATCATGAAGACGATCCAGCAATTCGTCCAAAACGTGCGATGGGGCGAGCTCGATGTCTTGCTCGTCGACCTGCCGCCCGGCACCGGCGATGCGCAACTTTCCCTCGTGCAAACCCTCCCGCTCGACGGCGCTGTGCTCGTCACCACGCCCCAACCCGCCGCCACCAATGTCGCGCGCAAGGGCGGACTGATGTTTCAAAAGGTCAACGTCCCGCTCCTCGGCGTCGCGGAAAACATGAGTTACTTCGTCGATCCCGCCGGACAAAAGCACACGCTTTTCGGTGAAGGCGGCGGCATCATCACCGCGGAGCGCCTCGGCACGTCGCTACTCGGCCAAGTCCCGCTGATTCCGGAAATCCGCGAGGGCGGCGACGCCGGCGAACCGATCGTCGTGAGCGCACCCGCCAGTCTGGCCGGACGCACGTTCCGCGAAATCGCCGAGACGTTGCTCGCCCGCTTGGTCAAGCCCATGCCCGTTTGATTGTAAAAATTTGATGACATCGTGGGCATTGACAGGCCTCAGACGCTCACTCTCATTTTTAGCACGTCGACGACCCGCTGCATGACTTCTACCACCCAAGAGTCCGCCCCCTCCTCGTCCCGCGAGTTCGTGAAGCAATCTAGCCTTTACCAAGAATTTTTAGCCGAGCGTGAAGAGATTTTGAAACACAAGTGGCTGGAATCCGAGCGCCTGGGGTACGACATAGGTTTCGAACGGGCGTTACTCGATTGGATTCGTAAACATCGCGAGAGCTGGCGCGCCGCGCGCCGTCAACAAAGTGGACCAGCGTCAAGCGCCGCAGGTCATACATCGTCGCCTTTCGCGCCGGCCGGCCAGAGCCAAAAGCCCATCGGGACCTAAGCGTCCTGGCGTCATTTTTCTGGGCTTTTAAGCGCCGCAGCCAAACTCAGCGGAAGGTCTAAAATTTAGCCCACAAAAAAACCGAGCATTGCGGCTCGGTTTTGAAACTGAAGGAAGGGTAAACGCGGAACGTTTACTTGATTTCCTTATGGAGCGTGTGGCGCTTGAGGAAGGGGTTGTACTTCTTCTTCTCGATGCGCTCGGTCACGGTCTTTTTATTCCGCTTCGTGAGATAACGGGAGGCGGGCTTGCCCTCTTTTTTGGCTTCGGTGCATTCTAGGGTGACGACTTCTTGCATGGTTATAAAAGGTTGAAGGGTCAGAGCAAAGCCCGCGGGCGCGGTGCTGCAACCCCAATCTTCCAAGCCACCCTAACCCACCGAACGCCTCAACGGCGTTTTTCGGTGAGCGGCAACATCACCCCGCGCCGGAAAAGAGTCACTTGGCTGGTGCTCGACGAGACGACGATCGCGATGCAATTACTCGCCACGCTGATCGCCGCCGCCGCCGCATGCCGGCTCCCCAAACCGCTGGGCAATGCGTGGTTGCTATCGGTGGCCTGAATCAGGCTGCCCGCCGATTCCACCACGCCATCGCCGCGAATCGTGAACGCGCCGTCGATGGACGAAAACTCTTTCACCGTCTCATCCATGAACGGATTGAGGATATTTCGCTCTTCTTCCTTGTAGCCAAAAAAAGGATTCAAAACGAGCGGTTTGCATAGAGCGGCGACTTTTTCGGAATCGCCCACCACAAACAAACACCCGACCGGCCGACCCTCACGTCCTTCCACCGCGAGCTCGGTGGCCACAGCCAACACGCGCTCCAACACTTCCGGCTTCACGTCTTCCGGCAACAAGTCCGCAGTCTGCCCCGTGAGCAAGGTCTGGAATTCGCGCTCGATATCGACGACGACGAGCGTGTCGAACTGGTTGCTCCCCGTCATACCGTCGAGGCAGCAGATACGATCCGTGAATTTCAAAACCCCGCGAGTGAGCGCCACCAAGATCGCACTGCGCAACTGCGCCATGCGTTGATTGGAAAACGATCGCACCTGAATCGTCTCGGCGAAATCGCGTTCATTGCCACCCGGCTCGATGGGGTTGCGCGTCACCAAGATCGTTTTGATTTTCAGATCAAAGGCCGCGCGATCGACTCCACCAATAAACGTGTCGCCAAAAACCATTAACGCATCGCACGCTGCGCCCTTCGCCACGCGCTGCGCCTCGCGCAACATGAGCCGATTGACGCGATTCTGCTGAGTCTGCACGGGCCGGATCCCGCCAAAACCGCCCACTAAACGTTCGTAAAGTTGATCGAGATCCGGGGCCTGCACGAGGCCATCAACCATCGTTTGCTCTTTCACCTGCCGCGCGATCGAAGCCAGCACCTGCAAATAATCGCGGGCCTTTTCACCCGCGATCAACATCACGATCAGATGCACCCGCTCCTCGGCCAAAGCCCCGTCATGCCGAATGCCTGCGCGGCTGCGCCCGATCGCGAGGATGTAGCGCCGCGACATTTTCACGCGCACGTGCGGCAACGCCACACCGAGCCCGAGATAGGTCGTCATCGTGCTCTCACGCGCCAACAATCCTTTCAGCAACGCGTCCGGCTTGAGATCCGGGAAACTCGCGACACTCACCGCAAGCAATTCTTGCAACGCGCCCGGCAAATCCCCGCTCCGCAAATCAACGATGCGGTTGCGAGCGATGATTTTTTCTAACCGCATGAAAAATTAAATTAACCGCCCTATCACTTTTCCCAGTCGAGTGCGCCCTTCTTTACTTCGTAAATCAAACCAAGCACTAGCACACCAATAAAGAAAAATACCGGCCCGATGATCGCGATATGGTTGGCCAGAAATTCTCGATAAATAAACGTCCACGGCACGAGAATCACGATCTCCAGATCGAACAACATAAACAAAAGCGCCGTGAGGAAAAACTTCACCGAGAAGCGCGTGTGCACGATCCCTTCGGAAGGTACGCCGCACTCATAGGCCGAGTCCTTGATCTTGTTCAGCTTGGCGCGTTGACCGAAAAAATGACTCGCCCCGATCACAAACGCGGTGATGCCGCCGGCTAATAGGGCTTGGATCAGAAAAGGAATATAATCTGCGGAGATCATGTCGGGCTATGAAATGGGGCGAGCTCGCCCGCCGAGACAAGAGGGAATTTCAACCCAGCCTCACTGAAACCGCCCCGGCTCCACAATTGACGCAAACCACGACTCGGCCTAACTTCGTTATCACCATGCTGCGCGTTACACCCCTTTGCTCCGTCACCCTCGCCGCTTTACTGGCAGTCACGGCGGCCTCAGCCCAGACCGCCTTGCCCAAAGACTCTCCGTTTTTACCCGCTCCCGGTAGTGCCGCCAGCGGCGGTACGACCTCGCAAGAAGGACTCGAACTCGCCGGCGTTAGCAGCACGGCCAAAAGCACCTTGGTCTGCATCTATGATAATCAAACCAAACGCAGCCACTGGATTCCTGTTAACGCCACCGTCGAAGGCATCAAAGTCCTCGCTTACGATTCAACCCTCGACCAAGTGAGCCTATCCGTCGGCGGGCAAAAAAAAGTCCTGCGCCTCCGTAAAGCCACCATCTCTGGTTCAGGGGTCGTTAACTCTAATCCCGGAGCCGCCGCCGCCGGTTTCGCCACCCCCGCCGTCATGCCCATCACGCAAGGCACGCCGCAACCACCACCGGCCCCAGGCTCCATCGCCCAGCAAGAGACCGAAGCCCGCATGTTGGTCAGCGACTTGTTGGAAATCGGCATCCAACAACGTAAAGCCTACGAAGAGGCCCAGAAAAAAACCGAAACCGAGAAAACCCCGGCCAAAAAAAGCTAAACCAACGCCCGCCCCGCCGTTCGCCCGGCGCTTTCCCGCGTTGACACTCTGATCTGCCACCCATTCGTTTCCGTCGGCGGAGACGCCGCCTCACTCTCGTCTCGACCATCCCCCATCATGGCCAACCTCCTCGGTTATTTCTCCAACGACATCGGCATCGACCTTGGCACCGCCAACACGCTCGTATACGTCAAAGACAAAGGCATCGTTCTGCGCGAACCCTCCGTGGTCGCCCTCGACACCGTCACCCGCAAAGTCCGCGCCGTCGGTGACGAAGCCAAACGCATGCTCGGCCGCACCCCCGGCAACATCACCGCCATCCGCCCCATGAAAGACGGCGTCATCGCCGATTTCGACGTCACCGAAGCGATGCTCCGGTACTTCATCCGCAAAGTTTCCAGCGGCTCGTTCCGCGCCCCGCCCCGCGTCGTCATCGCGATTCCCTCCGGCATCACGGAGGTCGAAAAACGCGCCGTAAAAGACTCCGCCCTCCACGCCGGCGCCCGCGACGTCATCACCATACCCGAGCCCATGGCCGCAGCCATCGGCGTCGGCCTCCCGATCGACGAACCCGCCGCCAACATGATCGTCGATATCGGCGGCGGCACCACCGAGATCGCGATTATTTCCCTCAACGGCATCGTGTTTTCAAAGTCCATCCGCGTCGCCGGCGACGAGCTCGACGCGGCCATGGTCAACTACATGAAGCGCGCCTACAATTTGCTCATCGGCGAGCGTACCGCGGAAGAAATTAAAATGCGCATCGGCTCGGCGTATCCCCTCGACGAAGAACTCACTATGGAGGTCAAAGGCCGCGATTCCGTCGCGGGGCTCCCCAAGACCATCCACATCACTTCGCAGGAAATCCGCGAAGCTCTCGCCGACACCATCTCATCGATCGTGGATGCCGTCCGCGTCACCCTCGAACGCTGCCCGCCCGAACTATCCGCCGACCTCGTCGACCGCGGGTTTGTGATGGCCGGCGGCGGTGCCTTGATTCGCGGCATCGATAAGCTCCTCAGCGAAAAAACCGGCCTGCCCGTGACGATTTCCGACGACCCGCTCTCCGCAGTCGCCAACGGTACCGGCGCCGTGCTCAACGATCTGTCGTGGTTGATGCAGAACGCCTGAGCCCTGCCCCTAAGAGGCCCGGTTCGTCGCGATGAAATTCCGTCTGCTGCCGCGCTGGGCTCAATTGCGAAAATTGGGCCGAGTAAAATTCGTCCTCGTTATCAGCTCTACCATGACGTTAGCCGCATTCCTCGGCGACCTCAGTTTCGGATCCGCGATCTCACCCGAAAAGAACCTGCTGCGTTTTTTGTGTTGGAGCCTTTTTGCTCTCTACATGTGGAGGCGCGCTGAGACCTCGTTCGAGCGCTACGGAGAAAACGAAAAATCCTAGCTGAAGGATTTTCAACTCAGGCGATCCTGAAGCGAGAATAATGACCGATTTGGCAGGGTCCGTTTTTTCCGTGTCTTCCGCCTGTTCATTGGGCCATATTTTAGGCCTACGATCACCGCATAACATTCCGCCTAATCCATGCCCAAACGTTTCGACCAAGCCCGACCGTTTCTCACGCTCGGTTTTGTCGTGGCCGGATGGTTCGTGATCCCCACAGTTTTCAAGACCTTCACCCGCGCCTCTTTTTTCGAACTCACCGCGCCCGTGGGCGTCGCCGCCTCTTACGCCCGCGATCTCCAAGAATACTGGACGCTCCGCCTCCACTCCAACAGCGAGCTCATCGAAGCCGGCCGAGACCTCGCCCGCCTCAATGCCTCCTACGACCTCGCCGTCCAGCAAAACATCGAGATGCAAGGCGAGATCGCGCGCCTAGAAGGCATACTTCGCCTGCCTTCGTACACAGGTTATCAATCGGAGCATGCGCGCGTCGTCCGCCGCGATTTCTCCGGTTGGTGGCAACGCCTGACCATCCGCAAAGGTAAAAACTACAACCTCACCGTCGGTGCGCCGGTCGTTTTTAGCGGCGGCGTCGTGGGCCGCGTGAGCGAAGTTTTCGCCTACACCGCAACCGTGGATCTCATCAGCAGCCAGACGGTACGTCTCGCCGCCGTAGTCGAGGGCGACACCCGCCCGATCAGTTATCAAGGTGGGCTCAATCCGACCTTTGGGTCCGCCGGGGGCGTGATTGAGTTCGTCCCGCTCGACATCTTTGCCAGCGCCAATGCCACCAAGCGCCTCGTCACCTCAGGCCTCGGCGGCGTGTTCCCGCCCGGCCTCACCATCGGTTCCGTCATCAAAGTCGAACCCAGCACCGATGGCCTCTTCAAATCCGGCACGGTCAAACTCGACGACCGACTCGCCGCGCTCACGGAAGTCACCGTCCTGCTGCCGCTCGACACCCCTTAATTTTCGACGCCCTGCTCAACCGACGTGCTTCGCTTCGTGCTCATCCTCCTCTCGACGGTGCTTCTTTGGGCGATCACCGCGCAACTCAACCACGCACTCGCGCCGTGGCGTCTATACGTGTTCGTGGGCGCGCTCGCGGTCGCCCTGCCCGCGCTCACGTTTTCCCTACGCACTGGGCTCCTCGCCAGCTTCCTCGGTGGACTGTTCTTTGACGCCGTCGCCCCGGTCGCCTTTGGCACCCACGCTTTTCTCTTCGCGCTCACCCACGCGGTGGTTTTCAACCTTCGCGACCGGCTCCCTCGCGACGACACGCTCAGTCGCGTGCTGATCGCTCTGTTCGCCAACCTTGGGCTGTTTCTCGTTTTCTCCTTCACCCAAGTCGCACGCTCGCCCGCGCCCGCCAGCCTTTGGCCGCGACTCTTCGCCGACCTCGCCTGCTCGCAAATCTTGCTCGTGCTGATCGCCCCGTGGTTCTTCGCCATCCAAGCCCGCGCCCTCGCTCTCACGGATCACGAAGCCAACCGCTTCGCCTAAAATCGCTGCCATGGCCGCTGACGAAAACAACTTGGCCGACCGTTCGGGCCGTCTCTTTGAATCCCAGAAAGGCTACGATCCGCGCGTCGTATTATTTTATTTCATAATCGTGGCCTTGTTGATCGTCCTCACCAGCGGCCTGGCATACCAACAACTCTTCAACGCCGAGCTCCACACCGAGCGCGAGAGCTCCCAAAACCAGCGCCGCATCCTCATCCCCGGCCCGCGCGGCAACATCTACGATCGCAATGGCCAGCTCCTCGTCGGCAACCGCCCGCGCTTCGCCGTAATCCTCTACCTCGACGAACTTCGCGCCAAATTCCGCGCTGAGTTTATCCGCATCCGAAAAAATTATCGCGCCGCCGACGACAAAGATATTCCCACCGCCGACCAGCTTTGGACTTTGGCCCGCGTCAGCGTCGTTCAATCCTACCTCGAACAAATCAACGCCATCATCGGCCGCGACATCAAGGTCGACTCCGTTCGCCTTAATAAACATTTCTCCCGCGAACTGCTCCTGCCGTACCCGCTAGTCGAAGATCTCGCTCCCGCCGAATACGCCCGCCTCCTCGAACACCTGCCCGTCGTCTCGCCGCTCCAACTCTACACCACGAACACCCGCGAATACCCGTTCGGCTCCGCCGCGTCCCAAACCCTCGGCTACGTCGGCATCAACGAAGACGTCGAGGCCGATAATTTTCCCGGCGAAAAACTCCGCACTTTTAAGCAGCGTGGCTCGATCGGCCGCGACGGCCTCGAACTAAAATTCGATTCGCTCCTTCAAGGCGAAGCCGGCGGCTCGATCTTCCGCGTCGATCCCCTCGGCTACCGCCTCCGCGACGCCAAGCCCATCGAATCGCGTCTTCCCACCCAGGGCCAAAATCTCGTCACATCCCTCGACATCGACCTCCAACTCGCCGCCGAAGCCGCCATCGGCGACCAGACCGGTGCCGCCGTCGCCATCGACATCAAGACCGGGGAGATTCTCGCCCTCGCAAGCAAACCCGATTACGACCTAAGCAAATTCGCCCCCCGTCTCGGTCATGCCGACGCCGCTGACATCACCGCGCGCGAAGCTTGGACCAACCTCGCGATCGGCGGCGCTTTCCCTCCAGGATCCACCTTTAAGATTCTCACCTCTATCGCCGGCCTTCGCCGCGGGGTGCTAGATCCCACAAAACCCATCGCGGACTGCCAAGGCGTGATCCGCATCGGCAACCGCGATTTCGTCTGCGACAACCGCCGCGGCCACCATGGCGAAGTACTTCTCCCCGAAGCGATCGCCCACAGTTGCGACATTTATTTCTTCGGCGCCGGCCGCCTTATCAGCCCCGATCTGCTAGCCGAAGAAGGCCGCCGTTTCCATTTAGACCAACGCACCGGCATCGAACTGCCCCACGAGACCAGCCGCATGGTGATCCCCGATCCCGCGTACAAAGAAAAAGTGATCGGCGAAAAATGGTTCCCCGGCGACACCGCCAACATGTCTATCGGCCAAGGCTACGTCCTCGTCACCCCGCTCGAGATGGCCTGTTTCGCCGCCTCGGTCGCCCGCAACGAAGTCTTCACCCAACCCACGCTCCTTCACAACCCCGACGCCCCCGTCCAACACACCGAATCTATCGGCCTGACCTCGACGCAACGCGCCGCCCTCATCGAGGGCATGGTCGGCACCACCACGTACGGCACGGCCAACACGCTCAATCTCGATCTGTTTAAAATTCCCGGCGTTCGCATCGCCGGTAAAACCGGCACCGCGCAGAAAAAAGTCACCAAAGACGGCAAAACCGGGAACATTAATTTCGCGTGGTTCATCTGCTTCGCCCCCGCCGACAACCCCGAGATTGCCATGGCCGTGATGATCGAAGGCGAAACGCTCGGCGAAAATTTCGGCGGCGGCCGCTACGCCGCTCCTGTCGCGGGCTCGGTGCTCAAAAAATATTTCGAAAAGAAAAACCGGCCGGCCGACCAAAAGCTCGCTCCGTTTAAGATCGAGTAATCGGCCGCCGTACCCGCATGCGCACCGCCTCGCGCGCCCGACGAAAAACCGCCTGAGGTTCCCGCCAGGACGAAGCGGCGCCAAAGCGTAGCCGCTCCAAATCCGCACGCACCGCTGCGAGCTCAGACCCAGCCGCCACGTTATCACCGGCTTGACGTAAACGCTCCAACCAGCGCCCCGCCTCGCGCCGCACGGGATCGATTTTTCGAGCCGCCTGACCCCAGCGAAAATTGAAAGCCAAACGCCGCACCACCATCACGGCTCCAAATAAAATCGCGCCCAATCCGAGGCTGCCCAACACCCCAGCCGCGCGGCGGAAATCCCACGGCCCCACCAGCCACGCCTTGAGCGCCGCCAACGCCTGTTCGAGCGCTTCACGCAAACGCAGCCCCGTCGTTTCCGTCGCGGTCTTAACCGCCTGCAACGTCTCCACCTGCGAACGAGCGTCGAAGTTCACAATCCGCCGATACCAAAACACGCGCAGGCTATCCAACCGCGCCGTCCAACTCCGGTCCACTTGCGCCGCGATCGCCGCCTCACCGCTGACTCCGCCCGCCGTGCCCGGGGCCGCGCCTATCAACCCCAGTGCGAGCGGATCCACCCGCCACCACGCGCCCCGCGCTTCATCCCACATTTCCGCCCAAGCATGCGCGTCGGAATTGCGCACCGTGAAATTATTCGAGTAACCGTTCCACGAACCGCCCTTGAATCCGACCACGACCCGCGCCGCGAATCCCGCCTCACGCGCCAACAACACCAAAGAGCCGGCAAACAACTCACAATGGCCCGGCTCCTTGGACTTTAACCAACGCACCAGCGCATCACCAATGCCCGGCGGGATCGTCGGCGTCAGCGTATAACCATGCTGCGTGCGCAACCACCCGCTCGCCGCGCGCCCAAATTCCACCGCCGTGGGTGCAGCGCTGCCAGCGGGAATCGCGCGCGCGATTTCATCTCTCATCTGCGCGAGCACCGCCATGTCTGATGCCGCCAAATTTAGGCGACGCTGCAAGGCTCCTTCGGCCCTACCGGCGATAGCCCCGACTTCAGTCCGCCGGCGCCACCGCTCAGCAAATCCCGCATCTAGCAAAACCTCGGAGAACTCCATGCCTTGCACCCGATAAGCAGTCATCGTCGCCGACTCCGCGCGCAACGCCACGACACCCAATTCCATGCTCGGCCGAAACGTCTGCGTCTCACGAAAACGCAGTTCCTGAAACTGCCCCAACAACGGCAGATAACGGCTCACGCCCGACTCCAGATAAAACGTCCAATCCACCGGCGTCCCCGAGCGCGGACGTGCGTCGCCGAGCAAGATCGCCTCTTTCCTCTCCGGTCCGAAAGCCCCGCGGCTCAACGCAGGCGACAACCGGAAACCTCCGTCCTGATATTCATCCAAAACCAGCATCCGCCAATACGGCGACGCCGGCACCGCCTTCGGATCCGACACATCCACGCTCAGCGCCACGCTAGTGTCCTGCTGAATTTCGGAAACCTCACCGAACTTGATTGAATCGTTAAAACCCGACCGGGCTTTCTTCGCGATGAAATGCTCCAGAAACAAACTGTTATCCAGTTGAAAGCGCGGAATCGCCAAAAACAAAAGTGCCGACACCGTCACGACCCCCGTAAAAAAAACCGCGGCCAACGCCACTACGCGGCCATCCGCCACTACCCAACACCGTCGGAGCAGCCTCGTTGTCACCAAACGTTCGGCCCACGCGGGTTGTTCCCGATCCGGCGCACGCCAGGTGATCAAGCCCTTCAAACTCTTTTTCGCTTCGGCCGCCGGTTTCATCGCCACACCGTCCGCGAGCGTGATCACGAGCAGCAGCGCCAAGGCGCAACCCGTGAACGCCACGATCTGCACCGCAAACGCCGGCGACACCGTCAACACTCCTGCGACCACGATCAAAAAAAGCCCGAGCACGATCACCTGCAAATCGTCGCGCCGCTGCCGGTAACAGATTCCCCGATACAACAGCAGTAAAATATCCAGCCGCACAATCGCCGGTAACACTTCTCCCTTTAGCCAAAAATCTGAGACGAAAAAAACCACGATGACCGGAAACGCCAAACTGTGTACCAGCCGCGGCACTCGCGCCGGCCAATCCGGCCGCACCAACCCTGCACCCACCGCGATCGTCGTCAGCCCCATCAAAATCCACGCATTCACCTCGAGATAAAGCACCGTCCACCCCGAGAGCAAAATCAGTAGCCCACCCAAGATCCATTGCGCCTGCCGCAACTCCTCCAGCGTGAGCTGCGCACGTCGTGGCGTCCGAGTTTGCTGCGTCTCTAGTTTCATCGCGCTCAGATCGACGCCACCCGTTGCCCGTTGATCCACGCCACCACGCCCGATTCACCTTCAGGCGCAAACGTTAGCACATTCCGCCCACTAGACGATACTTCTGCAGACGCGACGCTCGTATCCAGCTTCGCCGCGGCCGGCTTAAATTCCACCACCGCGAGCCGATCCAGCCAGCTCGTTAAATCCCGCCCGTGACGCACCCTTACCGGCAACTCGCCATCGAGCGCGATCGTCTGCAACTGGCCAACGCGAAACAAATCTTCAGCCAGCGTCACCGCGAACCGCACGAGCACTTCAAATTGTTCCGCCCGCGGCCACATCGCCGCATCCGTTCGCACCCACAGGTCGAAGCCTTGACTGCTCTCGGTCGTAAACTGGCGCACAAGCAACTGCTGCGTGCGCGCGCTTGCTTTCCAATGTATCAAGCGGTGCGAATCGCCCGCCGCGTAGCGCCGCAGCGCGAGCAAATCAATCCCGCCGCCCGGGCGCGCCCGCGGTTGTTCCCCGCCCTCGCGCCTCGCGCCGACAAGCGCCCATTGCCGATAATCGATCACCGCCGGCCACACAACCACCTCCGCTCGCAACTCGGAGCCCACATATTTTTTTAAAAATCCAAACGGAAACAACGACCCCGCGCCCGCCAGTTCCACGCGCATCCGCCCCCGGCGCGCCGGGACAAAACTCCAGTCCAAACGATCCTCGCCCGCCGGATCGAGTCGCGCACGCAACGCCACTTGCCCACGCAACGTTTCTGCCTCCGCTTTTTTCAAAATCGCTCGCACTTCGATCCCTCGGCCCGTCACCGTCGACTCCGCTTTGGCTCCCTTCGCCGCAGCCGTGATCGGACGAGCGCTCCACTCAAACCAGAGTCCATACGTCGGCAAAATACGTTTGCCGTTGCGCACACTCAACCCGAGGTCCGCCGCCTGCCCAGCGCGCAGGGGCGGTACAACGTCGAGACGCCAGGCGACCCGACTCAAATTAAGCCATGATACGACACCACTCAGAATCAGACAGGCCAACAATAGCGACAGCGTGATGAACAAAATATTACTCGAAGAATTATACGCCGCCGTCCCGACGCCGAAACACACCACGATCAACATCACGCCCGACATAGTCGGCACGATGCGCTCTCCACCCTGCGGCCACACGAGCGCCCACAAGATCCTGCTCCAACGAAAGGGTTTCCGCGTCCCCTTCGCCCCCGGCCCTGCCCAGCCCGTTTCGACCGCCACTCTCACCTCAGCACCTTCGACGGCGGTCATGGTTGCAAAGAAATTATCAGAGGTGCGGCGCAGCATCGGCCGCAACTCACGTTGGGTACTCGACGTTGGCCACGATGCGTTGAAGCGCAGCGGCGACGGCGCGTAGCTCCTCGAGCGCATTGCTCATTTGCCGCAGGGACGCGAGCCGATGCGTCAACGTCGCCACCGCCAAGGCACGGACATCTTGCGGCAAAACAAAATCACGCCCGAGCATCAACGCACGCGCCTGCGCCGCCGTGCGCAACGCCAGCCCGCCGCGCACACTCACTCCGGCTTTGAACTCCGCCTCGGTGCGCGTTGCCGTCACGATCCGTAAAATATAATCGAGCACCGAATCCTCCACGAACACTTGCGCCACCAAACTCTGCAATTTCAACACCTCCTCTTTTGTCACGACCGCGTTGACCGCGATCGCATCATAAGCCGTGCGCGCCGTGCGCAAAATCTCCAATTCGTCCTGCGCCTTCGGATAACCCATGTGCAAGCGCATCAAAAACCGATCCATCTGGCTCTCCGGCAACGGAAACGTCCCTTCGTAATCCACCGGATTCTGCGTCGCAAACACCATGAACGGCGCCCCCACGGCGTGGGACACGCCATCAACCGTGACGCGCGCGCGGTCCATCACTTCAAGCAACGCCGACTGCGTCTTCGGTGTCGCGCGGTTGATCTCGTCCGCCAAAACCACGTTCGCAAACACCGGACCGGGCTTGAACACAAACGCATGCTCGCGCTCGTCGTAAATCGCCACGCCCGTCACATCGCTCGGCAACAGATCGCTCGTAAACTGCACCCGCGAAAACGCGCAATCCATCGAGCGCGCGAGCGCATAAGCCAGCGACGTTTTACCCAGTCCGGGCAAATCCTCGATCAACACATGTCCACCCGCGACGAGACACACGAGCACCTGCTCGATGACATCGTCTTTGCCTTTGATTGTGCGCTGCATCGCCGCGCGGAGGCGATCCACCGCCTGCCGCGATTCCGCCAACGCCGAAGAAGCCACGAAGTCACTCATGGCATGCAGTTTAAATGAGTGCGCCCTCGCGTCAAATCCCGACCGTTCAGCTCGATTTTTTATTCAACAAGGTGACGAGAACCGAGAAATCTTGATCGCCGAGTCCGGCCTGATCCGCCGCCGCCAGCCGGTCACGCATCGTGCCCAAAACCGGAAACGCTTCGCAGCCGCCGATGCCCGCCGCCAAGCGCATATCTTTCAACATGTGTTTCACGGAAAATTGCGGGGAAAAATCGCCCGCTCGCAATTTCGGTTCCTTGAGTTTCGCCAAGCCCGACTGGCTCGCATTACGCGCCAGCGCGCCGAAAAACACATCATCCGAAATCCCCGCACGTCGCACCAATGTGATCGCCTCAGACAGCGCCTCCATCTGCGCGGCGATATTTAGGTTCATCGCCAGCTTGAGCGCGGTGGCTTGCTGGTGATCACCGATCGGTAGTCGCACGAGCGACACCAACCCCAACATCGCATCCATATCCGCCACCGTCGCCGCGTCGCCGCCGACGTAGTAAACCACCTGCTTCTGCTCCGCCGCCGGCTTGCTTCCGGTGAACGGCGCTTCGAGATAACGCGCCCCGCGCGCCATAACCGCTTGGTAAAATTCTTCACTGCTGCGCGGATCAATCGTGCTCGATTGCACCACGGTTTTCCCCGGTCCGAGCGCCGGCAAAATCTGCGCGAGCAAGGCCCGTACCGCCGGCGGATCCGCGACGACGATCTGCACGATATCCACCGCCTGCGCGACCGCCAGCGGCGTCGTTTTCCAATGCGGGAAATCTGGCTGCGGCGTCCGATTCCAAGCCCCGGCCAACACGCCCGCCGCGTGATAGTGCCGCGCCCACACGCTGCCGATAATCCCCAGACCGAGCACGCCGATAGTTTTCATAATTAGCCCCACGAAACACACGAACGTGCCAAAAACAAACTCCGTCTTCTACTCATCATTTGTTCATCAATCCGAGTCGGGCGCCGCAATTCTGCTCGACCCTCCACCCCAGCTAGACCGACAACACTGCCGCTCAGTCTCACATTTTGATACGCGCTTTTTCTTTTTCTCAACATGCCGCTCATCGACCTACCTCTCGTCGAACTTCGGAACTATTCCGGCCGCAATCCCCGTCCCGCCGACTTCGATGCCTATTGGGCCGAAGCCCTGCGCGAGCTCGAAGCCACGGCACCGCAACCCGAACTCCGCCCCAGCACCACCATCGTAGCGCCGCACATCGAGTGTTTCGATTTGTGGTTCACCGGCGTAGGCGGCGCCCGCATCTACGCAAAATACCTCCGTCCCAAATCCACCTCGGCCCCTGCGCGCAAAGCCCCCGCCGTCCTCCAATTTCACGGCTACTCGGGCCACTCCGGCGATTGGGTCAACAAACTCGCTTACGCCGGCGCAGGCTTCTGCGTTGCCGCAATGGATTGCCGCGGCCAAGGCGGTCGCTCGGAAGACCGTGGTGGCGTCCAGGGCAACACCTTACGCGGTCACATCATCCGCGGCCTCGACGACCCCGATGCCCGCAAACTCCTCTTCCGGGCGATCTTTCTCGATACGGTTCAACTCGCACGCGTCGTGATGGCGTTACCCGAAGTCGATCCAACTCGCGTCGGCGCGATGGGAGCCTCCCAAGGCGGAGCACTCACCCTCGCCTGCGCCGCCCTCGAGCCACGCATCCGCCGCGCAGCACCGATTTTTCCGTTTCTATGCGATTACCTGCGCGTCTGGGAAATGGACCAAGCGAAAGCCGCTTACGAAGAACTGAGCCTGTACTTTCGCGCCTTCGATCCACGCCACGAACGCGCCGCCGCCACATTTGAAAAACTCGGCTACATCGACGTCCAACACCTCGCCCCGCGGATCCGTGCCGAGGTCCTGCTTTACACCGGCCTCATGGACCCCATTTGCCCGCCTTCCACACAGTTCGCCGCCTACAACAAAATCACCGCCAAAAAAGACATCGTGCTCTACCCCGACTTCGCGCACGAAGCTCTTCCCGGCGAGCCCGAACGCACGTTCAATTTCATGCTCGGGCTTTAACCGCACGCGCGGTGCGATTCACGGCGCGCAACGATCCATCCGCCGCGCTAATTCGAAATCGAGCGCGGTCACTTTCCCGCCGGCATCGTGCGTCGTCAGACGCACGGCGACGGTTTTATAAACATTCATCCATTCGGGGTGATGGTTCAGCGACTCGGCCTCGAAACCGGCGCGCACCATGAACGCCAGCGCGTCCCGAAAATCCGCAAACTCGAAGGTCTTCGCTAGCGCATCATGCTCCCACGACCAGCCAGGCAACTTCGCCAGCTCCGTCGCAATTTTCTTCGCTGTCAGAGGTTTGCTCATACTGCCAAACCGCACGCGGGCTTCCCCCTTGTCAAACTTCCGCCCGCCTCGCTAACTTACGCGCTTCCGCATGGCTGAAACCTCCACCACGCCCGTCGCACCGGGCCAAGTCCCCGCCCACGTCGCCATCATCATGGACGGCAACGGCCGCTGGGCCAAATCCCGCGGACTCCCCCGCCTCGAAGGTCATCGCCGCGGCGTGGAGACGGTCCGTACCACGACGTTTGCCGCCCGAGACCTCGGCGTAAAAGTGCTCACACTTTATGCGTTCTCCGTCGAAAACTGGAAGCGCCCGCAAGACGAAGTCGGCGGCCTCATGAGTCTGCTGGAGTATTACCTCAAAAAAGAGCTCACCACGTTCGTGCGTGATCGCGTACGTTTCCGCACCATCGGCCGCACCGCCGATCTGCCCGCCAACATCCAAAAACTCCTCCAAGACACGATTGAGGCCACGAAGCAGTTTACCGATTACACGCTCGTGCTCGCGCTCAACTACGGTGCCCGCACCGAGGTCGTCGATGCCGCTCACGCCTACGCCGCCGCCGTCGCAGCCGGTCGCGAAAACCTCAACGACGACTCTTGGTCTTCGTTTAACCGCTACTTGAGCACCGCCGATTTGCCTGATCCCGATTTGGTGATTCGCACCTCCGGCGAGACGCGCATCAGTAATTTTCTCCTCCTGCAAGCTGCCTACGCCGAGTTCGTTTTCACGCCCACGCTCTGGCCCGATTTCACCAAAGCTGACCTCGCCGCCGCCATCGCCGATTATAACCGCCGCGAGCGCCGCTTCGGCCTCACCAGCGAACAACTCAAACCAGCGCCCGCTCGCTAAAAATCCGCTTCTTATTCCATCACCGTGATCTCCCGTATTTTTAGCACCCTCGCTCTTTGGGCTCTCATTTTCGTCACGTTATGGTTTTTCCGCACGAGCGGCGGACTCGTGCTCGTCACGGCGATCACCGTGCTGACGCTCCGCGAGTTTTATCAACTCATGACCGCCGCCGGTTGGGCGCCGTTCAGTGGGCTCGGGATGTTTTTCGGCGGATTGATCACGCTTGCGCCCTTCATCGAAGCCCGCTTCGGCGCGCCCGCCCACCCGTTACTCGCACTCGCCGCGGTCGTCATGGCGATCCGCGTCGTCGCCGAGCGACCACCCGAAAAACGCGTCGAGGCGCTCGCTTCCACGCTCTTTGGTTTGGTTTACGTGGCGTTGCTCCTGCAATACATGGTGCGCATCCTCACGCCGTTGCCCGCCGACACGGTTTCGGCCGATGGGCGTTTGCTGCTGTGCCTGTGGCTCATTGCCGTCGCGAAATTCTGCGATGTCGGTGCGCTCCTCACCGGCCTCGCCATCGGCAAACACAAGATGGCCCCGCAGATCAGTCCGAAAAAAACGTGGGAAGGCGCCGTCGGTGGCGTACTCACGTCGATCGGCATCGGTGCACTCGTCGCCTGGCTCGGCCGCAATGAACTCGGCGCTACGCTCACGCCCCTCCACGCCGCGCTCATCGCCGGCCCCATTGCGGTCATCGCGATTGTTTCCGACCTCATCGAATCCGTCATCAAGCGCCGTGCCGCGCTCAAAGACTCGGGTCACGTCATTCCTGGCATCGGGGGCATGTTTGATTTGAGCGACAGTCTTTTACTCACGGCGCCCGTCGCCTATTTCTTGTTCCGCTTGCCCTAAGCGCGCCCGCCTCCACCCGTGGCCACATCCGCCTTTCCGTTTCGCAAACGCGTCGTCCTCCTCGGCGCCACCGGCTCCATCGGTGAAAATACCCTGCGCGTCATCGCCGCGCACCCCGACAAACTCGAGCTCGTCGCCATCGCCGCCCGCGGCAACTGGGAAAAACTCGCCGCCATCGCCCGCACTCACAGCGTGCGCCACGTCGGCATTTTTGATGACACCGCTTTCGCCGCCGCGCGCGCGCATCCCGCGGCCTTTCCCGCCGACACTCGTCTCGTCGGCGGCCTCGCCGGCCTCGTCGAACTTGCGCAATTACCCAGCGCCGACATCGTCCTCGTCGCCGTCGTCGGCACCACCGGTCTCGAACCGGCCCTCGCCGCGCTCAAGGCCGGCAAAGACCTCGCGCTCGCGTCGAAGGAAATCCTCGTCCTCGCCGGCCAACACGTCCTCGCCGCCGCGGCGGCCAGCGGCGCGAAAATTCTGCCCGTCGATAGCGAGCACAACGCCGTTTTCCAGTGCCTCCAAGGCCACCCGCACTCGAGCGTGCGCCGCATCACGCTCACCGCCAGCGGCGGTGCGTTCCGCGATTTGCCCGTCGAGGCACTCGGCGCCGTCACGCCCGCCGACGCGCTCAAACATCCCAACTGGTCGATGGGGCCAAAGATCACCGTCGATTCCGCCACGCTCGCCAACAAAGGCCTCGAACTCATCGAAGCTCAGTGCCTCTTCGGCCTGCGCCCCGAGCAATGCGACGCCGTGCTGCACCCGCAAAGCATCGTCCACGCCTTCGTCGAATTCACCGACGGCGCGATGCTCGCCCAACTCGGCACGCCGTCAATGACGTTCCCCATCCAGCACGCGCTGCTCCATCCCGCCCGCGCCCCCGGTGTCGAGCCCGCCCTCGATTTAAAAAAATTCCTCTCCCTAGAATTCCGGCCCGTCGACGAAAAACGTTTCCCCATGCTGCGCCTCGCCCGCGAAACGATGATCGCCGGCCGCGGCGCCCCCGCCGTGTACAACGCCGCCAACGAGATCGCCGTCGCCGCCTTCCTCGCCCATGCGCTGCCGTTTCTTGCGATTCCGCGCATCGTTGAACACGTTCTTGCCCAGCTCGCCACCGTCGCCCCCGCCGATCTTCCCGCCATCCTCGCCCTCGACCTCGAAGCCCGCCGCCTCGCGCAGCGCGCCATCGAAAAGCATCTTTTTTAAACGCACCGCTACCACTTTCTCATGGAACTCCTCTCCGCCGCTTTTTCTAACCTCTGGTCCATCTTCCTCGTGGCCGTATTTTTCGGGGGCTCGATTTTCGTCCACGAGCTCGGTCACTTTCTCGCGGCCCGCCGGCGCGGCGTGCACGTCGAGCGTTTTTCCATCGGCTTCGGTCCCGCCATTTGGTCCTACCGTGCCAAAGACGGCGTCGAATACCGCCTCGCTTGGTTCCCTCTCGGCGGCTACGTCCTCTTGCCCCAGCTCGCCGACCTCGGCCCCATCGAGGGACAAAGCACCACCGACGTCGCAAAACTCCCGCCGCTTTCCTACGCGACCAAGATGATCGTCTTCTTCGCCGGTGCCGCGTTTAACGTCCTGTTCGCCTTTGTTCTCGCCTGCATCGTCACCGCCATCGGCGTGCCCGAGAGCAGCGCGACCGCCACCACCCGCATCGGCTACGTCGCCAAAACCCTCGAGGGTCCCGACGGCGTCAAAACCCCTAGCCCCGCGCTGCAAGCCGGTTTCCGCGCCGGCGACATCGTCCGCGCTATCGACGGCAAATCCGTCTCCGACTGGCAGGACTTGATGCAGACGCTCATCACGACGACTGGGCGCTCCGCCGACGGACAACCCCGCGCCGTTTTCACCGTCGAGCGCGATGGCCAATCACTCGATCTCCCCGTCAATCCTCGTCTCTCGGGCGAGGAAAAATTTCGCAAGATCGGCATCGCCCCGGGCTTTGAACTGATCGCTTTCAAAATCGCCCCCGCCAGTTTCACCGCCCAAGCCGGCCTGCGCGTAAACGACGAATTCATTTCCCTCAACGGCGTGAAAATCTACGGCACCGAAACGTTCTACGAGACGCTCATCGCGCAACCCGCCGCGCCGGCCACGCTCATCGTTCGCCGCGCCGGCGTCGACGTCGCCCTGACGCTGCCCGCCCACGCCACCACCACACCCGCCGCTCTTGCTAAAGTCCTCGGCGTTGATTTTACCACCGGCTACCGCCTGACGCATCCCTCGCCCTTCGCGCAGATCACTGCGCCCATCGCGATGACCGTCCGCACGCTCTGGAGCCTGATCAACCCCAACTCCGATATCGGCCTCAATAAACTCGCCGGCCCGGTCGGTATTTTCCGCATATTTCACAGCGCCGCCGAGGTCGGCATCCGCGCCGTGCTGATGTTCACCATCCTCATCAACATCAACCTCGCCGTCTTTAACCTCCTGCCGATTCCCGTCCTCGACGGTGGCCAGATGCTCTTCGCCACCCTCGGCAAACTTCGCGGCCGCGCGCTGCCCGGCCAATTCATCATGACCGCCCAGAGCGTGTTCATGGTGCTGCTGTTCTCGATGATCATTTACGTGAGCTTCTTCGACGTCCGCCGCATCGTCCGCGACGTCAACTCCAGCCGCACCGAAGCCCCCGCCACCGCCAAGTAAACGCTACCGCCGGCCTAGCACCGCGCCCACGCCTCCGCCATGTCGCCCTACTGCGTCTCCCGTTTCCAAACTGTCCGTCGTCCCACGCACGAAGTTAAAGTCGGCGCCGTCGGCGTCGGCGGCGCCAACCCGGTCCGCATCCAGTCGATGACGACTAGCGACACCCAAGACATCGCCGCCACCGTCCGACAATCCATCGCCCTCGCCGAAGTCGGCTGCGAGATCGTCCGCATCACCGCGCCCAACGTCGCCGCCGCCCAGTGCTTGCGCCCCATCCGCGAACAATTCACCGCCGCCGGCTTCGGCCACATCCCGCTCGTCGCCGATATCCATTTCCTCCCGAGCGCCGCGATGGAAGCCGTTGAGCACGTGGAAAAAGTCCGCGTGAATCCCGGCAACTACGCCGACAAAAAGAAATTCGCCGTCCGCGACTACACCAACGCCGACTACGACCGAGAACTGCAACGCCTCCACGAGACGTTTTCCCCGCTCGTGCTCCGCGCCAAAACCCTCGGCCGCTCCCTCCGCATCGGCACCAATCACGGCTCGCTCTCCGATCGTATCATGAACCGCTACGGCGACACGCCGCTCGGCATGGTGGAGAGCGCCCTCGAATTTCTCCGCATCGCCGAGAGCCACTCATTTAAGCAGATGATTCTGTCGATGAAGGCCTCCAACCCGAAGGTCATGATCCAGGCCTATCGCCTCCTCGTCGCCCGCATGAACGAAGAAAACATGCACTACCCCCTCCACCTCGGCGTCACCGAGGCCGGCGACGGCGAAGACGGTCGCATTAAGAGCGCCATCGGTATCGGCACCCTCCTGCACGACGGCCTCGGCGACACCCTCCGCGTCTCCCTGACCGAAGACAGCGTCTACGAAATCCCCGTCGCACGCGCCATCGCCGCCAAGACCATGTCCCTCTGGTCAACAACGCCCGTCGCTCCCGCGCGCGACGCCCTCGATCCCTACCAATTTAATCGCCGCGCGACCACGACGCTCGCCCTCACCCCAAAAATCAAAATCGGCCCCGACCACGTACCGGTCGTCATCACTCGCGTCACCCTCGCCGACCTCCTCGCGCCCAACCCGCTCCCCAAGCCCAAATCCCACGACACGCCCCACGAGGGTCTTCTCGTCACGATTTCTGGTCCCGCCGAACTCGCCGCGCTCCACTCCGCGCGCATCCCAACCGGCACGTTCCTCGTCCTCGAGCTCGCCCCCGCGCTCACGCCCACCGATCTCGAAGCACAGCTAAATCACGCCGAGCCCAAAGTCCTCCTCCGCTCCTTCGGCGCCAACGAATCCGCCACGCTCGCGGCCTTCGCCACCCTAGCGCGCCGTCACCGTCACACCCTCGCCCTCGCGAGTTCCGCCGCCGTCCTCGCGACCCTCGCCCCGACGCTTCAAGCCCTCGGCGACACGGCATTTATTTTCACCCTCGACGACGCCACCTCATCCACGGGCCATCCGCTCGGCCGTTACCGCGCCCTCGCCGCCGCGCTCCAAACCCTCGGTTCGCTCGCCCCGCTCTGGATCCGCAACACCGCGGCCACGGCCGTGCAGCCAGATCCGACGTTTCTCTCCCGCCTGCTCGATGCTTCATTTGTAACCGGCGGCCTCCTTTGCGACGGTCTCGGCGACCTCGTCAGCGTTGAGACGGAAAACGATCCCGCCCGCGCCACCACTCTCGCCTACAACGTCCTCCAAGGCGCCGGCGCCCGCTCCTCCAAAACGGAGTTCGTCGCCTGCCCCAGCTGCGGCCGCACCCTCTTTGATCTCCAGACGACCACCCAGCGCATCCGCGCCCAGACCGGCCACCTCAAGGGCGTGAAAATCGCCATTATGGGCTGCATCGTCAACGGCCCTGGCGAAATGGCCGACGCCGATTTCGGCTACGTCGGCGGCGCCCCCGGCAAGATCAACCTGTACGTCGGCAAAACCTGCGTCCAATACAACCTCCCCCAAGCCGACGCCGACGCCCGCCTCATTGCCCTCATTAAAGAACACGGCAAGTGGGTCGAACCCGCCCCAGCCGTGGCCTAAAAGCCCGCCCCCGAGGCCAAAATCACGATCACGGCCCGCTCGCCGCGTATCCGAAAACGCACTTCCGTCACGTTCTCGTGACCTGTTCGTCACTTGAAATCACCCGGTTTCTCCTCGGAAAAAGGCCTCCTGTAACACGAAATCCATTACTGGTTTTCTGCGGCTCAATCGGTGGCCGAATTTCACGACGCGGTGGCAACGTAAAAAATCAAAAAGTTATACCCAATTCCTCTGTGAATAACTTGGCGAAAACTTCCCAAAAGTTCGTCTTGTCATACTTTTTTTCATCGCCGTTAGTCCACCTCTTCCTCAGGTCTTTAGGCCCGTCCGAAAGCTCTTTCACACTTCCTTTCTGCTTCATCCCGTTTGAATCGACCCGATAGCTCAGGCTATCACCTGTCCAGCAACTGCTTAGCGCCCTTCATCGTTTGGCTATCCTGCTTGCTGGCCCGTCCACCCCCTTTCCCGATAGACCGAACTCGGATGCAGCCTAGAGCGAATGTGCTGAAAGTGCCCCTCGGCGGCCACCTGTGAATAAAATCACTCTCTAAGCCCGCTCATGCCCAATCCCGTTCAAACCCCCAACCTATGGGACACCGTGAAAGCCGACTTCAAGTCGCTCTTCCCGGAAGATGTTTTCCATATGTGGTTTGAACCGGTCGTGAGCCTGGAAACCACCGACGACGTCATCACCCTCGGCGTCCCCAACGAATTTGCCTCCATCTGGATCCACGACAACTACCTGGACCTGATCACCCAGCGCCTGCGCCTCGTCGCCGGTCGCCTCGTCACCGTCAAACTCACGACCACCGGAGCCCCTTCCGCCCCCGCGGATCAGCAACGCGCCGCAGATAGCGCCGTCGCCCGCAGCCGCGCCACCGCCGGCTCCTCCCGCAAGTCCACCCGCTACGACGACCGCGGCCCCGCCCCCGGCTCGCTCAACCCCCGCAACACCTTCGAAAACTTCGTCGTCGGCGCCAACAACCAGATGGCCCACGCCGCCGCCCTCGCGGTCGCCCAAGCCCCCGCTCAAGCCTACAACCCCCTCTTCCTCTACGGCGACACCGGCCTCGGCAAAACCCACCTGATGCACGCCATCGGGCACGCCATCCTCCGCCGCAACCCCGAAGCCCGCGTCGCCTACCTCTCCACGGAAAAATTCACCAACGAATTCATCCAAGCCCTTCAGGAGAACAGCCTCACCAAATTCCGCCAACGCTACCGGCACGCCGACGTCCTCCTCCTCGACGACGTCCAATTCCTCGCCAACAAAGAGCGCATCCAGGAAGAATTTTTCCACACCTTCAACGACCTCTTCGAGTCTGGTAAACAGATCGTTCTCTCCAGCGACCGCCGCGCCTCCGAGATCCAGAAACTCGAAGCCCGCCTCGTCTCCCGCTTCGAATGGGGCCTCCCCGCCGACATCCAGTCGCCCGACGTCGAGACCCGCATCGCCATCCTCCGCACCAAGGCCGCCGCCCTCAAGTGCGACCTCCCCGCGCCGATCATCAATTTTATCGCGCAGAACATCACCAAGAACATCCGCCGCCTCGAAGGCGCGCTGATCAAGGTGGCCAGCTACACCGCGCTCACGCACAAGCCCATCGACCTTGCCACCGCGGAACGCCTCCTGCACGACGTGCTCATGGAGCAGGCGCAGACGATCCTCACCATCGAGACCATCCAGAAACGCGTCGCCGATCACTACCAGATCCGCCACAGCGACATGACGAGCAAGCGCCGGCCCAACAACATCGCCATCCCCCGCCAGATCGCGATGTACATCACCCGCACGCTCACCAAGCACTCTCTCCAGGAAATCGGCGACGCCTTCGGTGGCCGCGACCACGGCACCGTCATCCACGCCTGCAAAGCCGTGGACAACATGATGGAGCAAGACGCCACCACGCGCAGCAGCGTGGAATTCCTCAAAACTCAACTGTCGCGTTAACGCGCAGTTGAAAGTCAGAAGCGCAGGGTTAATGGTATCTCGGCAAACCCAAGGTTCGCCGTTTAAACTTCGCCGTTCACTCCTTCCCGCTCACCCTTCCACCATGTCCCTCACCCCCGCGCAAAAAACGACCGTCGCCACCTGGATCGCCGACGGCGCCAATCTCTCCGCCGTACAGAAAAAACTCCGCGACGAATTTAAAGTCTCCATGACGTACATGGACGTCCGCTTCCTCGTCGACGACCTTAACCTCACCCTCAAAGACCCCGCCCCCAAGGCCGACGCCAGCGACGTCACCAAAGCCCCTCCCGTGCCCGCCCCAGCCGCCGCGCACAATCCCACTGCCGACGACGCTGACTCCGCCCCCGCCGACGCCGAAGCGCCCGAGGCCCCGCTCGGCGATGACGCCACCCCTGCGGCGCCCGCCGGCCCCAGCTCGGTCACCGTCGTCATCGACGCCGTAACCCTCATCCCTGGCGCGATCGCCGGCGGCACCGTTACGTTCAGCGACGGCGTGACCGGCAAATGGATCATCGATCAACAGTACCGCCCTGGTTTCACCGAGATCAGCCAACCCGGCTACCGCCCCTCGCCCGCCGACGCCCAAGCTTTCATGCAAGAGCTCGGCCGCGCGATGCAGGCTCGCGGCTTCTGAGCCCCGCGGGCCTCACGGCACTTCGTAGACTTCGATCAAGCCGACGCCCGTCGTCGCCCCGACGCCCGAGAGCTGCGCCGTGTAACCGACCCCCGCCGGCAACGCCGGCAAAGTGATCAACAACACCGCGTCCTTGCTCCCCGCATCGAGCGCGAAACCCAAGCCCGGCGTCGCCGCCGCTACGCTCGCGTTCCAATCGTCGTTCACCGCCAACAACGTCGCGTCACGATAAATTTCCAACTTCGGATCCGCCAACACCCCGCCTACGCCAAACGCCGTCAACTTCGGTCCCACGCCCCGGATGAGCAACGTCTTCGCCACGTCCCCGCTCACGGTAAAACCTGCAATCAAGATATTTCCGCCGGTGCCGACGCGGTTAATCGTGGAAACATTATTCAGCCTCGCCGGTGCCGACATGCCGCCCAACGCGTACACTTCCAGCAAGGTCACACCGCTATCCGCGCCTTTGAGTTGCGCCGTTGATGCGCCGTTTACCGAGGTAACCAACGAGGCATCTTTGCTCCCAGCGTTAAGCGGAAACGCTCCTGCGCTCTGGAAAGTCGTCGCCAAAGCTCCGTCCCAAGAATCATTCGTTAGGCCCTTCACACCAGCGCCGTCGTAAATTTCAAGCCGCGGGTCGGCATAAAAATCCGTCACACCGAAATCAGCCAGCTTCGGACCCACACCCCGCACCAGCAGATCGGTTTTACCCGTCGTGGAAAACCCCACGATCAAAACCTGACCCGCATCCAAGGCCGCGCGCACGGCCAAATTCGTCAAACGCGACTCCCCGCTCGGCCGTACCGCAATGATCGCGCCCGCGCTGTCCACTGCGCCAGCGGAATTCGTGACCGTGCAATAATATATTCCCGCTTCGCTCGACGACACTTTATCTAGAATGAACTGAGGGCCTGTCGCTCCAGGGACTAGCACGCCACTCGCTCCGCTTACGACGCGTTTCCATTGATAAGTCAGACCTGTGCCAGACGCAGCGACATTGAGCGCAAGCATCTGCCCGCTCGCAACCACCGCGTTCAGGGGTTGCGCGGTGATAACCGGTGCGCTCGCCGCTACCGTCACAGCGAACACGACCTGAGCCGCGCTGTTATTCACATCGGCGGCGCGCACGGTGATGTTGGCAGTACCTGGCGACACGCCCGTGAGAGTAAGCGTACTCCCATTCACGGTGCCCGTTGCCACACCTGCACTAGAGCTAGTGGCTGTATAAGTGACCACGGCTTTTTCCCCTGCGACGCTAGGATAAACCGGAATCGCAGTAATCGTACGGATTACAACCAGGGCCGAAGAATTGAGATTGCCGCCAATCAAAGGTAGTGCCGTGAAATCGGCTCCGAGTTGGGGACTTACGTCGTAGGCTGTGACCGAGGCGATCGAGTCAGCTACAGTCATACCATTGCCCAAAACGCGCGCGAAGACGGTGAAGCCACCATTTTGGCTATCCAAATTAGCGCTGTTGCTGGCGAGATTTATAAACCACTGATTAGTAGCCGTATTCGGCCCTGCCGCGGTTTTGGCCATCGCGATCGTGCCACGGGTGTTGGAGATCTTGAATTCATTTTGCACCGGCGCATCCGCCGAGATCGCCGTCACGAGATTACCCGACGAGGTGAACCCGCCGCCTTGAATCACAAACCCTGGGACCGAGCGGTGGATGATGCTGTTCGCGTAGGCGCCGCGGTTCACGTAATTGAGAAAATTCGCCACGGTCTTTGGTGCGTCGTTCGCCAACAATTCTGCGTTAAAGGTTCCGCGCACCGTATCAAATTGCATAACCTGGCCCGTAACGCCCGGGACACCAAGCAAGGTGCGCAAATCCACTGTAGTCGTTTCACCGATTGATAATGTCGTGGCGGGCGCGGTCCCAAACTGCGTGGGCACCGTCGCCAATTGCCCGCACAGGGTCGCGTTTAAGCCCAAACTCGCTGCGCACAGAAACCAAAGAAGTCGTGGAAACATGAAAAATAGATTCACCGCAGCGTTGAGCCCGCGCCGCACGTTGCGACTCGATTTTTTTAGCGCGCCATCCTCCAACCGGCTCATGACTTCAAAAATCCAGCCCAACGAGCAACCGCAACAAGGTGTAATCCTGAATGCGCACATCGGGGTTGTTGGTACGCGTCTCATGCCGGATCGCTACGCTGAGAGTTTCCGTAAGTTTTTTATTTAATTCCAAACGGTTTTCCCACCCATCCGAGCCACTCCGAAACGGCGGGTACCACACGCCACGTTCTGTGAGGCGCAACCTCCATGGCAGAGACCATTCCATCTCGGCGAAGATCGACTCCGAAGTTTGCGATGAATGACGAGTGTAGGGCGCCACGATCCACACATCGAAAAGGTTTTCCGATAAGCCCGTGCGCAACTTCCGCTGGGGAGTGGTGAACACAATGACGCCCGCACCTATCTCCTGCTGCAACATCATGTAATTCGCCGCGAGGCCATCCGAGGCCTTAAACGCGCGGTTATACTCACTGGTAGGCCGATAAATGCTAAATAGCTTGTACGCGTAATCCCGCCGCCAAGAACCCGTGAGCTTGATCAGATCCTTCGTTGCCACGTGGGCCGTCTGGGAAAAATCATAGCGTAACGTTCCATCCACCTCGTCGCGCTTCCAAGTCCGCTTCATATGCAACTCCAACAATGTCGTGTTGCGACTGGAAGCATCGGTGACATCCTCCACTGAAATCGAAAAACGTCCCTTCCATGGCCCGAAAAATTCACGCACCGTCTGCGTTAGAGCCATCGGCGTAAACCTCGCCCAGCCTACCGGCTCTACGTCATCCGGATCCTCGTGCTTCGGCTTCGTGGCCGCGACCGCGACGACCGCAGCCTTCTTAGGGTTAACCGGTGATTTCACCTCCGAAGTCACCGCGAGCACGCCAGCCACTGTCTCCACGCGCGCCACCTCGACTGGAACTTTTAACAAACCGAATTTCTCTGACTGAAATACCCAGAGTTCGTTGCTCTTTTCCACCAATTTTCCGCGCACCCGATCTCCATCAGCATAGATCAACACCTCCGGCGCCGCGGCGACACTTTCGGCAGCACGCAGACAGGAGCTAGCGAGCCCACAAGCGAGCACAGCCGCCACTGCCCACACCACGCGTTGCCCCAATTTTTTTAAATTTAAAACCACGGCGAATCCGACGCGCGATCTCGTCCGGAGTTTCCAAAAAAATTCACGATTAATCACACCCAACATGCATCGAGCTTTGCACGCCAAGCCCCAACGTCGAGCCCGGTTCCGATAAAAACCAATTCCTGCCGGCGATCTCCGTAGGGCTCCGCCCACTTCACGCGCGCCGCGGCCGGGATTTCCGCATCCGTCACGATGCCACTCTCACGCAGCGCCGCCGCCCACGTGCCGACCCATTCTCGCCGCACGCCGCCACCCGCGATCGACAAAAACCCGATGTCCGCCGGCTGCTCCGCCAACCAAAAAAAACCCTTCGCGCGCCACAACCCCGCCGGCAATCCGCCCTCCAGCAACGCGACAAACTTGTCACGCGCAAACGCCCGCCGCGCCTCGTAAACGAAACTCGTGATTCCATACGCCGCTTCATGCCGCGCCTGGAGTTGGGGCGCGCCCGCTCGACGCACCTGAGCCAAGTTCACCCCCGCTGCTCCGTCGCCGGTCTTGCCGGTCTCCTCGCGCATCACGCGCAACCACTGCGCCGCACCCACCGTTGTTTCCGGCTCGAAGCGCACGCGCTCCAACAAAAATTCACTCGCGACCTGCCCGTGCTCCGCGCGCACCAGCTCCGCCCGCGGGTTCAAGGTCCGCAAGATCGTCTCGACTTCCGCCAGCTCCGCTGCACTCGCCAGATCGCACTTGTTCAACACGAGCACATCCGCGCACTCCGCCTGTTCCACCATGAGTTCAAAGATCGGCTTCGGCCCGCGCGGCGTTTCGTTTTCAACCGAACGCATTCGGCTGGCGCGCTGTTCTGTCAAAAAACTCCGCGCATCAATCACCGTCACCAACGCGCTCAACCGCGCGAAATCAGCGAGGCTCCGCCAAAACGAGTTCTTCCGCGTAAACAGATCCGCCACGGCCCGCGGCTCCGCCACTCCGGTCGTTTCCACTAAAATGTGTTCATAGGTTTTTTGCGCAGCGAGTTCCGCGATGGTCTCCGCCAGCGAGTCGCGCACCGTACAACACACGCAGCCATTTCCCAGCTCCACGACGCGCGCGGCGCCGGCACCGGCCACGAGTTGCGCGTCGACGTTGATCGCCGCCACGTCGTTCACCACGGCCGCCCATTTACGCCCCGCCGCCTGCCCGAGCAGATGCCGCAAGAGCGTCGTCTTCCCCGCTCCGAGGAAGCCACTCAACACCGTCACCGGCGGTAATACATCAGGCGCAGCCATACCCGTCACCACAACCCCCTCCCTTTCGCGTGGCCAGCCCGGAAGCATCCGTGCAACGTCTTCATCGATGCTCCGTTTTTGTCTCACCCTCGCGCTGTTCCTCGCCGGTCTTGCTCCCACGCCGGCGCCCGCCGCGACACCGGCATCCCCGGCGACGCCCGCCTCCGTCTCCATCGCAGCCGCCGCCAACCTCGTCTACGCCCTCGATGCGCTCAACGCCGCGTTCAAGCAGTCTGCGCCCGACGTCACTCTGACTTGCACCACCGGCGCCTCTGGCAACTTGGTCGCGCAAATCACCAACGGCGCGCCCTACGATATTTTCCTCTCGGCCGATCTCGACTACCCGCAGGCCCTCATCAAAGCCGGCCACGCCGACGCCAAAACCCTCACGACCTTCGCCATCGGTCGCCTCGTGCTCTGGACCACCAAGCCCGGGGTCGAGGTCACGAACATCATCGCTACCGTAAATAATCCCGCGGTACAGAAACTCGCCGTCGCAAATCCCGTCACCGCGCCCTACGGCCGAGCTGCCTTACAAGTCATCGATCACCTCGGCCTCACCTCGGCCGCTCGACTCAAAATTGTCACCGGTGAAAACATCACGCAAACCGCTCAGTTCGTCGAAACCGGTCACGCCGATGCTGGTTTCGTTGCTCTCTCTCTCGTCCTCTCGCCGAAACTCAGGGACAAAGGTCGCTGGATCGAAATCTCCGCCGCGCTCCACGCCCCACTCGACCAGGGCGTCATCATCACGCAACGCGGTGCCGCCAATCCCGCCGCGGCCCGCTACCTCGCGTTCCTCAAAAGCGATCCTGCCCGCAAGATTTTCGAGCGCTATGGCTACGGCTTGCCGGGAACTTAGTCCTGCCATTCAGCATTGAGGGTTATGCGTTCCGCGTTGAGCGTAGCCTCATCTTGCCCGAATCCACCGCCACGTTCCTGGGTCTCGCTGCGCCGCTCTGGCAATCGCTCGCGCTGACGTTGCGCCTCGCGGCGATCACGACGCTTGTTCTGGGCGTGATCGGTTTGCCGCTGGCGCATTGGCTCAACACCACGCGCACGCGCCTGGCGCCGTTTCTGGAAACGCTCGTCACGTTGCCCGTCGTGTTGCCGCCTACGGTCATCGGTTTTTACGTGCTCGTCGGGCTCTCGCCGCAACACCCGCCGGGCTCGTGGTGGCGCGACCTCACCGGTCAACCGCTGGTGTTCACGTTCACCGGACTCGTGATCGCCTCGGTGTTTTATTCGCTGCCATTCGCGGTGCAGCCGTTTCAAGCCGCGTTGCGCGCCGTGCCGCGCGACTTACTCGAGGCGGGCACGGCTTATGGCGCTTCGCCATGGCGGGTATTTTTTCGGCTGCACGCGCCGCTCGCATGGCGCGGGATCGCCGCGGGCCTCACACTGGGTTTCGCGCACACTCTGGGGGAATTCGGCGTCGTGCTGATGATCGGCGGCGCGATCCCCGGGGTGACTAAGGTCGCCAGCATCGCGCTCTACGACGAAGTCCAACGCCTCGATTACGCCTCGGCCCACGCCTTCGCGGCAACGTTGCTCGGCTTGTCGTTCGCGCTGTTGCTGGTCGTCACGCTCTTGCAACGTCGCCGCGCTTGACCCCTCGGGCCTAATCTCGTTTTTCACCCCTCGTTTCGTGAGCACTTTGTCCTCCAGCTCTTCAACGGTGCATCCGTTCCGCCGCCTCTTGGCGCTCGGCGCGGCGGCGTTGTTGCTGTTGCTCACGGTGCTCGCCGTAAGCCCGCAATTGCACACGGCCTTCCACGGCCACAGCGACGACTCCGCCGCCGCCAACGCCCAGGACGAGGGTTGCGTCGTTACGTTATTCGCCGCCGGTGTCACCGCTGCGCCTGCTCCGCTGGTCGTCGTCGCACCGATACCGACTCACCTCCGTGCGGAGTTTAGTCCTCACTCCGAGATTTTCGTTAGCCCACCCCGCTACCTGCATCAGCCGGAGCGAGGTCCGCCGTTAGTCTGAGTTTGAATTAGGATCTTCTCCGTGCGGCGCCGGCGCGCGCTCACGTAGTTTATTACTCAAGGTGCCACGCTGCGGCGTGCGACCTCCAGTTACGTTTCAAAACTCAGCTTCATCCTTCCATGTCATTTTTTCGTTCTCTGCCTCTTTCTCTCCTCAGTGTCCTTACCTTGGCTCACGCCCAAAAAGGTCCGGATCACTCCGACATTCATCCGCTCGACACGTATTTCGTGACCGCCGGGCTCGATGGCAAAACCGCCTTCGATCTCGCGCAAGGCACGTCCATTCTCGCCGGCGACGAACTCCGTCGCCGCGCCGCGGCCACCCTCGGCGCCACTCTCGCCGATACCGCCGGTGTGAGCGGTACTTACTTCGGCCCCGGCTCCAGTCGCCCGATCATCCGCGGCCTCGGCGGCGAACGCGTTCGCATGCTCGACAACGGCGTGGGCTCACTCGATGCCTCGAGCATCAGCCCCGATCACGGCGTCAGCGTTGAGCCGCTCCTCGTCGAGCGCATCGAGGTGCTGCGCGGTCCGGCGACGTTGCTCTACGGCAGCTCCGCCGTCGGCGGCGTGGTCAACGTCATCGACAACCGCATCCCGTCCGCCGCACCCACCACGCCATTCTCCGGTCTTGCCGAGTTGCGCTACGAATCAGCCGCGCACGAGCGCACGGGCATCGTCTCTGCCCTTGCCGGCAACGCCACCACGGCAATCCAAGTCAATGGCCTCCGCACCGAGACCGACGACGTTGCCATCCCCGGCTACGCCGATCCCGCCGACCCGATCCATTACGGCACGTTGACCAACTCAGCGCGCACCACCAAAAATGCCTCCATCGGCGTCACGCGTTTCGGCGCGCTCGGCCACCTCGGCGTCGCTTTCAACGCCTACGATTCGTTTTACGGCGTGCCTGTCGGCGAGCCCATCTCCATCGACCTCAAACAACGCCGCGTCGATCTCCGCGGCGAGCTCACGCAGCCGTTCGCCGGGTTTAAAAACGCCAAGTTCTGCTTCGGCCTCGCCGATTACACGCACGCGGAGATCGACACGTCGACTGGCCGCACGAACACCACCTTCGACAACCAAGCCCACGAGGGCCGCGTCGAGCTCGTCCAAAAAAATCTCGGCGCACTCAGCGGCACCATCGGCTACCAAACCACCCGCAGCGATTTCGCCGCCGTCGGCGCAGAGGTCGTCACCCCTCCTAGCCTTACCACCAGCCACGCCCTCTTCGCCCTCGAATCCTACAAGCTCAGTCCCGCGCTCTCGCTGGAGTTTGGGGCGCGTTACGAATGGCAACGCATCCAGCTCGGCACCGTCGCAGACGATCTCGCCGCTTACCCCGGTTACGCCGCGAGGTCCGGCGAGAAACGCACGGATCATGGCCTGAGTTTCTCCACGGGAGCCGTATATTATCCGGCGAAAGATTTTTCCATCGGCTTGTCGCTCTCGGCTTCACAACGCCTCCTCGTCGCGCAAGAGCTCTTCTCTCATGGTCCGCACGGCGGCACGGGCGCCTATGAAATCGGCTCCGCGGGCCTAGACCGCGAATCGTCCCTCGGCGCCGAGCTCACCTTGCGCCGGCGCGCCGGCTTCGTCACGGGTTCCGTCGGTGCGTTCGTGAATCGCTTTACCGATTTCGTCTTCGAGCAACGCGATGCGCGGCGCTACTACGCCGAAGCCACGGGCACTTTTAAAGCTTACCCCGCGCGCACCGCCGAAGCCTGGCTTCCCATCTATCAATTCATCGCCAAGGACGCGGTCTTCTACGGCGCCGAGGCCGAGGTCCAATTCCACCTTATCGATCGCTCCGACCAACGTCTGCATCTCGCGCTCCTCGCCGACACCGTGCGCGCCGAGCAGACGACCGATAACGAGCCGTTGCCACGCATTCCGGCCGCGCGCGTGGGCGTCGGTTTCGCTTACACGCAGTTGCGATGGTCGCTCGGCGCCGAGGCGCGCCATACGTTCCGGCAAACGCGTTTTGGCCCCGAAGAAACGGAAACCGCCGGCCACACTTTGATCGGCGCGCATGCGAGTTACCACGTCGCGGCGTTCGCGGGTACGCGCGTGGGCCTCGAGCTTTTCGCCCGCGCGGAAAATCTCACCAACGCCGACGCGCGTCTCGCCACATCCTTCCTCAAGGACATCGCGCCGCTTCCGGGCCGCAGCTTCACGCTCGGCGCGCGTCTGTCGTTTTGATTATCGGACCAAGCTTACCTCTAGGTTTTAAATTCATCCCGGCTCGCTCAGGCGGCCGGGATTTTTTGTGCCGGTTCACTCCCGCCGCCCGACTCCCAATCAATTCTCATGACTTTCATTTTGCCTGCGCCACCAGTTCGCCCGAAGTTCGACGCCACCCCATGAGCCGCTCCTTCCTCCGCGTCGCCTTATTGTCTCTCGGTCTGTCTGCCCTCGCGCACCTACGCGCCGCCGATCCCCGCGGCGATGCGCCCAACGCACCGCTGCTTTCGCCCGCGCAATCCCAAGCGCTCTTCCACCTCCCGCCCGGTTTCGAAATCCAACTCGTCACCGCCGAGCCCGCTATCCAGAAACCGCTCAACATCGCCTTCGACACCGCTGGTCGCGTCTGGGTCACCGGCTCCACGTTGTACCCATGGCCCGCGCGCCGCGATGCCCTCGACCAGGTCATCCCAACCTTCGACAAACACTGGAGCGAAAACGGCATCGCCTTCCGCGCCGCCTCCGCGCCGCCCGAGCCGGCCGAACACGGAGCCGACTCCATCCGCATTCTCTCAGATTTCGATCCCGCCACCGGTCGCGCCCGCCAAGTCACCACGTTTGCCGAGGGCCTCAACATCCCCGTCGGCGTCCTCCCGCTCCCCCGCGCCCCCGGCGCCAAAGGCGACTCGGTTCTCGTTTATTCCATCCCGGCCATCTGGCGCCTCACCGATACCGACGGCGACGGTCGCGCCGATCTCCGCGAGAAACTCTACGATGGCTTCGGCTTTCGCGACACCCACGGCATGTCGTCCAGCTATTGGCTCTGGCTCGATGGTTGGGTTTACGGCACCCACGGCTTCGCCAATCCCTCCGAGGTCACCGACCGCTCCGGTCGCGTCGTAAAACTCAGCAGCGGCAACACCTACCGTTTCCGCCCCGACGGCTCTCGCTTCGAACTCGTCACTCAGGGCCAGACGAATCCCTTCGGTCTCGCCTTCGACGCCCGCGGTGAGATCTACACCGCCGACTCTCACTCAAAGCCCGTCTACCTCCTCGTCCCCGGCGGCTTCTACGAAGGCATCAGTAAAGAACACGACGGCCTCGGCTTTGCCCCCACGATCACCACGGACGACCACGGCTCGAGCGCGATCGCCGGCATCGCTCATTACTCCGCCAAAAATTTCCCGCCTGAATTCCAAAACAATCTCTTCAACGGCAACCCCGTCACCCGCCGCATCAACCGCGACCGCCTCGACTGGCACGGCGCTTCCCCCGCCGCAGCCCGCCAACCTGATTTCCTCTCTAGCGACGACCCCGCCTTCCGCCCCGTCCAAGTCAAACTCGGCCCCGACGGCGCCCTCTGGATTGCCGATTTCTACAACCCCATCATCGGCCACTACGAGATTCCCCTCACTCATCCATCCCGCGACCACGGCCACGGCCGCATCTGGCGCATCATCTGGCGCGGGCTCGACGGCTCCGCTCCCCAAGCGAGCTTGCCCAACCTCGCCGCCCTGCCCACCGCCGCGCTCGTCCCTCATCTCTCATCATCGAACAACGTCGTGCGCTCCCTCGCCGTGAGCGAACTCCTCGCCCGCCCCGATACCCTCACCGCCGCGCCCGCCCTGCTCACGGCCGCCTCAAGCCTCGTCGCCGGGTCCGATCCCGCCGCCGACGAAACCGCCGCGCTCCCGCTCTTGCTCACACTCGAGCGTCTCGGTCGCACGGATGCCGACTTGCTGCGCCGCGCCCTGTCGCGCCCCGCCAGCGACGTCGGCCTCGCCGCCCTCCGTGTCCTCGCCACCCGCGACACACTGCCCGCCGATGCCGCCGACCTCCTCGCGCCGCTGCTCGCGCCCGATCTTTCGACCTCGCATCTCACGTGGCGCGTCATTGCGCAACTCTTCGCCCGCGACCCTCAACCTTGGACCGCGCCGGCCGTCCTCGCCCTGCAAGCGCGCACGACCGAGTCCGACCCTCAACTCATCTACGCTCTGCGCCTGGCGCTCAAAGCCCGCCTCGCCCTCGCTCCGCTCGACGAGCTCAACCGTCTCGCCGCCACGCCCGCCGACTCCGACCGCCTCGCCGATGTCGCCCTCGCCGTTCCTACGTCCGCCGTCGCTGAGTTCCTGCTCGCCCACCTCGAGCGCACCCATTTCACCTCGCCCCGCGCCGGTGAATTCGCCCGCCACGCCGTGCAACACCTCCCCGGCGATCGTCTCGCCACCATCGAACCCGTGATGCGCTCGCTCGCCACCGCCCCCGTTGCCCAACAACTCGCCTTCGCCGAAGGTCTCGCCGCCGCCGCACGCCAGCAAGGCCGCACCTTGCCGCCCGCTGTCACGACGTGGATGCAGCGCACGCTCGTTACGACCCTCGGGCTTGCCGATCAGATCCTCGCCCGCCGCGCCGCCGATGCCCTGCGCGACCTCGACTTCCCCGCCAAAAATCCCCCGCTGCGCGCCGTACTCCTCAACGTCAAAGCCGCTAACACGACCCGCACCTCCGCCCTGCGCGCCCTCAAGGTTGACGCCGATTGCGTCCCCGCCCTCGTCACGACCTTAAACCTCCTCAGTAACCCCGTCGCCCTGCGGCGCGTCGCCGCCGATCAACTTGCCCTCCCTGCCGCCGGTCCGCTGGGTATCGCCGCCCTCGCCGCCGCCCTCCCCACCGCGCAAAACGAACTCGCCCTCGGTCTCGCCATGGGCCTCGCCCGCACCGATGCCGGCGCCACCACCCTCGTCAAGGTCGTCACGGCCGGCCGCGCCCCTGCCGCCTTGCTCCGTCATCGTTACGTCGCCGATGCCCTTGCCCAACGCCCCGCCACCGTCCGCGAGCGCGCCGCCGCCCTCGTCAAAAACCTCCCCTCCGAAGACGCCCGCCTCGACGCCCTCATCTTTGCCCGCACCGCCGCGATCACTACGGCCAAGCCCGATCTCGCCCACGGTGCCGCGGTCTTCGCCCAAAACTGCGCTGCCTGTCACCGCTTCAAAAACACCGGCGGCAACCTCGGCCCCTCGCTCGACGGCATCGGCTCGCGCAGCATCCAACGCGTGATCGAAGACATCCTCGACCCCAGCCGCAACGTCGACCCCAACTTCCGCCTCACCACCGTGACGTTGAAAAACGGCGACACGCGCTCCGGCCTGAACCTCCGCACCGAAGGCGCGACGACACTCCTGCGCGACCCTGCGACGAATGAGGACATTGCCCTCGTCACCGCCGACATCCAAGCCAGCGCCGCTTCCCCGATCTCCCCGATGCCCGCCACCTTCGACACCGTCCTCAGCGAAGCCGATTTCTTCGACGTCATCACTTACCTACGC
>CANFSZ010000016.1 GCA_947449835.1 Opitutia bacterium
AAGGGCTCTGGCGGGTGGCGAGGATGAGTTTGGACACGGGAAAGAAAAAGGGCGCAGACAAAGTGTCTGCGCCCGGAAGCTTTTGGCAACGTTGGGTTACGTGCTCAGTAGCTGGCCTGGACGCCCTTGAGGTTCTTCTTGGCCATCCAGGGCATCATGCTGCGGAGATAAGCACCAGTCTTCTCGATCTGGTGTTTTTCGCCGGCCTTGAGGAGGGCGTTGTATTTCTTGAGGCCACCCTTGTGCTCTTTAACCCATTCTTTGGTGAATTGGCCGGATTGAATCTCTTTGAGAATCTTCTTCATCTCGGCTTTGACCTGCTTGTTCACGACGCGAGGACCGCGGGTGATGTCGCCGTATTTAGCGGTCTCAGAGATGGAGAAACGCATACCGGCGATGCCGGATTCATACATGAGATCGCAGATGAGCTTAAGCTCGTGGAGACATTCGAAGTAGGCCATCTCGGGCTGATAACCCGCTTCAACGAGGGTCTCGAAGCCGGCTTGAACGAGAGCGCTGGCGCCACCGCAGAGGACGGCTTGTTCGCCGAAGAGGTCGGTCTCGGTTTCTTCCTTGAAGGAGGTCTGGAGCACGCCAGCGCGGGTCGAGCCGATGCCCTTGGCCCAGGCGAGCGCGGTTTTCTTGGCGCTCTTGGATTTGTCTTGGGCGACGGCGATGAGGGCCGGCATGCCTTTGCCTTCGGCGTAAAGGCGGCGGACCATGTGGCCGGGGCCTTTCGGGGCGACCATGATGCAGTCGATGTCCTTGTGCAGCTTGATGAGGCCGAAGTGAACGGCGAGACCGTGGCTGAAGAGCAGGGTTTTGCCCTTGCTCAGATTGGGCAGGATGGCGCTCGCGTAAACGTCGGCCTGTTTCATGTCGGGCAAGCCGACCATGATGACATCGGCGCGACGCACGGCTTCACCAGTCTCGACGACTTCGAAGCCGTGAGATTGGGCGACGGCTTTCGATTTAGATCCAGCGTAGAGGCCGATGATGACCTTGCAGCCGCTGTCCTTCAGATTGAGCGCATGGGCGTGCCCTTGCGAACCATAGCCGAGGACGGCGAGCGTTTTATTTTTAAACACGCCGAGATCGGCGTCTTTGTCGGTGTAGACTTTAGCGGGCATGATGAAAGGGAGATGAGGTTTGGGTTAAGTAAAAGGCGGTGCGAGGTGATCGATTGCGGAAGAGCGATCAGCGCTTGAGCGCGAGTTGGCCGGTACGGGCGAGTTCGATGATGCCGAACGGCTCGAGGAGGCCGAGGAACGCATTGATCTTAGCCTCATCGCCGGTGACCTCGATGATGAGCGAGTCGACGGAGAGGTTGACGATTTTGGCGCGAAACACATCCGCGATCTGTAACAACTCCGCGCGGGTGCGGGAGTCAGCGCGGACTTTCACGAGCACGAGTTCGCGGGCGACAGCTTGACCTTCACCAAAGTCGGAGACGTCGACGACGTTGACCAACTTACGGAGTTGCTTGGTGCAGAGGCTGAGCGCGGCCTCATCGCCCTTCAGGACGATGGTGATGCGCGAGAGCGAGGCATCGTGCGTGGGCGCGACGTTGAGGGAGTCGATGTTGAAACCGCGACCGGAAATCATGCCGGTCACGCGGGCCAAAACGCCGAATGTGTTCTCAACGAGGACGGAGATCGTGTGTCGCATGAAGAAAGTTAAAAAATGGAAGTGGTGGACGCCGAGGGACTCGAACCCCCGACCCTCTCGGTGTAAGCGAGATGCTCTAACCAACTGAGCTAGGCGTCCGAGCCAAGGGTGGAGGAAAACCTGCGGGCGGCGGCCATGACAAGGAATTATTCCAACTCGAGTCCGCCCCACCCGTGCCCCTCACTAGGCCCAAGCCTAGGCAGAAACGAAAAATCACCGGCTGGCCTTGGGCCGCAGCCAGCCCTCGCGCACCATAAGTTCGGCGTTTTGGAGGGCATTGAGGGCGGCGCCCTTCCAGAGATTGTCGCCGCTGACCCACAATGATAGCCCGTTATCGAGCGCGGAATCGACGCGGATACGACCGACACCGCACTTTACCTGCCGGCTGAAATCCAAAGGCGTCGGGTAAATTTGTTTCGCCGGATCATCGACCAACTGCGCACCGCCAAACGCCGCGATCGCCGCCCGCGCCGCCTCGACGCTCACCGGCCGCTCAAACTCGGCGTTCACCGCCACCGAATGAGCGCGGACGACGGGAACCCGCACGCACGTCGCGGAAACCTTGAGATGGGGCAAGCCCATGATCTTACGGCTCTCCTCGCGCATCTTCGTTTCCTCACCCGTGTAACCGTCGCTGCCAAACGCATCGACCTGCGGGATGGCGTTAAACGCGATCTGATAAGGATAAACTTTTTTCGTGATCGGCGCACCTTTGGCGTGCGATTGAACCTGCGCTTCAAGCTCGTCGATGGCGTCCGCGCCCGTGCCCGAGACCGATTGATACGTGGCCGCAAAATAACGCTTCAAGCCGAACTCTCGATGCAACGGCCACAGCGCCATCAACGTCACCGCCGTCGAGCAATTCGGATTAGCTATGATGCCTTGATGTTGGCGCAACCCCTCGGGGTTGATCTCGGGAATCACCAACGGCACCGCCGGGTCCATCCGGTACGCGGAACTCTTATCAATTACCAAACAACCCGCCTTCACCGCATCAGCCGCGAGGGCGCGGGTCGTCGCGCCATCCACGGCGAAAAACGCCACATCAACATCGGCGAAAACACCGAGCTTGGCTTCTTCGACCGTGAATTTCCGGCCGCCGCATTCCAAGACTTTTCCCGCCGAACGCGCTGAGGCGAACAGCCGCAGCGAGGCCAACGGGAAATTACGCCCGAGCAAAAGCGCGAGCAATTCTTGACCGACTGCGCCCGTGGCGCCGACGATACCGACCGTGAAAGATGCCGTCTTGTCCATAAAAAGTCCTTGGGAGTTGTATAACCAAACCCGCGAGCGCCTCGGCATCAAGCCCGCAGACCGTGTGTTGCTCGTGCGCATCAGCACCGCGACCATGCAGTTTTATCGCGCAGGCCAACTGATCAAAAGTTACGCCATCTCCACCTCCAAGCGCCCGCCATCTAACATCAAAGACTCCCTCGGCACCCCGCGCGGACTCCACGAAATCGCCGAGCGCATCGGCGCCGGTCAACCCCCGGGCATGGTCTTCAAATCCCGCGTCCCGACTGGCCGCGATTACCACGAATTTCGAGACGGCGGAGTTCACGACAATCTCATCACCGGCCGCATTCTCTGGCTCCGCGGACTCGAGGCGGGCGTAAATCTCGGTGGCCAAGTCGACACCTACGAACGCTACGTTTACCTTCACGGTACCAATCATGAATCGCGCATCGGCGAGCCGCTCAGTTCGGGCTGCGTGCTCATGCGCAATCTCGATATCGTCGAACTCTATGAAGAAGTGCGCGGCGGCGACCACGTCATGATTGTCGATTGAGCGCGCCTAGTTTCCGCGCACCAACGTCTCTAGCTTAGTCAATTCCCCGGCCAATTGACTATTGGGCTCCACGCGGAGCGTCTGTCGCGCCCGAGCGACCGCCGCCTGCGCCGACACCTTATCACCCGTGTGCATGAGGTGCTGCGCAAAAAACACCACGACGTGATCGAAAAAATTGATGCCGGCTCCGCGCCCGTAATTTTCCATAACGGAATTAAAAACCAAAATCTGCGCCGCAGGACGATCACTCGCGATACTACGCGCCAAAATCTCCCGCGCCTGCCGCGCGCTCAAATCACTCCGTTTCGCCTGATTTTTTTCGGCGATGATCCGTTCCTCCATTCTCGCTGCGCTCCCCTCGCCGCGCGCCCGCAAGCTCGCGCTGATGCGATTCGAAAACAAAACTTCAAGATCCGGATACGCCTGAAACGCGACCGCCGCGGCCCGCAGCGTGCCTTCCAATTGCCGCGCTGTGCCACCATTCACCGCCTCCGCCGCGAGCAAGGTTTCCCAAGCCGCCAAGTTGCGTCGCTCCACCGCGACAGCGCGACGGGCCGCTTTGACGGCCAGCTCGGCCCGACCAGTCGCAAGATAATCCGCCGCAAACGCCGCGTGCAGCTCGGATTCGCGAAACAACGGCTGCGCGCGAAATCGCTCCGTCAAAAACTTCAATTCATGATCGGAGATTTCCCGCCAGGTTTGTGGATCGAGCGCGAGCCCACTGACCAAACGCTGTTCCTCAAATCGGCCGGCATCGAGCCGCCACGTTTGCGCGCCATCCAAAAAACCAAACCACGCGTGGCGTCCATCTTTACCCGCACCATAAAATAAAAGCGTGGGGACGCCTCGGGCTTTACCCACTTCGGTCGCAAAATAAGCCTGATCCACGCAAATACCGCCGTCGTGCAGAATCGTTTTTAACGTATAATTTGGGCCGGGCCAAATCGCCTGAGTTTTCGCGATGCGATCCTTGCGATAACGGATCATCGCATATGCGTGATCGAGTTGCGCGAGCGGAACATTAACCGTGCGCTGCGCCCAAACCAACTGCTCAAAAGGCGCCGCCGCATCGACCACGAATTTCAATTCATCCGCGGTCAACCGCGCGAGCTGATGATAGGTGCGCCCGGCGAGATCCTCACGCACCCACCAATTAAAAGCCTCGCTCGGAGCCGGCCATTTTCTGGGCAACGCCGACGAAGTCACTTGCCCGTGAGGCCAGTGCGGCGGCGGTGGCACATCGTACACCAAGGCGATCGCCAGCGCGAGCGACGCATAGCGGGCGAACGTGATCGGGTCTCTCTGGTGCAGAGCATTTAAAATCCGAAAAACCTCCGGCACATAATCTTGCGGCGTCAGCACACCAAAAAACTCCGCGCTGAAAGCTTCGTTGTTCACCAACCATGTTTGCAACTCCACCGAGAGCGAGCGCCCGAACGGCAAATCGCTCACCTCGTAGCGGGTCCTCATACGGGTATGTACGACCTGCGCGCTTTCGACGGCTTGGATCCAAGTAGGCGTAAATTGCGCCTCGGTGCGCGCGAAAAGTTCGGCCCATTTTACGATGCGCAACCAGCCCCGCGCGGCGACCCAGCGTTCGTTTTCATAAGCTGTCCGAGCTGCTTGCCGCAGCGCGGGCACATTCGCCGCCCAACGATCCGGGGCAGCGGCGCGCGTCAGCTCCAAAATCATAGCGGCCTGAGGTGGCTCTAGCGCCGCGTTCGGAGTTATCGCTCCGGATGCTCCGCGCACCCGCACGCCGAAAATCAGCGCGACGATTCCGATAACATGTAACCACGGACGCATGTAAAAATGAGGCGAAAAATCACGCGCAGCTCAAATTTTTTGCCGGCTGATCGCCTCGATCAACGTCGGCGTAAAAACAATAAACCCGTGCGCCGATAAAGGACGCACGGGGTTTCGCCATCGCCGCGGAGCTGGGATGATTAAGGCTTAACTTCGGTCGCCGCCGGCGGCGTTTTTTGTTTAAACGTGAGTTTCTCGCCGTCGCGTTCGACGAGGACTGCTTCGCCTTCTTTGACGTCGCCTCGCAGCAACGCCTCGGCGAGGGGATCTTCGACGTAGTGTTCGACGGCGCGACGCAGCGGACGGGCGCCGTATTTCTCGTCGTAACCTTTATCGATGAGCAGCGACTTCGCCTCGGCGGTGAACTCGAGGGTGATCTTCCGCTCGACCAGACGTTTGGCAAATTTCGTGATCTCGATCTCGACGATTTTGATGAGGTCGTTCTTGTCGAGCGGGCGGAAGAACACGATGTCCGAGATGCGATTGAGGAACTCGGGCTTGAAGACGCGCTTGGCTTCTTCGAGCACTTTTTCGCGCATCTTCTCCGCGTCGTTGAAACTCGCGGCGGCGGCGGCGAAACCCATCGAGGTCTGACGCTGGAGCAGCGCGGCGCCGACGTTGCTGGTCATGATGATGATCGTGTTGCGGAAATCGACGGTGCGACCGAGAGAATCGGTGAGGCGGCCGTCTTCAAGAATCTGCAACAAAATCTGGAGCACGTCGGGATGCGCTTTCTCGACTTCATCGAAAAGGATGACGGCGTAAGGCCGACGGCGGACGGCCTCGGTGAGTTGACCGCCTTCTTCGTAGCCGACGTAGCCGGGAGGCGAGCCGACCAGACGCGAGACGGCGAATTTTTCCATGTACTCGCTCATGTCGATTTGGATGAGCGCGTCTTGGTTGCCGAACATCTGCATGGCGAGCTGCTTGGCGGTCTCGGTTTTGCCGACGCCCGTGGGGCCGACAAACATGAACGAGCCGATCGGGCGGCGCGGGTCTTTGAGATCAGCGCGGGAGCGACGCAGCGCGCGCGCGATGGCACTGGCGGCGAGCTCTTGGCCGACGACGTTTTTCTGAATCTCGAGTTCGAGAGTTAGGAGTTTTTCGCTCTCCTTTTTCTCCATGCGCGAGAGCGGAATACCGGTCCAATCGGCGACGACCTGCATCATGAGGTCTTCGTCGATGGCGATGCGTTTCTCATCGCGCGATTTCCGCCATTCAGCGGTGATTTCGTCTTGTTTGGCGCGGAGCTGTTTCTCGGTGTCGCGGTGTTTGGCGGCCTCCTCGAAGTGCTGGTCGGCGATGGCTTTTTCTTTGAGGGCGCAGACGTCCTCAATTTCCTTCGTGAGACCTTCGATATCCGGCGGGCGTACGAGTGCGGAGATGCGGGCGCGAGAACCGGCCTCGTCCATGACGTCGATGGCCTTGTCGGGCAGGAAGCGGGCCGTGATGTAGCGATCGGAGAGTTTGGCGGCGGCCTCGAGGGATTTGTCGGTAAACGTTGCTTTGTGGTGATCTTCGTATTTGCCGCGGATACCTTTGAGGATGGTGATCGTATCTTCCACGGAGGGCGGCTCGACTTTCACGCTCTGGAAGCGGCGATCGAGGGCGGAATCTTTTTCGATGTATTTGCGGTATTCGTTGAGCGTGGTCGCACCGATGCACTGGAGCTCGCCGCGGGAAAGCGCGGGTTTGAAGATATTAGAGGCATCCATGGCGCCTTCGGCGGCGCCGGCGCCGACGATCGTGTGCATCTCGTCGATAAAGATAATGACGTTTTTCGCGCGTTTCACTTCGTCCATCACGGCTTTGATGCGTTCTTCGAATTGGCCGCGGTATTTGGTACCGGCAACCATGAGCGCGAGATCGAGCGTAATGACTTTTTTGTCGGCTAGAATTTCCGGGACGTTGCCGGCGACGATTTCTTGAGCTAGGCCTTCGGCGATGGCGGTTTTACCGACGCCGGCTTCACCGATGAGGACGGGGTTATTTTTCGTGCGGCGGCAGAGGATTTGGATGACGCGGCGAATCTCGTTTTTGCGGCCGACGACGGGGTCCATTTCGCCTTTGCGGGCGAGCTCGGTGAGGTCGCGGCCGAAGGCTTTGAGCGCAGGAGTTTTTACTTCTTTTTTATCGTCGGGGGCACCGGCGGAGCGTTGCGGGGTGCCGGCGGCGGCTTCTTCACCGGGGGTGCCGGCATCGCCCGAACCACTGCCGGAGAATTGCGGATCGAGTTCGCGGAGGATTTCGTTGCGGGTGCGTTCTATGTCGATTTCGAGCGACTTGAGCACGCGGGCCGCGACGCCTTCGCCTTCGCGGAGCAGGCCGAGCAAGATGTGTTCAGTGCCGACGTAGGAGTGGCTGAGGGTCTTCGCTTCTTTGCCGGCTAGGGCCAGGACTTTTTTGACGCGCGGGGTGTAGGGAATGCTGCCGGGGGTCTTGGTTTCTTGGCCAGTGCCGACCTGTTTCTCGACGGCGGAGCGCACGGTTTCAAGATCGAGGCCCATTTTCTGAAGAACGCTCACAGCGACGCCTTGGCCGAGTTTGATGAGGCCTAGGAGGATGTGCTCGGTGCCGACGTAGTTGTGGTGAAAACGGTCGGCTTCCTTGCGCGCGAGCGCGAGCACCTGCTGAGCCCGAGGCGTGAAGTTGTTCATCGGTTCTTGTGACATGAGCGTAAAGGGGTCGTGGTTTAGTTCTTTCCGTTACTGTTGATTAAAGAGAAATCCGGACGGACGAAATTGGCAAACTCGGAGCGCAGATGAGCGGCGCGCAGCAAATCACGTTGGGCGGGATCGAATTCGCCTTTCTGGGCGTGTTGGAGGTGTCCGGGTTGCGCTTCGATAAAGAGGCGGTCGATGGTGGAGCGATTGGCATCGGGGAAAACGCCGAGGTCGATGCCGAGCCGAATGAGCGAAAGCAGGTTCATCGCTTCGCTGGAATTTAGCAGGTGGCTATTCTGCATGATGCCGTAAGCGCGCCCGATTTTGTCGAACAATTTGCCGGCATCAGCTTCGAGGAGTTTTTCGCGGGCGTTGAGTTCGTGCTCGATGATGGATTGGAGGACGCTAGTGAGGCGCTTGAGGATTTCTTCTTCGGATTCACCGAGAGTCGTCTGATTAGAGATTTGAAAAATGCTGCCGCTGGCGTCGGAGCCTTCGCCAAAGAGTCCGCGCACGACCATGCCGAGTTGGTTCACGGCGCGGACGACTTTTTCCATCTGGCTGGAGATGACGAGCGCGGGCAAGTGCATCATCGCGGAAGCGCGCATGCCAGTGCCGAGGTTGGTGGGGCAAGCCGTAAGGTAGCCGAGCGTGGGTGAAAAGGCGTAGTCGAGGCTGGCCTCAAGGGCCGTATCGAGCTCGTTGATGACGTTCCACGTTTTCTTGAGTTGGAAGCCGGCGCGGAGGACTTGGATGCGGAGGTGATCCTCTTCGTTGACCATGACGGAGACGGTCTGGTCTTTGCTGATGATCACGCTGCTGCCCTGTTTGGAACCGCTGAGCTCGCGGCTGATGAGGTGGCGTTCGACGAGGATTTGTTTTTCGAGTTCGCCGAGCTGATCGACGGCGACGTTGAGGCTACGTTTGAGCGGGGCGGCGGCGGCGACGGCGGCGGTGCAGATTTCGGCGATGCGGGAGCGTTGCGCAGGTTTCGCCCAACCAGGGAAGGGCTGGGTGGCGAGATTGCGCGCGAGGCGGATGCGGGTCATCAAGACGATCGCGGTCTTGTTGCTGGCCGCATCGGTCAACTCGGAGGGCGAGGCGATGAGCGAGGCGATCGTCATTGGTGACTCAACGCGGCGGCGATTGGTGAGTGGCTTGTTTGACTTGGCTGATTTCATCGCGGGTGCGGGCGGCGTCTTCGTAACGCTCGGACTTAATAGCGTCGCTGAGGTCGAGTTCGAGTTTAGAGAGTCGTTCGTGGAGAGTCTGGCGGGCGAGCGCGGCTTGGGGGATTTTGCCCGTGTGTTTGGTGCCCTTGTGCATGCCGTCGAGCATCGGCTCGAGCATGCCCTTGAATGCGTCGTAACAAGCCGGGCAACCGAAGCGGCCGTGCTTCTTAAAATCAGCCTGGGTAAAACCGCAGGATTCGCAGCGCATCGCTCCGGGAGCAACCTCGGGGTTTAACGAGGCTTTAAGCAAGAGATCCGAAAGTGAAAAACCGCTTGGGTCGGTGACGCCCTTGGCCTGCGCACAGGCTTCGCAGAGGTCCACCTTGTGCACTTTGTTGCTCACGATTTGAGTGAGGTGCACCGTGGCTGGCTTATCACAGAGGTCGCATTTTAAGGGATTGGCCATGGCTCGATAGAAGAATCTAACTAGGAATATGCCGTGAGCCCGCACTCTGGCAAGTGCGAGGCACGAAGAATATCGGGATCAACAGCACGCGGGCGACGCGTCCCGAGAAAGGTAGAAGCGGAGGAAATGGCGTCAGATCCGCGTGCCTTCGACCAAGACTCGCCGGCGGAATGCCGCGAGGACGCGTTGCGTAATAGAGCCGGGCTTACCTTCGCCGATCACGCGACCATCGAGTTTGACGACTGGGATGACCTCAGCGCCGGAGCCGGTGAGGAAACATTCGTCGGCACACCAGATGTCGTAACGCGTCATATCACTCTCGCGCAGCGGGACGCCGATTTCGGCGGCGATATCAATCACCGTATCGCGCGTGATGCCCTTGAGGGCGCCTTGCGACGAGGAAGGAGTGATGATCGTGCCCTTGTGCACGATGAAGACGTTATCCGCGGTACATTCAGCGACGTAGCCCTGCTCGTTCAACATGATCGCCTCGAGCGCACCAAACTGCTTGGCCTCGATCTTGCCGAGGATGTTGTTGAGGTAGTTCAGGGATTTGATCGTGGCCGGCAACGCCGCCGGGCCGATGCGACGCGTGGGCACGGTGACGATTGCGAGGCCGTTGTCGTAGTGTTCCTGCGGGTAGAGGGAAATCTTGCTGGCGATGATGAAAATCGAGGGTTTCGGGCAGAGCCAAGGCGCCAACCCGAGATCGCCCACGCCACGCGTGATCACCAACCGGATGTAGGCGTCCGTGAGACCGTTTTGACGGCAGGTCTCGCAGGTCAGTTCACGCAATTCCGCGCGGGTATGCGGCATTTGTAGCATGATCGCCTTGGCGGAATACTCCAGGCGCTCCAAGTGCTCCTCTAGCCGGAAAATGTTACCCCCATATAAACGGATGCCCTCAAAGACGCCGTCGCCATAAAGCAGACCGTGATCAAACACGGACACCTTGGCCTCGGAGGAATCGACGAATTTACCATCCAGATAGATCTTCATCCTGACAACGTAGGGCGCGCGCAAAAGCTTTGTCCAGTCCGAGTGCGCGATATTCTGCTTGAGCTCCACCGGGTTCGCGCAATTTTCAACCAGACTTTACCCTACCCGCTAAACCAACCCTCCCATGCGTATCTCCGCTAAAAACAAGACCGCCGGCTTCACCCTCATCGAATTGCTAACGGTCATCGCGATCATCGGCATCCTCGCTGCCATCATCATCCCCACAGTCGGCACCGTACGTGAAAAAGCCCAACGCGCCGTCGATTCTAATAATATCCGCGAAGTCCTCAAGGCCGCGCAAATTTACGCCGGAGACAACAACGACCGCCTACCCGACCCCCAGACCAGCACCACGCTAATTACCGGTGGAACCGCCGTCTACCGCTGGCCGGGCATCCTCGCCAAAAACAACATCCTCACCGATCCCGCCTTCTACTTCGCGAAAAACGATCCGCTTTATCCCGCCACGGTCCCCACCGTGATTCTTCGCGCCGGCGTCGCCGCGCGCAACCAGATGGACACGACCTTCATCGCTTCGACGATCTCGTTGGAATTCGTCGGCGGCGTTAAAATGAGCGATACGGCCACCACGCCCGTCGTTTACACCCGCGGCCTGCAGACCGCCGGCACCTGGAACGGCACCACCAACGCCACGAACATCGGCGTCTACAAAGATACCGGCGGCTACATCGCCTTCCTCGGCGGTAACGTGAATTTTTATCCTAACACCACGGGCATTTTCACCTCTAACGGCAACGGAGCCTCGAAACCCACCAATATTCTTCAATCCATCCCCTACAGTACCGTCGCAGCCAACCGCGCCCGCATCTACGGAGTAAACTCCATATTGGGCAGCGCAGCCGGCACTGTCGCCGTGCAAGGCCCCTAATCCCTATCGTTCCGATCCTTTTCAAACCCGGCCGCTCCCGCGCGCCGGGTTTTTTATTTCCAGCTTTCCCCGCAGCCAGTCGACGATCAGTATCCGTTCACTGTCCCATGTCGCCCGCCGCCTCCGCGCCTACCAGCAACACCACTTACATCATCGGCCATAAAAATCCCGATGCTGATTCGATCTGCTCCGCCCTGGCCTATGCGGCGTTTAAAGAGGCCCGCGGGGAAAAAGGCTACATCGCCGCCCGCTGCGGCAACAGTAACGCCCGCATCGACACCATCCTCTCTCGCTTCGGCCAGTCCCTACCCGTTTATCTGAGCGACGTCTCTCCCCGCGTCCGCGATCTGATGATTGACGATGTCGTTTCCGTTTCCCCCGACGCCACCTGCGCCGAAGCCCTCGAACTCATCGACCGCCACGACATTCGCCAGCTGCCCGTCATTGACTCCGCCCGCCAAGTCATTGGCACGATCTCCCTCGCTCATCTCGGCGGCATTTTCATTCCCCGCCTCAGCGAACCGCGCACCCTCCGCCAGGTAAACTCGTCCCTCACCCACATCGTTCGCTCGCTCCAAGCCACCGCCCACCACCTCGTCGCCCCCGAGCTAATCGACGAATACTTCATCCGCGTCGGCGCTATGGACGTCGCCACCTTCTGGACCATTTCCGAACGCGACAACATCCCCGCCAACCGCTCACTCATCATCGTCGGCGACCGCCGCGACATCCAAGCCCGCGCCATCACCCTCGGCGTCCGCGCCCTCATCATAACTGGCGGCCTCGGCGTCGACGACGACATCCTCCGCCTCGCCCAAAGCGCCGGCGTCAGCGTCATCAGCAGCCCATGGGACTCCGCCACCACTGCCCTCGGCGTCCGCACCGCGACCACGATCGATCGCGTCATCGAGAAACAATTCACCTCGTTCCACCCCGACGCCCGCCTCGCCGATATCCGCCGCAAAATCTCCGCCATGTCGGCCCCTGCGGCAATGGTGCTCGATGATAACGGCGCCCTGGTCGGCGTGCTTTCCAAGAGCGATATCCTCAAACCCGTACAAACTCGCCTCGTCCTCGTCGATCACAACGAGATGACGCAAGCCGTCAGCGGCGCCGAGGAAGTCACCATCACGGAGATCATCGACCACCACCGCCTCGGCTCGCTCAATACCCCCCAGCCCATCCTATTCATCAACGAACCAGTCGGCTCAACCTGCACCATCATCGCCGATCTCTTCCGCCGCGAAAACCTCCAACCGTCCCCTGCCATCGCGGGCATCATGATGTCTGGACTCATCTCCGACACTCTACACCTCAACGGCCCGACCACCACCCGCAAAGACGCGATCCTCCTCGCCTGGCTTGCCGAGATCGCCGGCGTAAACTCCAAGCAACTCGCCGACGAAATTTTCAATTCCGGCTCCGTCATCCTCGCTAATCCCCCCGAGAAAATCGTCCGCTCCGATTTCAAAATTTACGAAGAAGAAGGCCAACGCTTCGCCGTCTCCCAAGTCGAAGAACTCGGCTTCGGTAATTTCTGGCAACACGCCAACCCCATCTCCGCCGCCCTCCTCAGCCTGCGCGAAGACGAGGGCCTCGCCTTCGCCGCCTTGCTCGTCACCGACATCAACACCCAGAATTCCCTGCTCTTGGTCAAAGGCGACGCCAGCTTCATCCAACGCATTAGCTACGCGCATGTCGAACAGGATGAAATCTTCGACCTCCCCGGTATCGTGAGTCGTAAAAAACAGCTCATACCCTACCTCACGAGCCTGCTGAAAGAAATGGGCGCTGACGGCAACGCCCCTAACACTCGCAGCAAAGCTAAATCCGCCAAACGATAGTAACCTCGCGCCGCCAAGCCTGAGGACCGCATCGCATCCTGCACGGATGCGGTCTGATCCAAGCGCCAAAAAACGCGCTCAGATATGGATCGCTTCGCCGGTGACCGCCGCCGCGGCCTCCATGTTGGCTTCGCTCAACGTCGGATGAGCGTGGATCGTGTGGTGAATCTCATCGACCGAAGCCTCGAGATCCATCGCCAAACCATACTCCGCGATCAACTCCGTGGCCTCGGCCCCGATGATGTGCGCGCCGTAAATTTCGCCCGTCTTCGCATCGGCGATGACTTTGACGAAACCTTCGCTCTCCGCCGCCGCGACCGCCTTGCCGGAGGCCGTGAACGGGAATTTTCCGACCTTATAAGAAAGCCCTTTTTCCTTCGCGGCTTTCTCCGTGAGACCCGTGCTCGCGACCTGCGGCTGACAATACGTGCAGCCTGGGAAATTCTTCACCCGCTTCGGATGCCCGTGGCCAAACATACCATTGACCGCGTTGATCGCTTCAAACGTCGCCACGTGCGCGAGCCACGGCGGCCCGATGATATCGCCGGCCGCATAAACGCCCTTGATGCTCGTCTGATAATCGTCGCCGACTTTTAGGTAGGAGCGATCCAGCTCGGGTTTGAGATTGGCGGCAAACGCGCCTTCGAGATTCGCCACCACGCCGATCGCCGACAACAAAACCTCGGCCTCAACTTCGGTCTTCTGGTCGCCCGCTACGAGATCGACCTTAACCGAGTTTTTGCCGACGCGGAAATTCTCGCACTTCGTGTTCGTGTGCAAAGCCACGCCTTGCTTCTCGAACGAACGCGCAAGCGTCTTGGCCACTTCTTCGTCCTCGACGGGTAGAATCTGCGGCAACATCTCGACGAGCGTCACTTTTGATCCGAAGGAATTATAAAGGTACGCGAACTCCACGCCGATCGCACCCGCGCCCACGATGATGATCGACTTGGGTAACTTCAGATTAGCAAGCGCCTCGCGCGAAGTCATCACCCGCACGCCGTCAAATTCGAGCCCAGGAATCCGGCGCATCTTGCAACCGGTGGCGACGAGCACGTTTTTGGCTTTGAGATATTTTCCGGTGTGTTCGCCTTCGGTGATCGTCACCATACCCGGCGCCGTCACCTGCGCTCGACCGACGAAGTAATCGACCTTGTTCTTCTTAAACAAAAACTCGATGCCCTTGGCCATCTGGCCCGCCACGCCGCGCGAACGCTCCATGACTTTGGCGAAATCAAAACCCACGTCTTTTACGGAAATGCCGTAAGCGTCGGCCTTTTTGATTTTCTGGAAAAGCTCCGCGCTCTTCAGCAACGCCTTGGTCGGGATACAGCCCCAGTTAAGGCACGTGCCGCCCGCGCGCTCCATCTCGATGCACGCGACTTTCTTGCCGAGTTGTCCGGCGCGGATCGCACCCGCGTAGCCCGCTGGGCCACCGCCAATGACAACGAGATCGTATTCCATGGATTCTGCCATGTCGCCAACCTGCAATCGCCTCCACCTCCGTCAAACGGAAACTCCGCCTCTTTAAATATCAATCACGTCAGCCGGCTTTTCTTTTTTAGCCCGCGCCGGGCTGCCGCCACCACCACCCGGCCCCCGCGGACCGCGCGTAAACACATTCAAAATCAGATTCGTCACGCTCACGACAATCGCGCCGCCCACCGCCGACCAAAAGCTCGCCACGTAAAAACCGTCTACCAACCTCGCCACCAGCAAGAACAACAAGGCATTGATCACGACCATCCCCAAGCCCAAGGTGAGCAAAATGAAGGGCAGCGTAAACAGCACCATCAACGGCTTCAGGATCGCGTTGAAGAAACTCAACAACACGACCACGACCAACAACGTGGAACCACTGTCGCAGCGGATGCCGATCCCGAGTTTGGTTGCGAGCATCACGCCGAGCGCGAGGATCGACCAACGCATGAACAGTTGCGATAACGCCGAATTCATAGTCCGCCACTCTCCGCCTCGCTGATTAACCGGCAATGAAAATTCTCATCGTCCAAGACTACCTCCGCAGCGGCGGCACGGAGCGCCAATCCGTTCTCCTCGCGAACGCGTTGAGCGCGGCCGGTCACGCCACTACGCTTTTGGCATTTCGGCCCCAGGGCGCTTTGCACCGCACGCTCGCGCCGACTGTGAAGTATCGTGCACTACAGTCATTTGACATGCGTCTCGACTGGTTCGCCCCCGGATTATTTAACGCCGTCGAGGCGATCACGCCTGACCTCATTTTGTGCATGGGTCGCATGGCGAATTGTTACGCGTTTACCCTGCGCAATCTCGTGCAAGATCGCTGGCCGCAAACCGCCGTGGTCGCCACCATGCGTACCGGCAAGGAGCTGCCCTACTTCTATAGGCGGTCTCTGCGCGCAGCTACTCATATCGTCGCCAACAGCCACGAGGCTCGCGCCACACTCACCGATCGTTACGAAATTCCCGCGGATAAAATCTCCGTCATCCTTAACTCCCTCGTTTTCCCCGCCTCCGCCGCACCTGACTCGGCGACCGCCCTTCGCGCCCAGCACGGCGCCACCGCCTCGACGAAGATCTTACTCAACGTCGCCATGTTTCGCCCCGAGAAAAACCAGCGCGAACTCATCCACCTCGCCGCTGGAATACCCGGCTTCGCCGATTGGCAACTCTGGCTGGCCGGCGAAGGTCCCGCTCGCGTCGCATGTGAACAACTCGCCGCCAAGCTCGGCCTGACCGAGCGCGTACGTTTCCTCGGTTTTCTGCGCGATCCCGCCCCACTTTACGCCGCGGCCGACATCGCCGTCCACGCCTCCGCCAGCGAATCGTTGTCCAATTTTCTCATCGAGGCCCAAGCCCACGGCCTGCCCGCCGTCGCCTACGCCGCGCAGGGCATCGGCGAATGTTTTATCCCCGGTCAGACCGGCTGGGTCATCGCCCGCGACGACCGTGCCGCTTTCCACGCTGCCCTCGCCCCGCTTTTTCAAATCTCAGAATCCGCCCGCGCCGAGTTGGCGACCGCCGCGCGCACCTACGCCCGCACGACCTTCGATCCCGGCCGCCAAGTCACGGCGTACCTCGACCTCTTCGCCCGCCTTCATCCCCGCGCCCAACCATGACCAACCAACAGCGCACCGACTCCATCGAACACTATTTGCGCGAGCACAAATACGCGGATCTCCACACGCTCGCCTCGCGCTTCGGCGGCTCGCTTTCCACGGTACGCCGCGTCCTCGATTCTCTAGAAACTCGCGGCATCGCCCGCCGCCACCACGGCGGCGCCTCTCTCATCGAAACGGATGCCTTTGCCCAAGAATACGATTTCATCGCCCGCAACCAACGCCACCCCGACGAGAAATTCGCCATCGCCCGCCTCGTCGCCGACCAAGTCCAACCCGGCATGACCGTCATCCTCGACGGCGGCAGCACCACCTACGCCGTCGCTCGCTTGCTCGCCGATAAACACCTCCAAGTCATCACCAACTCGCTGCCCATCGCTTCCCTCTTCGGCGAAATCGGCAGCGTTGAAACCATCGTCACCGGCGGGAGCATTTATAGCCGGCTCGGCGTCTTGGTCGGCCCGTTGTGCGAACAATCTTTTGAGCAAACCCACGCCGACCTCGCGATCCTTGGTGGCGCGGGCATCACCGAAAACGGCATCTGGAATCACAACGCCCTCATCGTCGCCGCGCAGCGCAAGATGATCGGCGCCGCCGAGCGCACGATCTTCGCCCTCGATAAATCCAAATTTGGGCGCAAGGCGCTCAGCCTCACCACGCCCTTCGACGCTCGTTTCACTATCGTCACCGACACGCGCCCCACGCCCTCGGTGATCCGCTCCATCAACACCGCCGGCGCCAAACTCACGCTTACGCGCTAGTACACGCGCACGCGTCCCACGCCCGTTCGTCTCGCGAACTAACGTCGGGATTTGCGTTATCAACCGGTCTCTTCATCCGTGCCCATCCGTGGTTAAAAAATTTCCCGCCCCTTCCGTCGCGCCCAGCGTCACTGCACCCGAGTGCATCCGCCTTCGCGGCGTCCGCCAAAACAACCTCAAGGGCTTCGACCTCGATCTCCCGCTCGGCCGCTACGTGGTCGTCACCGGCCTGAGCGGCGCGGGTAAATCTTCACTCGTTTTCGACACGCTCCACGCCGAGGGCCAGCGCCGCTACGTCGAGACGTTCTCCGCGTACACCCGCCAGTTTCTCGATCTCCTCGACAAACCCAAAGTCGATTCCATCGAAAACATCCGCCCGTCGATCGCCATCGAGCAGACCAACACCGTCAAAACATCCCGCTCCACTGTCGGCACAATGACGGAGCTCACCGATTTTTTTAAAGTTTGGTTCGCGCAAGTTGCTACGTGTTACGACCCCGCCACCGGCGAGCCCGTCGTCGACGACAACCCGCCGTCGATTTGGCAAAAATCTTTCGCGGCCCATCCCGCTCGCACCACGCTCATCGCCTTTCGCGTCGAAAAACCCGCCAACCTCACGTGGCCAGAAATCCTCACCAGTCTCAAAAACCAAGGCTACGTCCGCGTCCTCGTCGGCGCGACCGTCCATAAAATCGAAGCTCTCCTCGTCGAGCCGTCGCATCTTGAAGCCCAACTTCCCGCCGCCTCCTCGCTCTTCGTCATCCAAGACCGCGTCGCCCTCGTCGCCGACCAACGAGCGCGTTTCCTCGAAGCCGTCGAAACCTCGCTGCATTTCGGCCACGGTCAGGTTAATCTCTTCGCGGCGGACACGTTCACGGAGCTCGGCCACTTTTCCCGCGGCCTCCATTCGCCCAAAACCGGACGCACGTTTCGCGCCGCCTCGCCCGCCCTTTTTTCCTTCAACTCGCCACTCGGCGCCTGCCCAAAGTGCCGCGGCTTTGGGCGCGTCATCGAGGTCGACTACCGCCTCGCGATACCCGACCAATCACTCTCGATCAACGGCGGCGCCCTGAAATGTTGGGAAGGCGAAGTCTATCGCGCGTCCCTAGACGACCTCCGCGTCTTCGCCAAAAAGAAAAAAATCCCCACCGACGTCCCGTTCGCCACGCTCACCGAGGAACAAAAATCTTTCATCATCGACGGCGAACCCGGCTACGGCGACGAGAACAACAAGACGTGGCCGCAGTACTGGTACGGCGTGAAAGGTTTTTTTCGCTGGCTCGAAAAAACGACGTACAAGATGCACGTGCGCGTCTTCCTTTCGCGTTATCGCGCGTACAACCCGTGCCCCGATTGTCGTGGTCAACGCCTCCAGCCTGAATCCCTCTGCTGGCAATGGCAGGGGCGCACGCTCCCCGAACTTTACCAACTGCCCGTCGGCACCCTGCTCGAACTGATCACGCCTACCGCTCAGCGCGCCCCCGAATCCACCGGCACAGCCTCGGCTCCACCGGATCACGCCCTCCAATCGATTCTCACGCGGCTGCGTTATTTGCAGCAAGTCGGCCTCGGCTACCTCACGCTCGATCGCCAATCCAAAACGCTCTCCGGCGGCGAGGTCCAGCGCGTCAACCTCACGAGTTGCTTGGGCACTTCGCTCGTCGACACGTTGTTCGTACTCGACGAGCCGAGCGTGGGCCTGCACCCGCGCGACATCGACCGCCTCATCGCGATCATCCGCACACTCACCGACACCGGCAACACCGTCGTCGTCGTTGAGCACGACGAAGCCATGATTCGCGCCGCTGATCACGTCATCGAAATCGGACCCGAGCCCGGCGCTCGCGGCGGCCATGTCGTTTTCCAAGGCGATGTACCGGCGTTGCTCACGTCTGAAACCAGCATCACCGGCCAGTACCTTTCCGGCCGCCAATCCATCCCGTTACCCGCGACGCGCCGCCCCGTGCCCGCGAACCACCCCTCGCTCCACTTCAAAAATGCCACCAAACACAACCTGCGCGAGCTCTCCTTTCGACTTCCACTTCAACGTCTCGTCTGCCTCAGCGGCGTCTCCGGCTCCGGCAAATCCACGCTGCTCGACAACGTCATCCACCAAGGCCTCCTCGCCCAAAAACTCCAACTCACGGAAGACCCGGCCGTCATCGCCGCCATCACGAGCGACCTGACGTTTTCCGAAATTGTCCTCGTCGATCAATCCCCGCTCTCTCGCACACCCCGCTCCAATCCCGCGCTTTACACCGAAGCTTGGGAACTCATTCGCGAACTCTACGCGGCCACGCCCGCCGCGGCCGCCGCGGGTTTCAACGCTTCCAGTTTTTCCTTCAACTCCGGAGAGGGCCGCTGCGATCATTGCCAAGGCCTCGGCTACGAACGCGTCGAGATGCAATTTCTCTCCGATGTCTTCGTCCCTTGCCCCGTCTGCGAAGGCCGCCGCTTTAAGCCCGAGGTGCTCGCGATTCGCTGGCAGGATCGCTCCGTCGCCGACTTGCTCGCGACCAGCGTGACCGACGCTGTCCCGCTTTTCTACGACCAACCGAACGAGCGCGCCCAAACTCCCGCGCAAGCTCGCAACGCCGCCACCGCGCTCGCCACGATCCGCCAACGGCTTTCGACGCTCGAATCCGTCGGGCTTGGTTACCTCACCCTCGGCCAGCCCCTCAACACGCTCAGCGGCGGCGAATCTCAACGGCTCAAACTCGTCCGTTACCTCAGCGCATTTTCTTCGACTTCAGCTGCTCGCGCCGACGCCACCGACGCGCCATCCACTCCGCCCGCGCCAGCCACCGGCGCGCTCATTCTCCTCGACGAACCGACCACCGGCCTCCACCGCCACGACGTCAAACGACTCCTAGCTGCGCTCCACGCTCTCGTCGACGCCGGCCACAGTCTCGTCGTCATCGAGCACAATCTCGACGTCTTGAAATCCGCCGACTGGATCCTCGAAGTCGGTCCCGAGGCCGGCGCAGCCGGCGGCCAGATCATCGCCGAAGGTCCGCCCGAATTTATTCTCCGTTCCGCCACCGCGACCACGCCGTTCCTCAGGGCCGCGCTCGCCAAGGAGGCTGAATCGCTCCCGCTCGCGGCCGAATCTGCCGCGCCGTATCAAGCCCGCGTCGCTCCTGCCGTCGCCACCGCGTTACGCATCGAAGGCGCACGTGAAAATAATCTCAAAAATCTCTCCCTTTCCATTCCTCACCGCCAACTTTCTGTGGTCACGGGCGTCTCCGGCTCCGGCAAAAGCACGCTCGCTTTCGACATCGTTTTCGCCGAGGGCCAGCGCCGTTTCATGGAGTCTATGTCGCCCTACGCGCGCCAGTTCGTCGAACAACTCCCGCGCCCCGACGTCGACCGACTCACCGGCATTCCACCCACGGTCGCGATCGAACAACGCGTCACCCGCGGCTCCAGAAAATCCACGGTCGCGACGATCACCGAGGTCGCTCAATACCTCCGCCTGCTCTACGCGCGCCTCGGCGTCCAACATCACCCCGACACCGACAAACCCGTCACGCCCCTCTCCCCCGGCTCGCTGAAAAACCTCCTCAGTCGCGTCCTCGCCACGCCCGCCGCCCGCAAGGCCAAACACCTTTATCTCTGCGCCCCGCTCATCCGCGGCCGCAAGGGCCACCACCAGCCGATCGCCACGTGGATCGCCAACCAAGGCTACGAACTCATGCGCGCCGATGGCCGCCTGACCCGCGTTGATGCGTTTCAAAAACTCGACCGCTACCGCGAGCACGACATCGAAGCCGTCGTCGCCGATTTAAAAAACAACCCCCGCCCCGGCCTCGCCCTCGACCTCGGACTTAGCGTCGGTAAAGGCGCGTGTTTCCTACTCACGCCGCAAGGGGAAATCCTCTCGTGGTTCTCCACCACGCGCACCGACATCGACACCGGCGAAAGTTTCCCCGAGCTCGAGCCGAAACATTTTTCCTTCAACTCCCCGCGCGGTTGGTGCCCTGCGTGTCGCGGCCACGGTCGCATTTTTCCGTGGATGCTGGAGCCAAAAGACGACGACGAAAAAGACGACTCCGCCGCGCGCTTGCGCGAATTCGGGATCGACGCCGCCGAAGACGTCGCCGACGACGGTCAACCTTGCCCCGAGTGTCACGGCGAACGCCTGAACCGCACCGCTCGCTCCGTCAAACTCCACTTCCGCGCCAGCGCTAAACAGCGTCCACTTTCCCTCCCCGCATTGCTTCGCGTCACACCCGCCGAACTCATCGCGCACCTCCGCGCCCTCGAGCTCGACGAGCGCGGCAAACTCATCACGCAAGACATCGTCCCCCAAATCGCCGAACGCCTAAAATTTCTCGACCACGTCGGACTCGGCTACCTCGCGCTCGAACGCCCCACGGAGACGCTCTCTGGCGGCGAAGCTCAACGCATCCGACTAGCCGCCCAACTCGGCACCAATCTCGCCGGTGTTCTTTACGTCCTCGACGAACCCAGCATCGGCCTCCACGCCCGCGACAACGACCGCCTCATCGAGACCCTGCTCACCCTTCGCGACAAAGGAAACACGCTTCTCGTCGTCGAGCACGACGATGAACTTATGGCGCGCGCCGATCGCATCATCGACCTCGGACCTGCGGCCGGCATCCACGGCGGACAACTCCTCGCCGAAGGCACGCCCGCCGAGATCCGCGCGAGCGCCCAGTCCCTCACAGGCCTGTTCCTCGCCAAAGGCATTACACATCCGCTCCAAGGCCAGCGGCGCGCGCTCCCCGCGCCTCGCGCAAAAAACGCCTGGCTCGATCTCACTCACGTCACGTTTCGCAATCTCAAAGGCTTCGACCTGCGCCTCCCGCTCGGTCGTCTCGTCATGGTCGCCGGTCCAAGCGGCGCCGGCAAATCAACGCTCTTCCGCGACGTCCTCCATCCCGCCGTCACGCACGCGATCGCGGCTAAAAAGTCGAAACTCTCGGGCCGCGATTTTACCGCCGCCACGGGCTTCAGCACAGAAGGCGCACCTACTCCATTCAAAGCCCTCAACGGCGCCGACATCTTCCGCTCCGTCGTCGAGGTCGACCAATCACCGATTGGCAAAACCCCGCGCTCCACGCCCGCGACGTATCTCGGTATTTTCGATTTGATCCGGCAATTTTTTGCCGCGTTGCCCGAAGCCAAAATTCGCGGCTACACCGCAGCGCGTTTTTCCTTCAACACCACCGGTGGCCGCTGCCCCGCGTGCGAAGGGGCCGGTCGCATCAAACTCGAGATGGCGTTCATGCCCAACACCTACCTCCCGTGCGACGACTGCCGCGGCCTCCGTTACGGCCCCGATCTAGCCGACATCATGTGGAAGGGAAAATCCATCGGCCAAGTTCTCCAACTCACGTTCGAGGAAGCCGCGACGTTCTTCGATTTCCACTCGCAGCTCTCGCAGGTCTGCCAACTCATGATCGATTGCGGCCTCGGCTATCTCACGCTCGGCCAATCCTCGCCTACGCTCTCCGGCGGTGAAGCCCAACGGCTCAAACTCGTCACCGAACTTTCCAGCGGCCTCGCCAGCTACCGCGAGCGCTCGCGCGGCGAACGCCCGCGCAACCTCTACCTCCTAGAGGAACCGACCATCGGTCTCCATCTCAGCGACTGCGAACGCCTCATCCGCGTGCTCCATTCGCTCGTCGATCAAGGCCACACCGTCGTCGTCATCGAACACCACCTCGATCTCCTCGCGGAAGCCGATTACATCATCGAACTCGGTCCCGTTGGCGGGCCCGAAGGCGGCGAACTTTTATACCAAGGCGAACTCGCCGGCCTGCTCAGAATCAAACGCAGTCCCACCGCGCCCTACCTCCTCGCCAAATTAAAATCTTAACGCGTTTCCGCCGCACCCGCCGCCGGATTATCCTCGCGGCTCCAGCAGCTCATCACCGGCAAGAGCGCCAATAATCCCGCCACGGTCAGCCCAAGCACGGCGTAACCGGCCGCGTCATGTACGGCACCTTCGATCGCGCTCGCCCTATACGCGTACGCCCAGCTCGTTAAAAAAAGTCCGCGCGCGAGATTCATCACAAACGCCAAGGCCAACGCCGCGACCACGAAAAAAACTTGGGCCCCAATCGCCGCACAAACATCGCCGCCAAAAAAAACCCCGCAAACACGCACGCCGTCAGCGAGCGTATCCCCTAGCACGCGTCTTCCACGCCCGCACTACCCCGAGCGGCAACACGAGCACATTTTCTTGCTGTTCGGCCGGCAAACCCAACAGATCAAAAACAAACGCCACGACCGTCACGAATTGGTGCAGCAAAAATGGCTGCAACCGCTGCTCGAACGCCGAAACCATCGGGGCCGACACCCACCACACCATCACGGGAAACACAAAAAGTCCCACCAAGCGTAGTCGCGCATCCCGCGCAATATCGCCGGGGCGCGGCGACTCTCCCATCGGCGCATTCCACCACAAAAGAGGAAACACGATCCCGATCATTCCCAGTGTGATCGCCAGCGTCCCCGGATACGAAGAACCCACGCCCGCGCGATAGATTACACCCAATAAAAAAATCCAGCGCCTGTCACTGCCACGAGGCCCACCACCACTCGCAGCACATTCGCCCGCCAACCCTGCACACGTTCACTCCCCGTCGACGCACATGAAGCCAACGCCGCCCGAATCAGCGCCCAACAGTCCACAACCACAAACGCCACCAGCGCCGGCACGAGCCAACCAAAACTATAATCCTCCTTCACGCGCCACCAGTGCGACTGATCCCAAGCCAAAAAACCCACAAACCCCAAGGCCAACGCCGCGCGAAACGCACCGGGCACTTCGCCCCAAGCCCCGCGCCACGTCTGAAAAAAATGCCCGCATTACGAAGATCAACTCCCGCTCGCCACCTCGGCGCAAATTTATTTCCCAGTCGCGCCGCCCGTCACCCGCGCCACGGCTCCATCATGCCACCGACTGAGCACCACCAAAGCGATCACCGCGCCCACCAGAGCCGTCGCCATGTCCTTCTGCGTGTCCCAAATGTCACCCTGCGTCCCGAGAAACGCCTCCGCGGCCGCACCCTGCAATTCCGCAGTCATCCACTCGATGAGTTCGTAAAACGCAGAAAACGCTAAACACACCGCTACGGCCAGAAACGCCAGCCACCGATTCGCCCGCAACTTTCCGTCAACGTTCAAGCGCAGACCGAGCGGCGAAGTTCGCAGTAAAATTTCCCGCGTTAAAATCGCCGGCACAAAGCCCTGCGCAAAATGCCCGAGCTTGTCGTAATTATTGCGCGTCCACCCGAGCGCCCGCCCCAGCGCATCCGTCGGCGCGAATCCCGGCACGAGCGCATACGTGTAATGCCCGCCGACGATCAACACGACGCCATGCAGCCACACCAGCACTAACAACATCGTCGAAAGGGGAAACTTTCGCGCCGTCGCGAGCATCAGCGGCACGCCAAACAACACCGGCGCCACTTCGAGCCACCACGTCAATCGATCCTGCGGCGACACCCACGACCACGCCAAAATCGGCGCCAGCAACGCGATAAACCAAATCATGCGGCGTTCTTTCATGCGCCGATCATCACCACGTCGCGAAACCCGCCGCAAGCGTTACAACGACGCGACAAACCGGACCGCTTCGGCCACGACTTCCGGCGTCGATAAAATCCGAAAATGCCCGCGCCCCGGACAGGGCACCAACCTCGCCCCGCGCCACAATGCCGTAAATTCCTCCGAGCCCGCGTAGTCCGTGTAATCGTCTTCGGGATCATGCAACACGAGCGCAGGACACGGCGCGCGCCGCGCCACGACGCGCATATCCACATCGGCATCTTTCCAGCCGCCCCGTCGCTCCGCCGCCGCGAAAAACGCCGTGCGCACCTCCGACGCCAGCTCGTACCGATCCGCCACGCGCTCGACGCGCCGACGATGACTCAACGGCGGCGCGAGCAAAACCAAACCGCGCGGCTCCAGCCCCATCAACGTCGCCAACGCCGCGCTCGCCGCCCCCGCCGAATGTCCGATCACCGCGCGGAGTCCGCCTTGTTGCGTGGCGATTTCCAAAATACACTCCGCCAACATCGGCACATGCGCCTCCCGTCCCGGCGACTCGCCGTGCGCCGGAGCATCAAACGCCACCACGCGAAACCCCGCCGCGACCAACGGTTCCGCAAAAGCGCCCAACTGCGCCGCGCGCCCCGCCCAACCATGCGCGAGAATCACCAACGGCGCGTCGCTCGTACCCCAAGTCCATTGCGCCAATTCACCCCAACGCGTCGATGCGAGCCCCCGTTTCGCCGTCGCCAAATAAGTGTTTTCGCGCAACGTAATGCGCGTGGGCGGCGGCGGCCGCAGGAAAATATCCACGGCCAACTCCGCCCAAGCCTCCGGGGCATCCGCGACGGGCAGCGTTAATCCCGCCCGCGCCGCCGCGTCTCGCAAACGCGCGTTCACAGGCGGCCCACCACGAGCGAAGCATTCGTCCCGCCGAAGCCGAAGCTATTGGCGAGCGCATAGTCCACGCGTTTTTTGACCGCGGTATTGGGCGTGAAATTCAAACCCAAGGCCGCGCACACGGGGTCGATGTTTTCCAAATTGATCGTCGGCGGAATAACGCCGTGATGCACCGCGAGCACGGCGGCCAACGCACCCAAGGCACCCGCGCCCCCGAGCAAATGACCGGTCATGGACTTGACGCCGCTGACGTGTAGCGTGGCTTTGTTTTCGGCAAACACGGCCGCGATCGCCGCGCCTTCTTCTCCGTCGCCGCCGGGCGTCGAGGTTGCGTGCGCCGAGACGTAGCCAACCTGCGTGGGAGCGACGCCAGCATCGCGGAGCGCTTGCTCCATCGCGCGGCGGGAGCCTTCGGCCTCGGGCGCGAGCGAGGAAAGATGATACGCATCACCGGAAGCGGAGTAGCCGCTGAGTTCCGCGTAAATGCGCGCGCCGCGCGCCTTCGCGTGTTCGTATTCTTCGAGCACCATCGCGACGGCGCCTTCGCCGATCACAAATCCATCGCGATCCGCATCGTAAGGCCGCGAAGCTTTTTCTGGTGCGTCGTTGCGCGTCGAGAGCGCGCGCATCTGGGCGAACGCTCCGACGGAAAGCGGACTGATGGCCGCCTCCGAGCCACCGGCGATCATGACATCAGCTTCGCCGCGTTGGATCACGCGCAACGATTCGCCGAGCGAGTGACCGCTTGTGGCGCAGGCCGCGGTGTTGCTCATATTGGGCCCGCGAGCATCGAGCAGAATCGCCAGTTGGCCCGAGAGAATATTGGGAGCTACCTGCAAAATAAAGAACGGCGAAATTTTGCGAAAACCACCGGTTTTCCACGTGTCGTGCATCGCTTCGATTTCGGGCAGACCACCGAGGCCGACGCCCATGTTGATCGCGAGGCGCTCGGGTTTCATCGTCGCGCGCACAGCGTCGAGACCGGAATCAACATAAGCCTCAAGGCCCGCGCCAAGTCCGAGGTGCGTGAAACGTCCGAGCTTTTTCATTTCCTTCGGCGAGAGCGCCGCGGTGACGGCTTCGCCTGTCGCACCGCGAGGATGCACCGGCGTCGCGATGAGCTTGGTGGGATCGTAGTCCTTCACTTCGCCGGCGATCTGCGCGGTGCAGGCGGTCGCGTCGAAGCGCGTGATTTTTCCAATACCGCTGCGGCCAGCCTGCAGAGCGTCCCACGTGGCCGCGACGGAGTTACCGACCGGCGTTACTGCGCCCAAACCCGTGATAACGACCCGACGACGTTTGTTTTGAGGTGTGTTCATATAAAAAATCAACGTTGGCAAAATTCCGCGCGCAACATCCGCCGCGCCGAAATCAATAGCGCTTCGCTGCGCTCGAGTGTCTCCGCTGCGCGCGCAAACAACAACGCGCCCACGAGCGAACTCATGAGATGCGTCACCCGATCGCGGTTACGTTCCGCATCACGCGCCAACTGCAACGCCACACACAAGCGATCGATATGCCGCGCAAAACCCCGCGCATAACCCGAACGCCCAGCCGCATCGAGCCGCGCCATGTCCGCGCCCACGGCGACGACCAGGCAACCCGACCCGCGATTATCGCGGTGCCGCGCGGACAGATAACTATCAATCAATAACCGCGCCCGTTTGGCCGCAGTCGGTTGCGCCGCGATGCGGTCGAGATTCACCACCGCTGCGTCAAACGCATCCGCGCAGGCCTCAGTCACGAGTTGAGCCTTGTCGTTAAAATGCGCGTAAAATCCGCCATGCGTGAGCCCCGCGCGACGCATCACTTCGTCGAGTCCGGTGTTTTCCACGCCGCGCTCCCGAAACGCCGCGCTCGCCGCCGCCACGATGCGGCGACGGGTGAAGAGTTTATGTTCAGGGGGATAACGCATGTTAAACGAGCCGCAGCGTTTAAAATGACGTTCGTCATATCAAGTCCAAAACTTGGGGCCCGCGGCTTTGACATTGGGTTAAAGCCGCGATGAACTAACCATCCTTTGAATCCACAGCAGCTCCATCCTTACTGGCGCATGGAATACATCGAGGCGCCGCGTTATCCTGCCGCCCTGAATCGTCCATTTACGGAACTGCCGGCGCAAGGCGACGACCGGGCGGCGCTCATCGTGCACCGCTCGCCGCTTTCATACTTAATCCTCAACCGTTTTCCGTATAATCCAGGCCATCTGCTCGCCGTCCCCTTTCGCGAAGTCGGCGACCTGCTGGAACTCACCGCTGCGGAGCGCGCCGATTTGATGGAGGAGATCGTTTTCGGCCAAAAATTGCTCAAAGCCGTGCTCAAGCCCGACGGCATCAACGTCGGCTTCAACCTCGGCTCCGCCGCCGGGGGCAGCATCGCCCATCTCCACGGCCATCTGGTGCCACGTTGGTCGGGCGATAACAATTTCATGCCCGTACTCGGCCAGACGCGCATTCTGCCGCAATCGCTGGACGTGATTTGGGAGCGTTTCGCCGCAGCGGTGCCAACGATTACCGTTTAATTTCTTCCTGAAGTGACGTCCAAGACCCTACATTTCCCCAGCGCCCGCCACCTCAGCAGCCTGTACGCCGGAACCGATGAGAACCTTAGCCTCGCCGAGGTTTCGCTGCACGTGCGTCTGATCACGCGCGACGACTGGCTCAAAATCGAGCCCGCCCAGCCGGTCCCAGGAAAACCTGCGCCCCGCCCCGCCGCGGAATCAGTCGCCCTCGCCGTCGATTTTTTTAACTTTCTCCACGCCGCCCGCGGCCAAGGCCTCGCCATTCGCACGCCGGATTACATTCGCATCTTGGAAACCTTCGCTCGCGGCGAGGGCGCCAATCTCAAAGCCCTTTACGCGGCTCCGCTGGTCATCGCGACCAACCGCAAGACGATCGTGCCTAAAACGCTCGGCCAAAAACTCTATCTCCAATCGATCCTGAAAAACCCAGTGGTCTTCGGCATCGGCCCCGCCGGCACGGGCAAAACTTACCTCGCGATGGCCGCCGCCGTCTCGGCGCTGCTGAAAAACGAAGTTCAACGCATCATCCTCACCCGCCCCGCCGTCGAAGCAGGCGAAGCGCTCGGTTTCCTGCCGGGTGACCTCGAGGAAAAAATTCTCCCGTACTTGCGCCCGTTGTACGACGCCTTGCACGACATGCTCGATGCAGCCGACATCACGCGCCTCACCGAGAAAGGCGTCATTGAAATCGCCCCGCTTGCCTACATGCGCGGTCGCACGCTCTCCAACGCCTTCATCGTCCTCGACGAAGCGCAAAACACCACGCCGGAGCAGATGATGATGTTTCTCACCCGCCTCGGCGAAGAATCGCGCATGGTCGTCACCGGCGACATCACCCAGATCGATCTGCCGCGCTCCAAACAAAGTGGCCTGCTAGAGGTTCGCCGCATTCTCCAAAACATCCCCGGCATCGATTTTCACACGTTCAGCGGCAGCGATGTCGTTCGCCATCCGCTCGTGCTCAAAATCATCGAAGCCTACGAATCCTACCGCAACCCCATCGGGAGTGAAGACAGCCCCGTCGCGCCGCGTTGACGCCCGCCCTTTCTTTTAATGTCCGTCAAAAACCAGTGGAAACTTCTCGTCGGCGGCCTCAGCGCCCGCCGGCCCGCGACGTCTTCCGCGTATTCGCCCGCGCTGGAGTTCATGGAACGCAGCCGGTTGGTCGCAGCCCTGATCTTCATCGTCACCGTCGCGGCCATCGTACTCATCAGTTCCGCGGGAATGACGTCGCTCCGCCTTCCGGTTCAACCCGGGCAGACGGCCACCGTCCGCGTCATCGCCGCCGCGCCATTCACGTACGTCAGCGAGGAGAAAACCCGCACCGCGCGTGAACAATTTCTCGACCGCGTGCCGCCTATTTATCGACTCGATTTTGAAGCGCTTGGCACCTTTGACGCGGCCGCGCGCGACCTCCTCGTGCGACTCGCGACGTATGAGCTCACGCATCCCGCCGGCCCTACGCCGCTGAACCGCCCCCGCGCCGAACTCGCCCAAATCTCCGCTGATTTTAACGCCCGCGGCACTTACACCACGACCGCCGAAGACGTCACCGCCCTCCTCGCCGCCGGCGACGCCAAAACTCGCGCCGCGATTTTCGAGACCGGCCTCAATGTCCTGCGCGAACTCTACGCCGAGGGCGTGCACGACGCCGCGCTCGGCACCAACGCGTTGGGCGGCGTCACTGTTTTTCAAATATCCACTCCCGGTAGCGCCCCCGCACCGCGCCCCGTCCACTCGCTGGAAGAAGCGCTCACGATTTTACGCGTGAGCCTCGCGACCGACGGCGTGCCACGCCCCTCGGCCCAAGCCCTCTTTCGCTTTTTCCGCAACGGCGTCACAGCGAATGTCGTCTTCGACCGCGCGGCCACCCAGCAGCGGGAAGCCGAAGCCGTTCGCGCCGTGCAACCCGTCACCGTGAGCGTCGCGCGCGGCCAGACAATCATCGAAGCCGGCGAACGTGTTTCCCCCAGCCAATACGAGATGTTCGACGCTCATCGGCGCTACCTCGTCGAACACGCAGACACTGAGCTCAACGAAGGCCTCGCGCTTTTTGGCCGCGTGCTTCTCGTGCTCGCGATGGTTCTGGCCTCGATCATTTACATCCGCATCGAGGACGCCGAAACGCTGCGCAGCAACGTCCGCCTCGGCCTCCTCGCTCTTGTAGTCATCCTCAATCTCGGCCTCGTCCGCCTCGTCTACACCCTAGGCGGCGCCGATTTTTTTGTCCGCGACGGCTCCTGGGCCTCGACGCTCCCGTACGTCGCCCCCACCGCCTTTGCTCCGCTCATCGTCGCGATCCTGATCGACGCCGGCTCCGCCATCTTTATGGCGCTGCTCATCTCGATTTTCACCGGCGTGATCTATGGTAACCGCCTTGATCTGCTCGTTCTCACTTTCCTTGCTTCTCTCGTCGCCATTTTCTTCTGCCGCGATGCGCGCCGCCGCGGCCGCGTCGTGCGCTCGGCGGCCGCGGGGGGACTCACCGTCGCCGTCTTCGCGGCGCTCATCGCCTTCGCTGACCAAACGCCCCTCGACACCCTCGCCCGTCAGATGGCTGCGGGTGTTGTAACCGGTCTGTTTACCGGCGTCGCGGTCGTCGGGCTCCTTCCCGTGCTCGAGTCTCTTTTTAAGCGCACCACCGACATCACGCTGCTCGAACTCACTGATTACAACCACCCCTTGCTGCGCCGCATGCAGCTCGAGGCGCCCGGCACTTACCACCACTCTCTCGTCGTCGCTCAACTCGCCGAAAACGCCTCCAACGCCATCGGCGCCAATCCTCTCCTCGCCCGCGTCTGCGCCCTTTTTCACGACATCGGCAAGACCGCGCACCCTTCGTACTTCACCGAAAACCAACGCAACCGTCACAACCCCCACGACGAACACGACCCGGTTGAATCTGCTCAAATCATCAAGCGCCACGTCACCGATGGCGTCGAACTCGCCGTCCGCCACGGCCTCCCCCGCGCCGTGATCGATGTCATCCGCCAACACCACGGCACCACCCTCGTCCGCTATTTTTACGAACAAGCGCGTAGCCACTCCCGCTCACCGTTGCCGCTCTCGACCGCGCCTCAAAGCCCGCTTCAAACCGAAGCTCCATCGATCTCGGACGCCCCTTTCCGCTACGACGGCCCGCGACCCCAATTCAAAGAGAGTGCCGTCATCGCCCTAGCCGATGGCGTAGAAGCGGCCTCGCGTTCACTCCGCGCCGCCGACGCCGCGCAACTCACCGCCCTCATCGACAAAATCGTCCTGGATCGCATCGCCGACAAACAACTCGACGAAGCCCCGCTCACCTTCGAAGACATCGCCCGCATCAAAAACAGTTTTCAATTCACGCTGCTCAACATGCTCCACGCCCGCGTCGCCTATCCGGCCGCAGGGACCGAAACCGCCGCGCTCGCCGCCGCCAAAGCCTGACCGATGCCGCCCGCCCCTTTCAGCCGCGAAACTGCGATTTCCAACCGTTACCCACGCCTGCGCTTCACGCGAGCTCACCTCAAACGCGTCATCGCCACCCTCGACGCGCACGCCGCGGAGTTTCTCGGCGGCGTTCCTGCCGGCGAACTTTCCATCGTCTTTCTCGACGATCTCGCTCTCGCCCAACTCCACGCCGACTTCCTCGCCGATCCGACGACGACCGATGTCATCACCTTCGAGGGCGAACCCGCCCACGGCGTTGCCGGCGAAATCTGCGTCTCCGTGGACACCGCCCAAACCTACGCCAAACAAAACGGCCACGACTTCGCCACCGAACTGCTCCTCTACGTCGTACACGGTTGGCTCCACCTCGCTGGCTACGACGACCTCCAACCAGCGAAAAAACGCATCATGCGTCGCGCCGAAGCCCGCGCGTTGAAAATTTTAACTCACCATAAAATCTCTCCCGGCTTCGCCCTGTGTCGCTAAAAATTCCTTACCGTTATGACCGCAACGAACAGCTCTCCTCACCTCGCCCCGCAGTCCCGATTCGTCACGTTGCGCAACGCCTTCATCTCGGGCGCGCTGCTCCTCGCGCCGTTGATCGTCACCGTCTGGGCCTTCACCAACATCATTAATTTCGTCGGCGGCACCTTTCGGCCGCTGTTCTTTTTCTTCGTACCGGAAACGTTTCGCGACCGCCCTAGCCTCACGATTCTGTGGGACATCCTCGCCACGCTACTGGTGATCATCCTCGTCACAGGTCTCGGCTACGTCTCGCGCTACGTTTTCGGCAAATACTTCGTCTCCATCGGCGAGCGCTTCATGCTCAGCATCCCGGGCGTCAACGCCGTCTACAATACCGTCAAACAAATCGTCGATACCTTCGGCACGCAAAACCGCAACCTCTTCAACCAAGTCGTGCTCGTGCAATTTCCACGTCCCGGCGTTTGGGCAATCGGTTTTCTCACGAGCAAAACCCAAGGCGAAGCGCAGGCTAAAACGGCCGAAGAAGTTTGGACCGTTTTCGTCCCCACGTCGCCGAATCCCACCAGCGGATTTTTGTTACTGCTCCCACGTGGTGAGGTGACCGAGCTCGCAATGAGCGTCGGCGAAGGCATGAAAATGGTGATCTCCGGTGGCGCGGTCGTACCGCCTTGGCCGCAGGTCAAAGCCGCGGATCTCTCGCGCTGATTCCACCCACGCCGCGGCCCCTCCGCCGCGCGCGGGCCCACGCCCATGTCCGGCCGTCTCCTCCAAACCGACGCCTTCGTCCTATCGAAGCGGCCGCCCGCCGATGCGTTTCAGACGTTCACGCTATTTTCCGGCGAGCACGGGAACCTGCTCACGTTGCAACGTCTGCCCAAAAAAAACGCGTCCAATCACCTCGCGCTCGATCTCTTCGACGAAGTCGCGCTCTCGCTCGAATCTTCCAACCAAGGCTCAACGTGGTTCATCAAGGAAGTGCGCCTTCTGGCTCGTCCCGCAGGTATCGGACGCAGTTATACCGCGCTCAGTCTCGCGAGCACGTTTACGAGCTTGATCGCGCGCAATCCCGTACACGAAGACAGCCGCGCCGCCGTCGCGACGCTGCTCCGCACCGCATTGGCCGCGTTCAGCTCCGAGGCCCGCGCGGAGATTGTTTATTTCAAAAGCATCTACTGTTTCGCTCGCGATGAGGGTTACCCGATTAAACAACATTGGTTTCCCACGCTCTCGGCTACCGACCGTCCGCTCGCGATCGAGCTTCTTAATCAACCCCTCGCCAACCAAACTACGCCGCTCGAAGCCTGCACCCGTCTCACGCGCCACTTAGAAAATTATCTGCGCAACCACACGGAAATCCTGCTCGATTAAACCCGCGCCGCCTCCCTCGCCACCATCATGGAATACTCCCTCGACGCCCGCACCGCTCGCCTGAGCGTCGGCGAGTTTTCCGATTTTACCCTCGGCCCGCGCGATAATGCCGGTGGCCCACAAGGGCTCTGGCGCGCTCAACTCGGCACCTACTGGCATCAACAACTCCGCACCCAAGCCACCGCCGAACACGGTGCATCCGCCGAATTTGAAATCACCATCGAAGGCCGCATTTTTCATCGTGGCTGGACGATTACCCTTAACGGCCGCATCGACCAACTCCTCCGTCAAACTCCGGCGCTCACCCTACGCGAGATTAAGACCGTCACCCGCCCGTTGCCCGCCGATGAAACGGAGCTACGGCGAGATTACCCGTCGTATTTCGCCCAACTCGCCACCTACGTCGCGCTCGCCCGGCTCGGCGCCCTCGACTCGGCCCGCGCCACCCTGAGCGCCCAACTCATCTTCGTCGAAACCGGTTCCGGCCTCGCGCAAACTCTCGCGCTCAATCCCGCCGACGAAAATCTCGTCCGCGTTCAACTCGAGCGGCTCACCGAATTTCTCGACCTCCGCCTCCGCGCCCGCGCGCGACTCCGCCAACTCCATTACCGTCCCGCCTTCACCACGCCGCGTCCCGGCCAAGAAACCACCGCCGCCGAACTCACCGCCGCCTTCGAGCGCCACCCCGCGATCCTCTTTGAAGCCCCGACCGGTTTCGGCAAAACCGGCGTCCTCCTCGAATTCGCCCTCGGCCAACTCCGCACCGGGCACTTCGACCGCATTCTTTATCTCACGAGCAAATCCACGGGCCAACTTCAAGTCGTGCGCACCCTCGCCGCGATGACGCCAATAGTCGCGCCCTCCGCGAGAACAACTTCTATCGCCGTGCTCACAAACCCTGCAGCCACCACGCCAGTCGCTATCTGGCACGTGCGCAATAAATCCGAACACTGCGTCAATCACACCTTTCACTGCCATCGCGATTCGTGCGCGTATCTAGCCGAACTCGAAAGCCGTTGGTCCACGAGCGGCCTCTCCCGTTTTTATCTTTTAGAAAACCAAGCCCGCGACCTCCCCACGCTCCGCGCCGCTGGCCAAGCCGCGCGCATCTGTCCCTATGAAATCACCCGCGCCGCCCTAGCCTTCAACGACGTCTGGATCGGCGATTACAACTACGTCTTCGCGCCCTCCAACCGCACGTTGTTTTATAATCAACCCGGCTTCGATCCCGCGCGCACGCTGCTCTTGGTCGATGAAGCGCACAACCTCCCGACCCGCGTCGCCGATGCTTATTCGCATCACGTCAACGCCGCCGACGCCCGCGTGCTGCTCACCGAACTCGATCACTTACGCGCCTCGAAAAATCTCCTGCGCGCGTGGGAAAGTTGGACGCTGCTTCTCTCCGCGCTCCCCGCCGCCGATGTCCTCGATCCCGCACTCGAGGCCGACGTCGCCGATACCCTCGCGACGCTCGCAACGACGCTCACCCAAGAGCCGATCGATTCCGCCGCACTCGGCCCACATTTCGCCGAACTTCTTTGGGCCACGCCGACCCTGTCCGAGTGGCTCGCCAATCCGCTGCTGCGTAAACTCCTGTGGTCGCCCCGCCCCGCCGAACTTTCCTTCACGTGCCTCGACGCCGCCGACGCCCTTGGCGAAACGCTCCGTGCTTATGGTGGCATCGTCCTCGCCAGCGCTACCTTGAGTCCGACCGATGCGTTTGCCGATGCGATCGGGTTATCGACTACGCCGCATGAGCCGCCCCCGATCGTCTCCCTCACCGCGCACACGCCTTGGCGCGCCGGGGCCTACGACCTCGCGTACGACCTGCGCGTGGACACGTCTTTCCGTGAGCGCACCCGCCATCACGCGACCACCGCCGCCACCATCGCCGCGTTGCACGCCGCGGCCGACGCACGGTGCGTGGCCGTTTTCTTTTCTAGTTACGCGTACGCCGAGACCCTATCGCGCGAACTCGCCCGCTCGCACCCCAGCCTCCGCGTCGCGCTCCAACCTCGCCTCACCGACCTCGCCGCTCAGACCGCCTGGGTCGAAGAATCCCTCGCGCTCACCGATGCGCTCTTTCTAGTCCTCGGCTCCAGTTTCGCCGAAAGCATCGATCTGCTCGGCGGTCGCTTGAGCCACGCGATGGTCGTCGGCCCCGCGCTCCCTGAGGTTAACGCCATCCAGCGCGCCCGCCTCGCGGAATACGCCGACCTCGGACGTGAAGCCGCATTTCGCCGCGTCTACCAGATTCCCGGCATGGCCAAAGTTAACCAAGCCCTCGGCCGCCTCGTACGCGCCCCTGGTCAACGCGCCCGCATTCTCCTGCATTGCCGGCGCTTCGCTGACGTCAGCTACGCCCAACTGCTCGCGCCCGACTACCAATTTGGCCAAAATCTCCTCGACGACGCCGATCTGGCGGCTTGGCTTAATCGAAGTTTTTGAGCCTAAGACGATTCCCGTAATTTGTGAGTAACCTGTTACAGATAGCTACGTCTCAGCGATTGGCCTTACGCCCTATGAGAATCTCCTATTTCGTACGCCTGCTCGGGCTTTGTCTCGTGTTGCCCCTCCTCAGTTTCACGCTCCTCGCCCAAGCGGGAGGAAATGCGGTTAACGTCCCCGGCGTCGGTCGCGTGGTGATCAATAACGACGGCACGGTCACCCTGCCCAACGGCGCCACGGCGAGAATCAACGCCGACGGCACCGTGACCTTGCCCAATGGCACCACCATCACCCTCCCGGCCACAGGCGGAGGTGGCGCGGGCGCGGGCGGCGGCGGGGGCGGGGGCGGGGGCGGAAATGTACCCACGGCGACTGACCCACGGATCGTGGCGCCGATGGCTGTTCTCGCCGGCGATGAATCCTCCGCGGCCGTCGTCATCCCCAACCCCGGCGGGGGCGGTGGCGGGGGCGCGGCAAACTTAAACAACGCCACGTACCTTTGGTCCATCAACGGGGGCCGTTTCACCGACACCGACCTCACGCGCGCTACCATTAATTACATCTCCGACACGGGCGGCACGGTTAAATTAAGTTGCGTCGTAACGGTCACCGGCAGCCAGCCTTTCACCGCCACCGCCGATCTCACCGTCGTCGATCCCGCCAAAGCCGGCACGATCACGACCCCAGCCATCGCTGCGTCCGCGACCACAGCTACGGGCACCGCCACGCTCCCCGCGGCTGAAAACGCCGACCGCACGTTTCGCTGGACCATCACTGGCACGGCTTCCCGCATCACCGCAGGCGCCAACACTAACCAGATCACGTTTATTCCCGGCGACGCCGGCGTGAAAGAACTCACCTGCGTCGTCACTTTCTCCGCTCTGCAACTTCCCGTTACCGTCCGCACCTTTGTCGTCGTGCAAGGCAGCGGGCCCAACGTACTGCTCACCGTCAACGGCGGCTACGGCAGCGGCACTTACCCCGGCGGTACGCGCGTTGATATTTTTGCCGCCACACCCGCCGCCGGCCAAGTTTTCGATCGTTGGACCGGCGACACCTCCGTCTTCGGCAACGGCGCCGTCACGCCCTTACTCGCCCACACCCAGATCACCCTGCCCAACTCCGCCGTCACCCTCACCGCCAACTATAAAACAGCGCCCACGTGGACACCCGTCACCGTGACCGCGTTCAATCCCCAACCGTTCACCGCCCAAGGCTCCACGACGCCGACCACCGTCAGCAGCACCCTCTCGTACTACATCCCCACCGGCGCCATCGGCCTGGTGTTTCTACTCCACGACAGCGGCGGCAGCGCTTCCGATTGGTTCAACCAACCCGAATCCGCCCTGCTTCTCCGCGAACTCGTCACCGCCGGCTACGGCGTCGCCGCCCTCAACAGCGTCAACCGCAACACCCAAATCTGGAACGGCCAAGCCACGCTCGCCGCCAACCCCGACGCCCTCAACCACGTCGCCGCCCTCAATAAATTTGCCACCGACGGGCTCCTCCCCGCCACCCGCCCCATCTTTCTGCTCGGACTCGCAGACGGCGCCGACACCGCCGTCCGCTATGCCGATCTCCTCGCCAACGCCACGCCCGCCCGTCCGATTCGCGGCACCGTCCTCTACTGCGCCGCCGGCATCGAAACCCAAGCCGTCGTCTCACGCATCCCAGAACTCTTCATCCTCGCTGATAACGACAGCACCCTCGCCACCACCGGCGCCACCACCGCCCGCGACAACAGCGCCCTCCTCGCCGGCCGCGGGCTCGCCTCCACCGTGATCAACAACGTCGCCGCCCCAGTCCACCCCGGCCGTTTCCGCGCCCTGAGTCTCACCAACTCGAGCTTTACCACCGCCGACGCCACCACCGTCTGGAACTCCGTTAAAAACGCCGGCTTCATCGACTCCAATTACTACGTCAAATCCATCCCCACCGACACCGCCCTCGCCGCCGCGGTACCGGCCACGTACAAATCCCGGCTCCCCGACATCGCCGCTCAACTCAGGGTCGCCTACGCCGAACAAAATTTCCTCGCCGACGCCAACGCCCGCGTCCTCGCCTGGCTCAACGCCCGCGTCGCCGGCACCCCCGCCCCCACCGCAGGTCGTCTCACCAACCTCTCCACCCGCCTCAAACTCGCCGCCGCCGGCGACACGCTCACCTTCGGCTTTAATCTCACCGGCACCCAACCCGCTACCCTCCTCATCCGCGGCGTCGGCCCTGGCCTCACCGGCTTCGGCCTCACCGGCGTCTTGGCCGCCCCCCGCCTCGAAATCCGCCCCGCCGGCAACGCTGATACCCTGCTCGCCGTCAACGAGGGCTGGGATAAAGCCCCCAACAACTCCGCCAACATCATCGCCGCCGCCGCCTCGGTCGGCGCTTTCGCGCTCACCGCTGGTACCGCCGATTGCGCCGTCCTCCTCAGTCTCCCCGCCGGTGGCTACACCGCCACCTTCCGCGGCATCAACGGCACCACCGGCGAAGTCATCGCCGAAGTCTACGACGTCTCCAAGAACGCCACCCGTCTCACCAACCTCGCCACGCTCGCCCGGCTGAGTAATCCCGGCGACCTCATCACGGCCGGCATCACGATCGCTGGCGACCAAGCCCGCACCCTCATCGTCCGCGGGATCGGCCCCGGCCTCGCCGACCTCGGCGTGCCCGGCACCCTGACCGACCCCACCCTCACCGTCCTCTCAAGCACCGCGCAGAATCTCGACTCCAACAACAACTGGAGCACCGGCGGCAGCGGCCCCTCGCTCACGGCCGCCTTCCCCGCCATCGGCGCTTTCTCGCTCAAAGCCGGCAGCGCCGACGCCGCCCTAGTCCGCGCGTTTACCGCCACCGCCGGCGGCTCCGGTTACAGCATCCAAACTGCCGCCGCCCCGACGCCCGCCAACGCCACCAATCCCCCTTCTCCCACCGGCCTTCTGCTGATCGAGGTCTACGAAGCGCCCTGAGCCCGCAGCTCAAGGCCGCACCACGACCTGCGTGCGCCGCGTTTTCTGAAAATACTCCCGCGCAAAGGCCGCCAGATCCGCGATCTTCACCGCGTCGATTTTAGCATCGTACTCGCGCCACCCGTTGATCGGCTGCCCTTGCAACGCATTCAAACTCGCCTGCGCCGCGCGCGACCCATTGGTCTGCATCGCCGCCCGCTGCCCCGCCTTCAGCCGCGCCTGACACCGCTGCAACTCCACCGCCTCGACCCCGCCCGCCTGCACGCGCGTAATCTCGGCGTCGATCTCGGCCAGCACTTCGCCTTCCTTGCCCGGTTGCGTACCCGCAAAAAAATAAAACATTCCCGTATCCAAACCTAAGATACGTCCGGAGCGCACAAAATATGCTAACCCTTTTTCCTCGCGCACGCGCTCAAATAACCGCGACGCCATCCCGCTGAAAAGTTCGTCCGCCACTTCGCCGACGAAATAATCCGGCGCATGCACGCGCGGCCCGGGAAAAGCCTGTAACACCACCGCCTGCTCCCGCGGTTGCTGTTCCACAAAATCACCCACCTCCGCCGGCAACGCACCCCGCGCCGGTCCCTCGGGAATCTCCGGCGCCGCGCCGCGTGGCAGCTTCGCTAGAAACGCCTTTAATTTTGGCACCAGTTGCTTCGGATCAAAATCGCCCGCGACGGCCAATACCACGTTGGGCCCGACAAACAATCGCTGATGCAATGCGCGCATCGCCGCCGGCGTCAGCGCTTTCACGCCCGCTTCATCACCGCTCGCATCCAGCGCCAACGGATGCGCGCCGAAAAATTTCCGCCGCGTGAGCTTGCGCGCCACCGTCACCACATCGTCCGCGTCCTGCGCGAGCCCCGCCAACTGCGCTTCTTGCTCCAGCTTAAACGTCGCAGGCTTGAACTTAGGCGCGAGCACCGCATCCGCGATGACGGCTAACGCTCGCGCAAAATCAGGTGGCAACACTTCGGCCGCGACGCCGAGACTATTGTTTCCCGCGAGCGGATAAAACGAACCGCCGACTTCCTCGATAAATTGAGCGACCTGCGCGGCCGTGCGCTGGCCCGCATCCTTCGTGAGCAGAGTCGCCAAGAGCGCGGTCGCACCACGTTGCGCCGCCACTTCAAACAAAGGCCCGCCCGTGACCGCGAGACGCAGATGCAGATTCGGCAAATGCGCATCGGGCTGGAGCAACAAACGCGCCCCGTTGGGTAAGGTGATTTCCGAAAAATCCGGCCGCGTCGCGAGCGCCGGTGCAGCCGCAATCGCCACCGCCGCCGGCTCGATCGGGTTCAACGAAATCGACGTGAGCCGCGCCGGCTGCAGGTAGGATTTCAACACGCGCTTCAAGTCCGCGGGCGTCACCGCGCGCAAGCGCTCGAAATACGCGCGACTGTAATCCAAGTCGCCGACGACGACTTCCGCCGCCCCGAGCCGCGAAGCCTGCCCGCTCATCGTTTTACGCGTATTGATTTCGCCGACGACGACTTGCCGCATCGCCTTGCGCAACTGCGCCGGCGTAAAACCTTTCACCGCGCACCGCGCCAACGTCGCGGCTATCGCGCGCGTAGCGGCAACGCGTTTCGCCGGATCCGCCGTGAAGCCGACGCAGAAAAGTCCGCTCGTACCAGGATTCCAACTTGAGGCGTCGATCGAGTGCACCAGTCCGGTTTTTTCGCGGATTTCCTGCCACAACACCGAGCTGTCGCCACCGCCGAGCACCGTGGCGAGCAAGTCGAGCATGGGCGCATCCGCGTGCGTGAGTCCGGGAATCGGCCAGGCCAGTGCACCGCGCGTGAGTTCGACGTTTTCGTTGCGATGCAATGCTCGCGGCGCGAGCTGCCCTGACTCTTGCGGCACGAGCACGGGCGCCAAACGCACGCGCGGGGCCGTCCCAAAATGTTGTTCCACAGCCGCCCGCGTCGCCGCCAAATCGATATCGCCGACGATGACGACGACCAGATTGTTGGGCACATAGCGGGCGCGATAATACGCGAGCAAATCTGCGTGCGAGACTGCTGAGAAAACGTCCTGATGGCCAATGATCGGCTGCCGATAAGGATGTTCACGGAAAGCGGTGGAAAACAGCGCGTCCCAGAGGCGACTGTCCGGATCGTCCTTGGTCATCGCGATCTCGCGTAAAATGACTTCCCTCTCCTTCGCCGCCTCGTCGGCCGGCAGCGTCGATTGCAGCACGGCATCGGCCAGCAAATCGATCGCCACGCCCGTGTGCTCGCTCGGCAAATCGATGTAATACACCGTGCGATCAAACGTCGTGTAAGCGTTGATGTAGCCACCATGGGCCTGAACCTCGGCGGAGATTTCCCGCCCCGCGCGCCGCGTCGTGCCCTTGAACAACATGTGTTCGAGATAATGCGAAAGCCCCGCGCCGAGGTAATCGCCTTCGTGAATACTCCCCGTTTTCACCCAGACCTGCACCGAGGCCAGCGCAGCCGAACGATCGGGCTTCAGGATCAACGTGACCCCATTGGGCAACACCGTGCGCTCAACGGATTCACGCCAAAACGGCGCCAAAAGTTTTAAGTCCGCGGCCAGTGAAGAAGTGGATTTTGACATCAAAATTGGAGATAAAATTTACTAAGGTCGGCGGCGCTGGCTTCAGCCCTAACGCTTTACGCGCGTTTATAAAACGCGCCCGCCGCTCGGATTATTCCGCCTTCACCGCCCGACGTTTCGTCGGCTGAAACGGGCGCACGAAAGCCTCATCAAACGTGTAAACATCCGAAAAATCTTCCGGTCGGTCATTCTCCGTTTTGGAAAAAACATTGTACTCGATGAGACTGAAAACGATGTCGCCAAAATCACGGCAACGTTTCACCCCCCACGCGTTGAGCACCGTCTTCGTCAGTGGCCCGTATTGCTCGAGCGCGTATACTCGGATGCCCTGCAAAAGCTCAGGACCAGAGACATGGCGCGAGCGTTCGGCACGCGATGTTTCTTTTTTGCGGAGCTCCTTCACCGTGTGATCAAGCCCTTGGCGCACAAAACCATAAGCCTTTTTATCAAAGCGCGTATCTTCCTTGCAGATGAGCGTGACGATTTCTTCGAACTCCAAGTCTTGCATGATTAGCTCTAAATTACGCACACCCACCCGCCCGGTGCAATCTTCTGGTCGAAGCCCCCTTGTGCCTTTTGAGTTATAATCAAAAATGACGAGCTCTAGATGCCTATAAATCGGAATACGCGTTCTCCGCACTCGCCAATGATGCACATACATGACTATACATGTTTTAGAAACCCATGATCTCCTCTACAGAAACCAACTCTGCGCTAGCTAAAACCGACGCCAAGACCGCCGTAGCGACCGCGACCGCGCGCCTCAAAGCCGCCCACCTCCGAATTACGCAACCCCGTCTTACGATCTTGGCCGCGATGTTCCGCCGCAGCCAACCCGAGAGCATCGAAACCATTCACGAAGCCCTCGGTAAAAACGGTTGCGACCTCGTCACCGTTTATCGCTGCATGGCGGTTTTCGAAGAAATCGGCATCGTGCGCCGGACCTACTTCCACAACGGCACCGCGCTCTACTCGCTCCGCCTCGATGATGCGCCACACTACCACATCGTCAGCAAAGCCACCAACTCGGTCGACGAACTCGATCCCGCGACCGCCCTCGAATTGAACGCCGCACTCGTCGCCGTCGAAGACAAACTTCGTGCACTCGGCTTCACCAACGTCAGCCACATCGCCGAGTTTTTCGGTACCGCGCCCACCGCGAGCCGCACCAGCGCGCCAGAAGCCAATCGCGCGGCGGCCATGCCTGAAGTCCTCTAAACGGCACGTTAGTTCTTCGACCCGGTTAATCCGGGCTCATCTGCGACCTCGGTTGACTCACTGCCACTGAGGTTGTTTTCGTCAAAGGCACACAAATCTGCACAATCTGATGGCCCTTAAAAAAATCCAGTTCGGGTAACTAACCGCACTGGATTTTTCGTTTTTGCGGAACGCATGTGCGGCGTCCTTTCACCGATTCGCTGCGCACTTGCCAACGCCTGTCCCCTCGCGCTGTCCTTACCGTATGCCCCTCCCCATCTCCCGCCGTGACGCCCTTCGCTCCTTCGCCGGAGCCGCCGCCCTCGCCACCCTGACCCGGCCCACCCTCGGAGCCGAAGAAAAAAATCCTGCGCCTGGTGCGACGGCGCTAACGCCGATTCGCCACTCGGTCTGCAAATGGTGTTACAGCAAAATCCCGCTCGATGACTTTGCCAAAGCGGCCAAAGACATTGGCCTGGAATCCGTCGAATTGCTCGACCCAAAAGATTGGCCAACGGTCCAAAAATACGGCCTCACCTGCGCGCTCGCCAACGGCACAATGTCGATTCCCAGCGGTTTCAACCGGCTCGAAAATCACGCGAAATACGTCCCAACGATGATCGAGCGCATCAACGCCTGCGCCGATGCCGGCATCCCGAGCGTCATTGTTTTCTCCGGAAATCGTAACGACAAAACTCTGGGCAAAATCAGCGACGAGCAGGGTCTTGAAAATTGCGCCATCGGCCTGAAACAAATTGTCGGCGTCGCCGAGAAGCGTGGCGTCAACATCATCATGGAGTTGTTGAATTCAAAGGTGAATCACAAGGATTACATGTGCGATCACACCACATGGGGCGTCGAACTCGTGAAGCGCGTGGACTCGGAACGGTTCAAGCTCCTCTACGATATTTACCACATGCAGATCATGGAGGGCGATGTCATCCGCACGATCCAGGAAAACCACCGCTACATCGGCCATTACCACACCGCCGGGAATCCTGGACGCGCTGAATTTGAGCCAGGCGATCAACAGGAGTTGTATTATCCTCCGATCATGCGTGCGATCGCCGCCACGGGCTTTAAGGGTTTCGTCGCTCAGGAATTTATCCCGAAGCGAGATCCGCTCACCTCACTTCGTGCGGCCGTGAAACTCTGCACCGTTTAAGCAAAACCCCGCCCATAAATGGCGGGGGTTTAATTTTATGCCTCCGCCAATAAGCGGCGCAACGTTTCGTCTACCAGCTTCGGATTAGCCTTACCCTTGGCGGCTTTCATGATCGGGCCTTTGAAGGCATTGATCGCGCTGTCTTTGCCGGATTTGAACTCCGCCAACGCCTTCGCATTAGCCGCGATGGATTCACGGCACCAAGCCTCCAGTTCGCCGGTATCCGTCGGCGCCGCGGCCAAGCCGAGTCGCGCGACGATTACCACTGGCGCCTCGCCAGTCGCGAACATCGTCGCAAACACCTCTTTAGCGGCGGCGTTGAGCAACGTACCCGCGTCAATGAGTTGAATCAGCGCAGCGAGATTTGCGGCGGAAATTTTGGATGCCGAAAGCGGAAGTTTCGCGGCGCCGAGTTCGCGCAAAAGATCGTTGGTGATCCAATTCCCGACGGCTTGCGAGCGACCCATGCCCGCGAGCTGGGCGGTCGCTTCAAAAAAATTGCTAAGCGCACGATCCGGAATAAGGACCGACGTAATCGTGTAGGGAATTTGATAGTCCGCGATCAACCGACGTTGTTTATCGAATGGCAGCTCGGGACAGGCGCGGCGCAATTCAGCTTTCCAGCCCTCGTCGACGTGCACCGGCATGAGGTCAGGGTCGGGAAAATAACGGTAATCGTGCGCCATCTCTTTCGAGCGGAGCGATTGCGAGGTGCCAGCGACGCCGTCGTAGTCGCGCGTTTCTTGAACAAGTTTCCCGCCAGCGGCAACGACCGCGAGTTGGCGTTTGATTTCATGGGCGATGCCATCGCGCACATAAGAAATCGAATTGAGATTTTTGAGCTCAACCTTGGTGCCGAGTTTTTTCTCGCCGACCGGCCGGATGGAGATGTTGGCGTCGCAACGGAGTTGGCCTTTCTCCATGTCGCAATCGGAGATGCCGCCATAGATCATGGTGTTGCGGATCGACGTGAGGTAGGCGAACGCCTCCTCCGCCGTTTGCATCGCCGGCTCGGAGACAATCTCCATGAGCGGCGTGCCGGCTCGGTTATAGTCGACCAGAGAATCAGTGGCGTGGTGGTTCAGTTTCCCCACGTCTTCCTCGAGGTGAATGCGCGTGAGCGGGATTTTTTTGTGCTCACCCATCAAGTTGCGGGCCGCGCCGGGGAGTTCGATTTCGACCGAACCGCCGAGACAGATCGGTTGATCGTATTGCGAGATCTGATAGTTTTTCGGCGAGTCGGGATAAAAATATTGTTTACGATCCCATTTACAGACGGGCGCGATGTCGCAGCCAAGAAGGAGACCTGCTTTGATGATCGCATCGAGGGCCGCTTTATTCATCACCGGCAACGTTCCGGGAAGTGCGAGCACGACAGGATCGGTCAGCGTGTTGGGCTCGTGACCAAAGCCCGCGCCGACGCGCGTGAAAACTTTGGAATGAGTTTTGATCTGAACGTGAACCTCCAGACCGATGACGGCTTCGTAGTTTATCACAGTGAGGGAAATTGAGTATTCCAGCCGTGCGCCTGCTCGTAGGAGTGGGCGGTCGCGAGGAGGTCGGCCTCACGGAAGGGCTGGCCGATGAGCTGCAATCCGATGGGCAAACCACTCTGGGTAAAACCACAGGGCAGACTGAGCGCAGGGAGACCGGCAAGGTTCACGCCGATCGTGTAAATATCACAGAGATACATGGCCAATGGATCCGCCGATTTTTCGCCGAGTTTAAAAGCTGGGATCGGAGAGGTCGGCGTAATCAGCGCGTCGACCTCGCGGTAAGCGTTCAGAAAATCCTGACGAATGAGCGTGCGCACCTTTTGCGCCCGCAAATAATAAGCGTCGTAATAACCCGAACTCAGCACGTAGGTGCCGAGAATAATGCGACGTTTCACTTCGTCACCAAAACCCTCGGCGCGCGATTTTTGGTAAACATCGAGCAGATCTTTCGCGGCGCTCGTGCGGTGACCGTAACGGATGCCGTCGTAACGGGCCAAATTCGAAGAGGCTTCGGCCGTCGCGATGATGTAGTATGTATCGAGACAGTATTGAGTGTGCGGTAGAGAAATTTCGCGAATCTCACAACCCTGTGAGCGATAGAAGGCGATCGCCTTTTCCACTGCCGCACCGACTTCTGGATCCAAGCCGGCGCCAAAATATTCTTTCGGAACACCTAATTTCCACGGGCTCCGACGTGTTTTCAACTCCGCGCGATAATCCGGAATCGCGGTTTTAAATGACGTAGAATCTCGAGGGTCATGTCCGGCAATCGCGCCCAGCATAATAGCCGCGTCTTCAACGGTACGCGCAAAAGGCCCGATCTGGTCGAGCGACGAAGCATAAGCGATCAAACCGTAACGCGAAATCAATCCGTAGGTGGGCTTGAGGCCAACCAGTCCACAAAGCGCCGCGGGCTGTCGAATCGATCCGCCCGTATCGGAACCGAGCGTCGCGACCGCTGCACCGGCCGCGAGGGCCGCCGCGCTGCCGCCGGAAGATCCACCTGGAGTACGCGTGAGATCCCAGGGATTTGAGCTCGGGCCAAAGGCCGAATTTTCCGTGGAGGAACCCATCGCGAACTCATCGCAGTTGAGTCGACCGTGTAAGACAGCGCCAGCACGCTGCAGCTTTTGCGTAACCGTCGCGTCGTAAGGTGAAACGAAATTCGCGAGCATCTTACTCGACGCCGTGAGCGGTTGCCCGGCGACGGCAATCACGTCTTTCAACCCAACCGGAATGCCATCGAGCGCTCCACTAGATTGGCCGGCGCTGCGTCGTGTATCGGAGGCCGCCGCTAGGGCAAGCGCAGCCGGTTCATCGAATGAATTAAAAGCATGCACCCGCGGCTCAATGGCTTTCGTCCGCGCGATGATTGCCTGCGTGAGCTCGACCGCAGAGAGTTGGCCAGCAGCAAGTTTCGCCGAGAGTTCGGCGATGGTTTGAAAATGAAGCGGAGCGGACATCGGCGTTAATCCACGACTTTCGGAACCACGATCATGTGGTCGCGTTGCGCGGGCGCGTTGAGGAGCGCCGCGCTGACCGCGAGACCGGGTTGCGCGACATCCGCAGCCCAAACGTTGTTCAGCGGGAAAGCATGGGCGGTGGGCTCGATGCCGGAGACGTCAACTTTGGCCAGTTGCTCGATGTGTCCAAGGATGCTCCCGAGTTGGGCCGCAAAGCGGGTCTTTTCCTCGGGCGTGAGCGCGAGTCGCGATAACTCGGCGACGCGGTCGATATTAAGTTCGGCAGGTTGCGACATGATCACTTACGAATGCTGAAACCGGTGGATTGAACGACGTCGGTGTGGATTTTGTTAAACGCGGCATTCACTTCGTCGTCGGTGAGAGTCCGATCGGGCGCCCGGAATACGAGTGAAAAGGCGAGACTCTTAGTGCCTTCGGGCAGACCTTTTCCTTGATAAACATCGAACACTGCGACGCTTTCCAAATGGAAGGCGTTGCCGACGGCGGCGCGGGCAGCTTTGGCGAGTGCTTTTTGCACCTCGCTGGCCACAGTCACGGCGGGAACCACCAACGCGAGGTCACGCAGCGCGGCCGGTTGGAGACTGAAATCGGCGTAGCGTTTGCGCGCCGCCGAGGCGGCGACGAGTTTCTCGGGTAGAATCGCAAAAAAACCGGCGTAAACTTTACCTTCGATTCCATAGGCCTTCGCCATCGCGAGGCTCAGCAAACCAAAGCTTGCCGTCCAACCGTGCTGCAGGTCGCCAGCGAGAGCGGATTGCCCTTCTTGCCAGCCGTAATGCAGGCCTGAGGCCGCGACTAAGGGCTGCCGCTCAAGATCGAGCGCTGCTAAACCAGCGAGCGAAACGACGTGATGTTTGGCAGCGTAAAAATCAAACGCTTCGCGCTGACGCCAACGCCGCTCCGTGTCTTCGGCCACGATGAATCCGACCGCGGCGCACTCTAAATTCTGACCATTTTTCTGGATAAACACACGACCGGTTTCGCATAGACGCGAAACAGGAACGCCGCGCGATTGATTCAATTTCAACGTAGCCAGTAAACCTGAGATGAGTGTGGGACGCAGATGCGATTGGTCCTCGACAAAGGGATTCGCGAGCACGAGTTCCGCGACTGCAGTTTCAGCAACCCATGTCTTCACTTCCGCGCCGGGACGCAGCGTGTAATTTACGCATTCATGGAAATCGTGGCCAACGAGGTAATCGGTGACGCGTCGATTGAACAACACGACCGGATCATCATCGCCCACTAGCCCGGGCACCGTGACCCGCGTCGGCGGAATCCGCTCGGTGCCGTAGACGCGCAGAATTTCTTCCACCAGATCGATCGGGCGATCCAAGTCGTCACGCCAACTCGGGACCGTGACACGCCATTCGCTTCGCTTCATACTTTGCGCGCCAGGTGCCTGATGCGTGACTTCGCCGAGCTCAGTGACTTTCAGTTTTAAGGCTTCGAGCGCTTTTTTCATATCGGCGTCGGCGATATCGAAACCGAGACGTTCGCGCACAAAAGCCGGAGCCAGCGTGATCTCACGTTGCCACGGAGTAGTGTCACCAACTTGGTGCATCGGCCCGACCAGTTGACCGCCGGCGAGCTCAAGAATGAGGTCGATCGCGCGGCCTGCCGCGGCTTGGGCAGCGTGCGCATCGACGCCGCGCTCGTAGCGATAGGCAGAATCGGAGGTGAGCCCGAGGCGCTTCGAGGTGGCGCGGATGGATTGGCGTTTGAAAATCGCGCACTCGATCACGAGGTCAGTGGTCTCAGCGGTGACGCCGGAGTTTTCTCCGCCCATGATACCCGCGATGACGACCGGTTTGGCCCCATCGGCGATGACCAACATCGAGCTGTTGAGCGTGCGTTTCTTGCCATCGAGGGTGGTGATTTTTTCGCCAT
>CANFSZ010000017.1 GCA_947449835.1 Opitutia bacterium
CGCGCCGTCTTCAATCTGCTCACCACCAATCGGGACGACCACGGTCGCAATCACGCGTTTCTCTACAATGAAACCGAACGAACATGGACCCTCTCGCCGGCCTACGACCTCAATCCGAATGTCGCCAATGTCCTAATTGCGCTGACATGGCTGGGAAGCCCCGAAATCCCCACCCGTTTCGAGCAACTGACCCGACTCGCAGAGACCGGCGGCATTCCGGCTCGGGCCGCGCGAACAATCTATGAAGAAGTTGAGGCGGCAACGCTCGGCGGTTGGAACGCCGCCGCAGCTTACGCCGGTGTACCGGAAAAAATCACCGCCATCTGGGAGAAAGAAATGATCCAACAAACCAAGCCGCTGCGGGACGACGCACGACGCCTGATAGCAACCACCAAGACGCGTTTGGCTTCGCCGAAGCGAAGCCCGAAAAAATAGAGCGTCCGGTTGATCGAGACATGCGCAGCCGTGTTTTGAGCGATCTTCACCGCGAGTTGCGGCAAGTGAAATTGCCCGAGGTAACAGCGGACGTGGTGGTGCTCGCCGGCGAATTTTGACCTGCCCCGGATGACTAAGAATTGGGCACCCCAACCCCACCCGCCCGCACCCCGATTTGACGGAGGCGAGTTGAGCCCAAGGAAAGGACTTAATGAGCTGAACACGCCCAACGCGTGTCCGTTAATCCCGGGGAAGCACAAGTCGGCCTTGGCTCGATTAGAAATGCGGCGCGGTTCGCATTAATCGCGGCGCGAGTTGAGTAAATAGAGCAAATACAGCAACGAGCTCACGAAGGCGGCCACGTAAGTCAGCGCGGCGGCGTTGAGGGTAGCGGTCACGCCGGGCATTTCATCGCGGTCCACTATCCCTAAGCCCACGAGCTCGACCTTGGCGCGGCGACTGGCGTCAAATTCGACGGGCAGCGTCACCAGTTGAAACACCGTCAACACCGCATAGCACAGGATCGCGATATCGAGCAACATGCCGGAAAGACCGCGCGCCATGAAAAACCCCGCAAACATCACAATCGGCAAGGCCCGTGAGACAAAGTTCGTCGCCGGCACCAAGGCCATGCGGAAATGCAGCATGGAGTAGCCAATTTTGTGCTGGATGGCGTGGCCCGCTTCGTGCGCAGCTACGCCGAGGGCGGCGAGGCTCGTGCCATTGTAGTTTTCTTCAGAAAGCACGAGGCGCTTGTTAATCGGATCGTAGTGATCCGTGAGGTGCCCTTCGGTGGCCGCGATCTCGACATCGGTGATGCCGGCGCGCGCCATGACAGCCTCGGCAGCTTCGCGCCCGGTGATGCGACCGCGGGACGGGATCTGGGCGTTTTTGTTATAAACCGTCGAAACCCGGATCTGCGCGTACACGGAGAAAATCATGACCAGCACGAGCAAGACCATGAAGACCCAAGACGGCAGAAATGAACTTTTGCCAAGCAGGGCGAGCGTGAGAGGAAGACTCATAGTTGTATTGGGTTGATAAAAAGGGATGTGACATCCCCAAAACGGGGGCGACGCGCAATCACCTTACTCAAAACACCATATTTGCCAGTGAAAAACGACGCATTGGAAACGTCGCCACCGGTTTCTAGACCACCCGCCGCACCTCCAACCACCGCGACTGGACTTGGCCGCGAGACGTCGGAAGTAGGCAAAAAAGAACCCCGAAGACTCGTTTAAAATCTTCGGGGTCAAAGTGGTGGCAAGACCCGGAATCGAACCGGGGACACGTTGATTTTCAGTCAACTGCTCTACCAACTGAGCTATCTTGCCGTCTCTACGAAGGGCCAGAGCAAAGGGCGCCAACGGACAGCGTCAACGGGAATTTCAAAACTCCTATTCCGCTCCGCCGGTCCTACTCAAGCCGCCGGTGACGTCGCTTTAGGCTCCGGCTCGGTAAACCACCGCGCCAACAGCAACACCACGCCCATCCCCGCGTAGCCCAAAGCGTAATTCGCCGCCGGAAACAACCCACCCGTCGGCGTCACCCCCTGAGCCAACTGCTCCAGCAAAGGCAGCGCGCTCACAGTATCCGACGTCGAGAATCGCCACGAGTGCAACAGCCCCAACCAACTCAGACCCGCGGCCCCAAACGACCAGCACGCCGCCCGCAGCCATTGCTTCTCGATGATAAACACCGTCACCGCTGCGAGTACGATCGAGCAATAAAACGCCCCCTGCTCCACCGCGAAAAGGCCTTCGATCACCGTCCCCGAAGCATGAAACGCCTCCACCAAGGCCGGCCCATACGCCTGGCCCGCGCCCGTGCCGTAGCTGGCGACGCGCAGTGTGTTTTTCACCAAGAACGTCACCCACATCAGCAGCACCGGCGCGATCCCCAACACCACCGCCGGCCAGTGCCGCACGGGCGTCGCCTCGAAGGACTGCACCATAATCACCACGCCAATCCACACGATGATCGCCAAACCCGCATCCGCCGGCACCGCCCAAGCGGCCAGCGCCATGGAGCCTGTCAGGCAGATCGCCGTGATAAAAATCCCGTTCAACGTCGAATATCCCGCCCGCGCGCCCATCAATTTCCACGCCGGATGCCCGATGTAAATCGAGGTCGGAAACGGCGAACCAAAACACGCGGCCAACAGCGTCGAACCGCCATTCACCAGCAACGACGACCGCGCCGAATAATTATCCCCCGCGGCCGCCGCCGACTCGATGCATTGCAAAGAGGCCAAAAGATTGAGCAACCCGAGAGGAATCACCACGGGCAGATAAGGCCAAAATTGGCCGCTCAGAAGGCCGCGCCCCACCTCACCGATGACCAACAACGGCGGATACCAGCCAAGCGAATCCGTCGGCCGCGGTCCATTCGGCGCGAGTCCCGTCGCCCACGACAAGGCCGTGCCGACGAGCAACACCACCAAGGCCGCAGGAATGCCCCATTTGGGTTTCACGCCACCAAAATAAAACAACAACACGAGCCCGAGCGTGACGAATCCCACCAGCGGATGAGAGAAGGTCGTGATCAAGAAATTCAACGAGAGAAAAGCCAAACCCGCACCCGAGAGCGCAGCCAACAAGGCCGCCCGTGGCGTCATGCGGCGCACGCGTTCGGCGATAAACGCGCCGAAAAATTCAATCAACCCCGAGCCGATGCACGCCACCAACCCCGCCTGCCAAGCGATCGTGTCAGGATCAGCCGCACCTTGGGCGCGCGCGATTTGTTTCGCCGGCACCATCACGAGAAACACAAAGGCGATAAACGTAGGCGTGTTTAAACCGAAAGGCAGCGCGCACACATCGCTGCGGCTTTCTTTTTTGGCGAGTCGGTGCGCCTGCCAAGCGTAGAAGAGATTACCCGCGAGGTACGAAACGGCGATGCCGGGTAATATACGTCCATACACAAGCGCTGGCGGAAAGCCCGCCACGCCGAGACAGAGCGATGGGACGAGGAGCAGTTGGACGACGTTGTCCAGCGCGATGGCGCAGAATCCGTCCACATCGCCGCGGGTGAAAAATTTCATACGTGTTTAGGCCCCGAGTTGCTGCACGAGCGAGACGGTGAACAACGCGGCCTGGCGCGAGGCAAAGGGCGAGAGCTTGCGGTAGTCGTTGTCGGGCGAATTCTGCGTGCGGTTGCTTCCGCTGCGGATGCACAGGAACGGCGTGCGCGAGTACCAACACACCTGTGCCACTGAACCGCTTTCCATTTCCATGAGATCGGGATTCAGCTGCGCGCGGATGTCGGCGATCCGCGCTGCGGTGATACCAAATTGGTCACCGGAAGTGATACGACCGGGACGCACCAAGGGAATATACGAAGGCATGTGCTGGCTCGCCGTCTCGGGCACGTGCGTGCGGATCGCGCGTTTCGCGGCCGTCATGAGGCGCGCGTCACCGGGGAAAACCATCGGCATCGCATCGCCGAGCGGACCTTCGGCGGCGAAATATTCCATGACGTCACTCTGCGCGAAGGAACCGAAGTCGTGGTTGCACGTGATTTCGCCGACGATCACGTCGCCGTTGCGGATGGCGGGGTTGATGCGCGAAGCGGTGCCCGTCATGAGGACTTCGCGCGGGCGGAATTTTTCGACGAAGAGGGTCGTGAGCATCGTCGCGCAGGTTTTGCCGATGCCGGTGACCGCAAGGATCACTTTTTGGCCGTGCAAGCGGCCCGTGACGTAAGGAAATCCGGCGAGTTGGCGGTGTTTCTTAGCGGTCATCGCCCACTCGACTAATTCCGATTCTTGGGGAATCGCGCCGAGGATGAGCGTGCAATCGTGGCTCGGGCGCGCCGGACGGCGTTTGGCGATGGCAATGCCGGCCACGATGACCGGAGGTTGATGTTTCAGCAAACGGGGAGGCTGCATAAGATAAACTCCACACTAAGCAGAGAACGTGCCCGTAGCTTGCGCCGGACGCCGCGTTCCACAATGAAACTCTTCCCATGACTTCTCCCGCCGAGCTCCGCGCCTTCATCGCGAACCTCCCCAAGACCGAGACGCATCTCCATCTAGAAGGCTCGTTGCCCATCGAACTCGCGCGGCGCATCGACCCCGTGGCGTTCGCCGCGCCGCCGCCGTATTGGCACCCGGATTATCGATTCGACGGCTTCGCGCTGTTTCAAGAGCAGTTCGATTCCTGTTTTTTCAAGTGGTTCGTCTCGCCGGAAAATTATTACGAGAGCTGCCGCCGTGTCTTCGCTGATGTGGTCGCGCAAAACTGTGTTTATCTCGAATGCAGTTTCCATCTCGGGACCGCCGAGCGCATCGGCGCGACTCCCTTCCGCGAGATCGCCCGCGCCATTCACGCGGCCAAACCAGCCGGCCTCGAGCTGCGGCTCTACCTCGGGATGTTTCGCGATCACTACGCCGGCCCGCTGGTGCGCGTCGTCGATGAGGCTATCACTTGGGACGAAGTTGCTGGCGTCGATTTACACGGCTTTGAAAGCCCAGAATTTCAACCTTGGAGCGCCGAGGTCTGGTCCCGCGTACGCGCGCTCGGCAAAACCACCAAAGCTCACGCCGGCGAATTTTCTCCTGCCTCCGACGTCCGTCGCGCCGTCGAATTTCTCGGCACCCGCCGCGTCCAACACGGCCTCGGCGCCCTTAATGATCCCGCCACGCTCGCCCTACTCCGCGAACGCGATGTCACACTCGACATGACGCCGATCAGTAACGTCAAACTCCGCGCCGTGCCGTCGATGCGCGAGCACCCGATCCAACGTTTTCTCGACGCCGGCATTCGCTGCACGGTCAGCACCGATGACCCCATGCTTTTCGGCAATCAGCTCAACGACGACTACTTCGCCCTGGCCACGGAAGCCGGCCTCAGCCGCGCCACGTTGATCCAAATCGCCCGCAACGGTTTTGAGGTCGCCGATCTCTCCGCCGCCACTAAGCAAAACTATTTCGCGCAACTCGCTACGCTCGCCACCACCCATGCGTCCTAAAACTCTCCTCGTCAAAAACGCCGCGGTCCTCGTCACCATGGACGACGCCCGCCGCGAGCTCCGCGACGCCGGCCTCTACATCGAGGACAACCGCATCGTGGCGGTCGGCCCCACCGCGACACTACCTGCGAGCGCCGACGAGATCATGGACCTCCGCGGACACATCGTCCTCCCCGGCCTGATCAACACACATCACCACATGTATCAGAGCCTCACCCGCGCCGTCCCCGCCGCGCAGGATGTGGAACTCTTCGGCTGGCTCGAAACCCTTTACCCCATCTGGGCCCGGCTCACGCCCGAGATGATCCGCGTCTCCGCCCTCACCGCGATGGCCGAACTCATTCTCTCCGGCTGCACCACTTCTTCCGATCACCTTTATCTATACCCCAACGGCGCGCGCCTCGATGACACGATCGAATCCGCCACTCGCATCGGTCTGCGTTTCCACGCCAGCCGGGGCAGCATGAGCGTTGGCCGTAGCGCCGGCGGCCTACCACCCGATAGCCTCGTCGAAAACGAAGCCTCCATCCTGCGCGACACCCAACGCCTCATCGAGACCCACCACGACGCCTCCCGCTACGCGATGCAACGTATCGTCGTCGCCCCGTGTTCGCCGTTTTCCGTGAGTCGGGATCTCATGCGCGAATCGGCCGCACTCGCACGCACCCACGGCGTTTCCCTGCACACGCACCTCGCCGAAAACGCGAACGACGTCGCCTACTCGCGCGAGAAATTTAATCGCACGCCCGCCGAATACGCCGAAGAACTCGGCTGGGTCGGCCGCGACGTCTGGCACGCGCACTGCGTCCAACTCGACGACCACGGCATCGACCTCTTCGCCCGCACCGGTACCGGCGTCGCGCATTGCCCATGCTCCAACATGCGCCTGGCTTCCGGCATCGCGCCCATCTGCAAAATGACCAAGCTCGGCGTTTCCGTCGGCCTCGGCGTCGATGGCTCCGCATCCAATGACAGCGCGCATCTGCTCGGCGAAGCCCGCCAAGCCATGTTACTCCAACGCGTCGGTTTCGGCCCAGCCGCGATGACCGCGCGCGACGCGCTCACGCTCGCCACGCGCGGCGGCGCTGCCGTCCTCAACCGCGACGACATCGGCGTCCTCGCTCCGGGCATGGCGGCAGACTTCATCGCCTTTGATCTAGCGAATCCCAATTTCGCCGGCGCGCTTCACGACCCCGTCGCCGCCCTCGTCTTCTGCACGCCCGCGCAAGTCGCCCTGAGCGTGATCAACGGCCGCATCGTCGCCCGCGACGGCCAACTTACGACCGTCGATCTCCCCGTCATTATCGAGCAGCACAACCAGCTCGCTGCGACGTTGCTCAATAGCTGAGACTGATCGCGGCGGCGTAATTCGAGCAGTTTACTCCCCGCCCGAACCGCGCATCACAGCAATGGCTTCGGCAACTGTGGCATCAATTTCTTGATATCCTGCACCGCATCACGGTGACACACGAGAATCGCATCGGCGGTTTCGACGACGACCAAATCATTGACCCCGACGAGCGCGATCGTCCGACCGTTGCTCACCGCGATGTTGTGCTCTGCGTTCACCGTCACCACGGAACCCCGCACGGCATTGCGCGCCGCATCTCGGGGTAGATGTTTCGGCAACGCCGTCCAGAGCCCGACATCGTCCCAGTCGAACTCCGCCAGCATCGTCTCGACCGCGACCGCCTTTTCCATGATCGCGTAGTCCACGGAAACCTTCGGCTCCAGCGTTGGAAATTTCGCCGCCAAAAACGCCGTCGGATCACCCGCGGGAAACTCGCGGATGAAACCCGCCAGCATCGGCGTGTGTTTATCCGCCTCGGCCAAAAATGCCGCTGCACTCCAGAAAAACATCCCCGCATTCCAAGCGTAGTGCCCGCTCTCGACATAACGCGCCGCCGTCGCCGCATCGGGTTTTTCCACGAAACGCTTCACCTTGCGGAAGCCGTCACCGGCGGCCTCGCCCAACTCGAGATAGCCAAAACCCGTGGCCGCATGGTCAGGCTTGATCGCAAACGTTAGCAAGGCCGGTGAAGTCGCCGCCCGCCGCAGCGCCGCGCTCACCTGACGGGCGAGCGTCGCGTTGTCCTTGATCAACGCATCTGCGGGAAAAAGCGCGAGCACACCCTGCGGATCACGCGCCCGCACGAGCGCCGTAGCCAAGGCCGCAGCGGCGGCCGTGTCTCGCTTCGCCGGCTCCGCGATGATATTCGCCTCGACGATCACGCCCGCCAGCGCCGCGCGCGTGGACGCGAGTTGCGCGGTATTGGTGAGCACTAAAATATTTTTTAACGGCACGACGCCCTCGAGCCGGCGCACGGTTTCTTCCACGAGGGTGCGTTCGGAAAATAATTTGAGTAAATGCTTCGGCGTGGCCGCGCGGCTCATGGGCCAAAACCGTTCACCGCTACCGCCGGCCATAATGCAGGCGAAAAAATGGGACGAATCAGTCATGTGAACGTTTCTTGTCCCAGCCCAGCCGCCCCACGCCAAGCCCGAAACCTTGCGATTCAGAGCGTGATTACAATTTTACCAAACTGCCCGCCTCGTTCCATCAGATCAAAAGCCTCGCCGACATGTTCCAACGGAAACACATTGCTCACGACGGGCGCTATGCGGTGGCGCGCGAGAAAACCCAGCATCGCTTGCCAGTCCGTCGGCGAACCCATCGTCGTGCCGAGTACCGAGAGATTACGCCAAAACACTTTCCGCATCGGCAACACCGGAGGATTTCCGCGGGTGGCGCCGAAAAAGACGATCCTTCCGCCGGGCGTCGCGAGATCGATAACATGCTCGAAACCCGGACCGCCGGCGCTGTCCACGATCACATCAAAAGCCCCGCCCGGCACGTGCTCGATAACCTGCGCCGCCCACCCGTCCCGAGTGTAATCAAAGCCGCCACGCGCTCCGAGTGCGACCGCTTTTTTGATTTTTTCCGCGCTACTCGAGGTCACCCACACTTCCGCGCCGTGCGCCACAGCGAATTGCAGTGCAAACAAAGCCACGCCGCCGCCGATGCCCGTGATTAAAATTTTCTCTCCCGCCCGCACCTGCGCGCGCGCAAACAAAGCCCGATAAGCGGTCAATCCCGCTAAGGGCAACGCCGCTGACTCAACCCAACTTAAATGCGCGGGTTTCGTCGCGAGCTGCGCGACGGGCACGGCAATCTGTTGCGCCAACGTGCCGGCGCGGGGCAGCCCTAATATGGTAAACGCCGAACCTTGGGCGTACTCGCTCGCCCCCCAATCAAAACTTGGGTTAATCACGACTTCGCGCCCGAGCCACGTCGCATCAACGCCCGCACCGACCGCACTAACCACGCCGGCGCCATCCGAGCCCAGCTGCGCCGGATATTTAAGTCCCGCGTATTGCCCCAGCTTGATCCAGAGATCGCGGTGATTGAGCGCCGCCGTCCGTAATGTTACCACGACTTCACCCGCCGCGGGCACGGGCGCGGGCACGTCGGTCACGTTAAGTTGATTCAACGCGGTGAGCTGGGCGGCTTGCATCGCGGTAAGCTGCGCCCGCTGAACCCTCACAGCAAGCAACGGAATGATTTTGCGGAATGACGCGCAGCCGTGTGCGCTACGCCCGTGCTCCTCGCGCTCAACAAACCCTACGGTGTCCTCTCGCAATTCACCCCCGAGCCGGGTTCGAAGTGGCGCACGCTCACCGATTTCAAACTTCCGCGCGGCGTCTACGCCCTTGGCCGCCTCGACGCCGACAGCGAGGGCCTCTTGCTTTTCAGCGACGAGCCCGGACTGAATTCCAAACTGCTTGATCCACGCCACGGCCATCGCCGTGAATATTGGGTCCAAGTCGAAGGTCGCCCTACGCTCGAAACCCTGGCGAGCCTCGCGGCCGGAGAGGTTAAATTGGACGGCGCAATGACGCGTCCTTGTCGCGCTCAGTTGCTCGATCCCACGCCCACGATAGCGCCCCGCGTGCCACCGATTCGGGTTCGTCAAACCGTACCCGACACTTGGATCGCCCTCGAACTCACCGAGGGGAAAAATCGCCAAGTGCGGCGCATGACGGCCGCAGTGGGTCACCCGACGCTACGGCTGATCCGCGTGCGCACGGGCGACTTTCGGCTCGATGGGCTCGCGCCGGGTCAATGGCGCGAACTCACCGCGAGCGAACGCGCCGCGGTATTCGCTTAAATGCGGACGATCAGTTCTTCAGCCTTGAAGCGTACTTTGGGGGCGGACGCATATTTGTCGTCGGCGGCGCGATAACCCGCTGGGCAGGCCACAATCGTCGTGTAGTCTGTCCCGGCGAGACCGAGCACTTCGTCGTATTTGGCGCGGTCGATGCCTTCCATCGGGCACGTATCGACGCCGAGGAGCGCGGCCGCGGTCATGAACTGACCGAGCGCGATATAAATCTGATGGGCCTGCCACGTATCAAGCGTGCCCGCCTTGGCCGCGCCGGCGAGACTGCCGAGCATCATGTTTTTATAAGGCGTAAGAGCATCCTTAGAGCCGCCCCGCAACTCGACCGTGCGATCAATAAATTTCTCCACATGATCTGCGCCCAAGTTTTTCTTCACCGCGAAAACCACCACGTGCGAAGCATCGGCGGGCTGCGTCTGCCCCCAAGAAAGCGCCACCAGTTGCGCCTTCACGGCCGCATCCGTTAAAATCAAAAATTTCCAAGGCTGTAAGCCAAACGATGAAGGCGAGAGAACCAGCGCTTGTTCGAGCGTAGTCCACGTGTCGGCGGGAATTTTTTTCGTAGCATCGAATTTCTTAGTGGCGTAGCGCCAGTGCAGCGCGGAGAGGAGCGTGGTCGAGGGAATGATGGACATAAAATGTTGAGCCAAGGAACCGTGTACGGCTGCTTTGTCAAAACTCGCGTTCAGGTATCAGCATCCCTGGCCCAACGCTCGGCCAAGACCGCGCAGACGAGCAACTGCAACTGGTGATAAACCATGATCGGCAGCAAAATGAGCCCGATCGCCGGATGCGCGCCGAAAATCAATTTCGCCATCGGCACGCCCGAGGCCAAGGTCTTCTTCGAACCGCAAAAAATGGCGGCGATCCGATCCTCGCGATTGAAACCCAATGTTTTCGCTCCCCGAGCTGTTACTCCCAGCGCGAGCGCCAAAATCACCACCGAAAGGGCGATCACCCACAGTAGATTACCGGCGCCGTTACTCGACCACAGGCCGCGTTGAAACGATTCGCAAAACGACGTGTAGACCAGCACCAAGATGGTTACTCGGTCCACGCTGCCGATGTACGGTTTGTATTTCTTTAACCACGCCCCGATCCAAGGCCGAGCGAGTTGCCCCAGAGCCAACGGCAACACCAACCAGCGCAATAAATCCCACATCACCGGCCCGAGCGCGAGCGCCTGCCCCGTCGTCTGCAAAATCGCGCCGATCCACAGCGGCGTAAGCACCACGCCCAGTAAACTCGACAAGGTCGCGTTGAACACCGCCCCGCCGATGTTGCCCCGCGCCGCCGCCGTAAAGGCCACCGACGACGACACCGTCGAAGGCAAAGCGCAGAGATAAAAAAATCCGAGCAATAGACCCGCCGGCACACGACCCTCTAAAAAATAAATCACGACAAAACCCAACAGCGGGAAAAATAAAAACGTACTGAGTTGCACCAGCACATGCAGCCGCCAGTTGAGTGCGCCGGCTTTCAGCGCGGTAAACGACAGCGCCGCACCGTGCAGAAAAAATATGAGCGCCACGCCCGCCTTGGTCAGCACCTCCGGATGCATCCAGCCGCCCGTAGCCCCAGGGCCAGGAAAAAGCCACGCCAACCCCGTGACCAAGACCATCCCGGTCATGAACCAATCGAATTTAATCTTCATGCAAACTTTGCCCGGAATTTATTAAATAGCGCCGCCAATTCCTCGCGTCCCTCGATGCGCAGCGCCCACAGCAATCCGCCGTACAGTATCACGCCCAACGCAATTAAAACCGACAATCCGAGCGCATCAGCAGTTTTACTTTGCGACAAGAAATGCGACCACGACCACCAACCGCCCGCCAAGGCTAAACCCATCACGAGACTTGCGCCGACAATTTTCATGAGATCGCGCACAAGGTGAGCGAAGCGCAGTCCTTCATGCCCCGCAGCGAGTTGACGCTGCAAAAACCAAGCCTGCGCCACGATCGCGACGTTGCCCGCCACCGCGAGCCCGACTGTTCCCACCGGCCCCATCAACACCAAGCTCAACCCTAGGTTGACGACAAAACTGAGTAACGCCGCCCGGACCGGGGTCACCGTATCTTTCCGCGCGTAAAACGCCTTCAACGCCAAATTCACGAACGAGAAAAACGGCAACCCCAACGCGTACACCGCCAACACCGGCAACATCAGCGCCGTATCGCTAGCGACGAAAGCGCCACGCTGAAATAACACGCGCACGAGTGGCTCCGCGAGTACGGCCAGCCCCACCGCCGCCGGCACATTAATGACCAAAATTAACCGCATGCCTTTGCGGTAAGACTGCGCCAATTTTTCATCATCCCGATCGGCCGCGTGTTTCGCGATCAGAGGAAAAACGACCGTTGAGATCGCGATAGCAAACACGCCGATGGGCAGCTCCATCAAGCGCGTCGCAAGGTTGAGCACCGTCACCGCGGAGTCGTTCAGCGAAAGTCCGATTAACCGCGAGACGGCCATGTTGATCAAATAAATCGCCGAGCCAAACACCGTCGGGCCCATGAGCGCCACGATTTGCCGCAAAGGCCCGCTCCGACCGAGATCAAAGCGTGGACGCCAACCCTCCCGCATGAGCGCCGCCGCCGGTACCGCCATCTGCAAAAATCCGCCGCCTAACGCGCCAGCACAGAGCCAGTGCATCCGTCCATCGGGCGATTCGGCCCAGCCGCAATAGACCGCGCCACTCAGCGCCCCGATCATAGCCAGGTTTAGCCAGATCGGAGAAAGCGCCGGCTCCACGAAGCGATGCAACGTCTGCAACGCCGCGCTCAACACGGCCGCCAGACACACAAAGACGAGATACGGGAACAAGAGAATCGCGTAATCCGCCGAAGCGACGAGCCGTTGCGTCGTAGCTGCCTCTAGGCCCCAGCCACCGGCCAGCGTCACGAGCTTGTCCGCCTGCGCCAAAGCCAGCATCGCCAGCAGGACGATACCGCCGGTGACCACCAACAGCCAACTCGCGACTTGATTCACGAGTTCAAATGCCCCCTGCCGCTCGCGCGCCTTGAGCTCTTCCTGCAGGGTCGGCACGAGCGCTGCGGTCAGCGCCCCTTCACCCAACAACCGGCGAAATAAATTAGGCAAAGTAAACGCCGTGTAAAAAATCGAGGCCAAGGCCGAGGTGCCAAAAACTGCGGTCACCAACATGTCGCGCCCAAGCCCAAGTACGCGCGAGACCATCGTCAGCGCAGACACCACTCCGATATTTTTTAGGCTCTTCGACACCAGCCCAGTTTCCGCGGCGCACGCCCGCGGGCGCAAATGCATTTACACGTTCGCTGAGTGCCTCACTTCGAGCGCGTGGCCACCAGTTGATCGAGGGCTGCGCGGGCGGTCGTCTCCAAATCCAAAGCCTCGTCCCACTCACGTTCAAACGCGGCGACCTTAGCCTCAAAGTCTTGGGCCTTCAAAGTCGGCGCGAAACAGTCCGCCAGCGCCAGACCCGCATTGAGATAAAACGGATGCAAAGCAGGCAAAAGCCGTTGCAGCTCGTAACTACGTTCGGCCAGCGCGGCCTTGACCGCCGGTTCCGCGTGACGGCTCAAAATCGAACGCAGCGGCACCACCGCATCGGCCTCGCCAACCGTGAACACAAAACGAGCGAGATCCGTGAGCGCCGCGCGTGCTTCGACGCTGCCGAGTTGCGGCTGGGTCCGCGCGCGACGCAGGTGATGCCAGCCCGTCTGCCACCATAGTTCACGCTCGAGCGCATCCGCGAAGCGCCCGGCGAAACATTCTGCTAAGGCCACTTCGGGATCTGCGCCGGCGAGCAAGCGCGAGCGGTAAAGGGCCCAATCGCCCATCGATCCGCTCTCCGCCTGCAACCAAGCCAACAACCACACCGCTCCCACCTGCAGTTGCCGGGACTCGACGCCGCCACGATCCGCGTGCAACACGACTTCAAGCGCCGGTGGCGCCAGCGCGGCCGATTCCTGTTGCAACGCATCCGCTTGGGCCGGTTCGGCCCGAATTCGCCACCATTCCACGCACGCCTGTTGCAGCCACGGAGGGATAACGAGATGGGCATTTACCCCGTGCGCGGCGACGCTAATGCGCACCAGCAACGCCTGCACCAGCGCACGGCGCACGTCTACGACTGGCGTTGTCTCACTCCAGCGCAGACGCAACGAAACCACTCCGCCTGGCTCCGCCTCGACGCGAAACGGCAAAGCCTCCGCCCACGTCTCAGCCGGGATCAACCGCACAAATATCGGTGAAGTAAATCCGGCCGTCGGCAAATCGAGGGGCAACGCGAGCCAGCGCCAAGCCGCCTCCGCCTCCTCGCGCACGCGTTGCGCAGCACTAGCGTCGAGACTAGCGATTTCAAATTGCCCAGGTCCCGTCTGCGATAATACGGGCGTCGCCGCATTTATCCAAACGTTCGCCCAGCAAATCCCAGCGAAGACCCAGCCCCAGCGTGTGATCGCCGACGCTCGCATCACTGCGCCGTGAGGCTCAGGCTAGATTCACTAACTTTGACGTCGCTGAGCTTGCTCCAAGCCGTGACGATCGTTTCGGGCCAGGCTTGAGCTGCGATAATTTTAGCCATCAAGGGCGCGCCGAAAAGAGGCAGGCGATGCACGGGGCATGAACCGACCCACATGGTCGTGGGTTCGAAAGCAAAGATTTCGCCCTTACGCACAAACGTCCCCGTCGTCTGCACGAGCGTCGTAATCGGATATCCACAAACGTTCATATTCACCCCTGCGCCGATTTGTAATTGATCGTCCCTCAGCCGAAAACTCGGTGCATTGATTTTGTAAAAAGAGCCGGTGGATTCGAGCGCGGTCAGTCGCAGCGCGTTCAGATCGACTTCATCAACTTTCACGGAATTGCCCGCGAGAAACCGGTTGAAAGTATCCGCCGCGATCCGCGTTCTTAAATTATCCCGCTTGCCTTCACGGTAGTAAATCACGTCAGGCGCGGGCGCTTCCAACTCTACGTCGGGCGATAATTTCACCGCGGGCTTGAGCGCCAAGACCAGCACCGCCAATGCTACCCCCATCAGGATACTCAACACCGCCGCGATGATCATACCGACGAGCTGAGGCGAGAAAGTGGAAGCCGATTTGCTCACAGGGAAACTAAGCTATTATTTTTTGGCTGCAGCGGCAGGCTTGGTTTCGCCACCGCCGTCAGACGGGCTGCCGGTTTTCTTTTTGTAATCAGTGATGTAGAAACCCGTGCCTTTAAAAATCAAACCAGCCCCGCCGCCCACGAGCCGCTTAACGCCCAGCTTCTTGCACTTGGGGCATTTCTTCAGCGGTTCGTCGCGCATCGACTGAAACAGCTCGAATTCATGACTACATTTTGGACAGACGTACTCGTAAGTTGGCATAGCAAGTTCTCTATGAATCAGGCGCAACATTGCGGCGTTGGCGAGAATGTTTCATCATCTCGAGCTGCAGCTCGCAAATTAGTTTGAGACACGCGGCTTAACCCGCGCTACTTACCGGCGATGGACTTTGCCGCCGCTCTCAAACATCAAGTGACTCGGGTCGAGACTGGGCTTGATCGCTACCTGCCCGCGGCCACTACCCGGCCCACGCGTTTGCACGAAGCCATGCGCTACAGTCTGCTCGGCGGCGGCAAACGGCTTCGGCCGGTCCTTGCCCTCGCCACCGCTGAAGCGCTGGGGCTAACCGACGACTCGGCCTTGCCCGCCGCCGTCGCCATCGAGTGCCTCCATACGTATTCCCTCATCCACGACGATCTGCCGTGCATGGATAACGACGACCTGCGCCGTGGCCGACCTACCGCACACCGTCAATTCGATGAAGCCACCGCCCTACTCGCCGGCGACGCGCTCCTGACCGAGGCCTTTGTCATCCTATCCGTCCACTACGCCGCACGCCCTACCCTCGCCCAAGCCCTCACCCGTGAGCTCGCCGACGCCGCTAGCAGCCGACGCCTCATCGGCGGACAGATGGAAGACCTGCTCGCCGAAAAAAAATCCGCCGCCACCGCCGCCGAACTCGAGTTCATCCACCTCAACAAAACTGCCGCCATGATCGAAGCCGCATTCGTCATGGGCGGTATCTGCGCCGAAGCGCCGTCGGCCGCGCTGACAATTTTACGCACCATAGGCCACCACGTCGGTCTAGCCTTCCAAATCATCGACGACGTGCTCGACGCCACCGCCGACACCGCGACCCTCGGAAAAACCGCCGGCAAAGACGCCAAGGCCGACAAAACTACGTTTGTAAAACTCCACGGCATCGAAACCTCCCGCCGTCTCGCCCATGAACACAGTCAAGCCGCCCTAGCGGCGTTGCGCAGCCTTCCCGGCGACCCGGCATTCCTCCACGCCTTGATTGCGTCCATGGCGGACCGCTTAAAGTAAGACCCGACCGCATGAAAACCCCATTCGCACTGCTGACCGCGCTGCTTGCCGGCACCGTTCTCTTTCTTGGCACCCTCGCCTGGCGCCAACACGGCGAGCTCATCCGACTCCGCGCCGCCGCACTCGACCACGGCGACCGGGCCGCGTTACAAAAACGCATCTGGGACGCCGAGAAACGCGCCCAACTCAGCGAAGCCCGCGCCCTCGCCGCGCAGCCAGCCACCACCGAAACCACGGCCGAACCCGCCGACCCGGCCGCCAAAGCGCAGCTAAAAAATATTCCGCCCGCCGATAAAAAAGGCCCGACCCCGCAGGAAATCCTCGCGTTTCTCAGTAACCCCGAAATGCAGCTCAAGCTCGCGACCAAATTTCGCGAACAAGTAGACGCGCGTTACGGCACGCTCTTCAAAAACCTCAACCTTTCCGGCCCTCAACAAGCTCAGTTGCGCGAACTCCTCATCGAGCGCCAAGGCGCGGTCATCGACGTTGCGGCCGCCATGCTCGCGGCCGGCGGGAAATTGAAAGAAAAAGACCTGCAAACCCTCGTCGCCGGGGCCCAAGACGAGACCGATCGAAAATTGCAGGCCACGTTTGGCCCGGCGGTTTACACGCAGTTTCAATCGTACGAAAATGCCCAGCTCTTTCGCGGCGCGACGAGCGATCTCCAGAAAAACTTGGCGCGCAGCAACGTCCCGCTCAACGCCAGCCAAGCCGAGCAATTCACCATGTCGGTCAGCACGCTGGCTCAAATCAGTTTCACGCCCGATCAACAAAAGGCGCTGCTCGCGATGAATCGCACGGAGCAATCCAAACAAACCATCCGGCAAGTCGAACAGCTCTACAAAGAGGAAACCAATCCGCCCAAACCAGCGAAGCCAAATAAAGCGGATAAACCCGCGAAACGTCCCGGCGGTTAAAACGCGGTCGGGGGCCGTCGTGGACGTACCCCCGACGCGGCGCCATCAAACGACCGCTGCGGCGGCGTTGACGAGTTCCACAAAACTGCGCGCTTCCAGGCTCGCGCCGCCGATCAGGCCGCCATCGATGTCTTTTTGGGCGAGCAATTCGGGAGCGTTGGCCGGCTTCATCGAGCCGCCGTAGAGAATCCGGACTTTTTGCGCGACCGCATCGGTGAAGTGCTTAGTGAGCAAGCCGCGGATAAACGCGTGCACTTCCTGCGCCTGCTCGGTCGTGGCGACCTTGCCGGTGCCGATGGCCCACACGGGCTCGTAGGCGATCACGACACTGGCGGCTTGGTCTTTATTGACGCCTTCGAGACCGGCTTCGAGTTGAGTCTGGACCACGGCGAGCGTGGCACCGGCTTCGCGTTCGGCGAGAGTTTCACCGACGCAGAGGATGGGGCGAAGTTGGTTTTTAAGTGCGGCCAAGACTTTTTTATTCACGAGTGCATCGGTCTCGCCAAACAGCGCACGCCGCTCGCTGTGGCCGAGGATGACGTGCGTGGCGAAGAGCGCGCGCAACATCGCCGCAGAAATTTCGCCGGTGAAGGCGCCGCTGGCCTCAAAGTGCATGTTCTGCGCACCGAGCTTGAGCGTGGAGCCGTCGAGCGCTTTAGCGGCGCTTTCGAGCGCGGTGAAAGGCGGGCACACGACGACTTCGACGTCGGATTGCTTGCCGATGGTGGCGACGAGCTCAGCGACGAGCGAGACGCCGTCGGCGGAGGTTTTGTTCATCTTCCAATTACCGGCGATAAGTTTTTTGCGAGTAGACATGATAATAAAGAGAAGGCGCGTCGCCGAAAAAGCGGCGACGCGCGGTTAAGAATTTTTAGTTTTCGAGGAAGGCCACACCGGGGAGGACTTTACCCTCGAGGAATTCGAGGGAGGCGCCGCCGCCGGTGGAGCAATGGGTGACTTTGTCCGCGACCTTGAATTTCTTCGCGGCCGTGGCGGTGTCGCCGCCGCCGACGATGGTCGTGGCGCCGTTAGCCGTAGCTTCGGCGATGGCGGCAGCCATGGCTTTGGTGGCGCCGGCAAATTTTTCGAATTCAAACACACCCGCGGGTCCGTTCCAGATGATAGTCTTGGAGCTGAGGATGGCTTGGCGGTAGAGTTCGATGGACTTCGGGCCTGCGTCGAGGCCGCCCCAGCCGTCGGGAATACCCGTGGCGAGATCGGCGGGCATCGTATTGGCGTCAGGCGAGAAGGCGTCGGAGCAGATGAAGTCGATTGGGAAGATCAACTCGACGTTGCGTGCGGCCGCTTTGGTCACGAGTTCTTCGACGATCTTGGCGCCTTCGGCGTCGTAGAGACTGGTGCCAATCGGCGTGCCACGGAGGACTTTGTGGAAGGTGTAAGCCATGCCGCCGCCGATGATAATTTTATCGGCTTTCTCGATGAGATTTTTGATGAGCGGGATTTTATCGGCGATCTTGGCGCCACCGAGAATGGCGAGCAGCGGGCGGTCAGGATGATCGAGGACTTTGGCGAAGGCTTTGAGTTCGGCTTCCATGAGGAAACCAGCGGCCTTGAGCGGGAGGGCGACGCCGACCATGGAGCTGTGCGCGCGGTGGGCGGTACCGAAGGCGTCGTTGACGAAGACGTCACCGAGCTTGGTCAGAGAAGCGCGGAAGGCCGCGACGGCGGCAGGATCGGCTTTCTTGGAGGTGCCGTCCTCAAGCTTCACTTTGCCTTCTTCTTCGATGTGGAAACGGAGATTTTCAAGGAGGACGACGGTGCCGGGCGCGAGTTTGGCGCACGCCGCTTCGACGGCGGGGCCGACGCAGTCATCGAGGAAAGTCACGGGGCGGCCGAGGAGTTTCTCGAGTTCGGCGGCGACGGGCTTGAGGGAAAATTTGGCGATCTTCTGGCCGTCGGGACGACCAAGGTGCGACATGAGGACGACCGAAGCGCCTTTTTCGAGAGCGAATTTGATCGAAGGAATCGCGGCGGCGATGCGCGCGGTATTGGTGATGGCGCCGGTGACTTTGTCTTGAGGGACGTTGAAGTCGACGCGCATGAGGACGCGTTGGCCAGAGAGGGAGAGGTCGCGAATGGATTTGAAGTTGGGCATGGGAGGAAGTCGTGAGGGCCTAAAATGAAGCGCCCACGGAGCACATGGGACGCCGGGAAAACAAGTTTCCGAGGCGGGCCGTGTGTTCCGTGGGCAGCACGGTGTAACGAGTCTAGGATTAGAGCTGGGCGGCGATCTTCTTGGTGAGATCGACGACGCGGTTGGAATAGCCCCACTCGTTATCGTACCAGGAAACGAGTTTGAAGAACTTGCTGTTGAGTTCGATCGAAGAGCCGGCGTCGTAGATCGAGGAGCGTTTGTCGTGGGTGAAGTCGGTGGAGACCACTTCTTCGTCGGTGTAGCCGAGAATGCCCGAGAGGTAGGTCTCAGAGGCTTTCTTGAGGGCGGCGCTGATCTCCTTGAGGGAGGTTTCCTTGGTGGTCTTGAAGGTCAGATCGACGACGGAGACGGTCGGGGTCGGCACGCGGAAAGCCATACCGGTGAGCTTGCCTTTAACTTCGGGGCACACGAGAGCGACAGCCTTGGCGGCGCCGGTGGCGGAAGGGATGATATTTTGAGCGGCGGTACGGCCGCCCTTCCAGTCTTTCTTGGATGGGCCGTCCACGGTCTTTTGCGTGGCGGTATAAGCGTGAACGGTGGTGAGAAGACCTTCCTCGAGGCCGAAACCTTCTTTGAGGAGCACATGGACGAGCGGCGCGAGGCAGTTCGTGGTGCAGGAGGCGTTGGAAATGATGCTGTGTTTGGTGACGTCGAGTTTGTCGTCGTTCACACCCATCACGATGGTGATATCTTCGCCCTTCGCGGGTGCAGAAATGATGACCTTCTTGGCGCCAGCGGTGATGTGACCCTTGGCTTTTTCGGCTTCGGTGAAGAGGCCGGTAGATTCGATCACGAGATCGACGCCGAGCTTAGCCCATGGAAGTTCGGCGGGGGACTTGGCGGAGACCACGAGGATGTCCTTGCCGTTGACCACGAGGACGTCGTCTTCGGCCTTATCTGGGGACGATTTTTTAGAGGAAACGGTGCCCTGGAATTTACCTTGGGTAGAGTCGTATTTAACAAGGTACGCGAGATTGTCAGCTGGGACGATATCGCCGACGGCGACCACATCGAAGGTGGTGCCAAGCAGGCCTTGCTCAACGAGAGCGCGGAAAACGAGACGACCGATACGACCAAAACCATTGATTGCGACTTTTACTGCCATGGGAGACTCCGTATTTTTAAGTGTTGTTTACTTGAATGGGACTGGGTGATTACGCGTGAGCGCAGAGAGGGAATAAAGAACAGCCGAGGCGGACGCTGGCAAGGGGTTTTGCGGGCTCGGGTAAAACCCTAAGGACTCGCCCAAAGGGTGCACGATAGCGGCAGTAACCGCAACTCAGGCTCAACCGGCACCTGCGCATGCGTCGTCGAGGGAGCATAAAAGCGATCTTGGTCGGCGAGTTGGCGCCAAAAGCCACTCGCCGGAAGGTTTGCGCCTAGACTCAACGTGACTTCGCCCAGCGTGGGATTGAGCGCAAACAACAACCGCGTGGGGCCGAGCGAACGATCGGCATTATAAACCACCGCCAAAGCGGGAGAATGAGGGATATGGAAAAAATCAAAAAAGCCTTCACCGGGCCGCGTATAATGCCGGAGCAATTTTCCTAATTCACCGCGGCGAAAAGCGATCCAATCGGCAAAATATGCGTGCGTGCTTAGGTGACGATAGAGCCTACGATAATCGAGTGCGTTCAAATCACCGCGGACATAGGTGTTATTCACCCCGAGCTTCGAACGTAGAAAATCTTGCCCCGCCGCCAGCATCGGAACTCCTAACGACATAAACAAAGCCGCCACCATCAAATGCGTGCGGCTGCGATCGTGACTGGTAGGATTGAATCCGTTGTGGCCGGGGTGTTCGGTAATGACATCAAGCCAAGCGCGATCGTCGTGCGACTCGGTGTAATTGATGGTCTGCGCCGGCCATTTCGCAAAATACCACGGAGAACCACGCAAAAAATATTCCATGCGTTCCGCGGTAGCCTCGCCTCGCACATAGGCACGCATGTGATCGCGGTAGCCATCGTTCCAAGACGCCCAACCCGTATCCCGCAACGCGCCCGCGATGTGCCCGCGAAAACTCCAGGGCTCCGCGATGAGAATCACGTCGGGCTTGGCTCGCTTGAGCGCGATCTCGATCTCGCGCAACACATCCGCCCCGAGCAACTCAGCCAGATCAAACCTAAAACCATCCACGCCATATGCCGTGATCAGATGAAGACAGCTGTCGATGATGAGCCGTTTGGCCATCACCGAACGCGCGCGCAGATCGTTGCCGCAACCGCTCCAATTCGCCAGAGTTCCAGCGGCGTCCTGCTCAAAATAATAAAGCCGATCGATGAACAACAGATGCGCCGGCTCGCCGACGTGGTTATAAACCACATCCAACACTACCGCCAGACCGCGCCGATGAAAGGCCCGCACCAAATCCTGCAACTCTCTCACCCCCGACGCTCGCTCCGGCGCGAGCGCGTACGTGCTCTCGGGAGAAAACCAATTCGTGGTCATATAACCCCAATGGTAATCACCGCTCGGCGGACGATCAAATTGCTGCACGGGCTGCAACTCCACGCAATTCACCCCGAGGTGGTGCAAATAAAAATCGGGGCTCTCGACCCAGGCCTTCAAACCCGTAAATCCGCGGCGATCCGCCGGAGTCATCGGAATTGGAGCATGCGTCACCAGATCCCGCACATGCGCCTCGACGATGATGAGATCCTGCCAAGCCGGTGTCTTAAAATCACGGTCGCCTGACCCGATCCAGTTGCGATCCAAAACAATCCCTGGCCCATCGTGACGCACCGCCGCCAACGCATACGGATCAAGCACCTTCATACCGGGTTCAAACCGCCCTGCCCCCGTCGGCACGCCGTCGATAACATACCAATAAAACCAACCGTGCCTGTTCTGCCTGAGCGTGATTTCCCACACGCCGGCCGCTCCGTCCGCATCAGACCTGCGTTCCAAATTATAAGAGGGCGCCACCTCGCACTGCTCGAGTTTCTCCGCCAGATACAACCGAACCGCTCGCGCCCGGGGCGCAAACAGCCGAAACACCGTTTCATCCCGACGCACCAGCGCGCCCAGTGGTAAATCAGACCTCAGCTCATAGAAAAAATTCCGCGGCACGATCGGCACGACGTCCGCCTCGGGCCGATTCGCCCACATCACTGACCACGCATCGGACAACGCCAACGGCTTCGCCAACGTAAAGCGCCAAAGATGTCGCCCCGTTCGGCGCGCATCGATCACACGGTTTAAATTCCCATCTGGCTCGCGCACGACATTCGGCGCTTCAGCTGGCAAACCGAGCCATTGATGTTCACCGGTCACAAATTTGAAACGCTGGCCGGAAGGCTGCAACAACGCCGCCGCCGGTCCCGTCCACATCAACACGCGCTCGCCTTCAAGTTCGCCCGGCCGCAACCGCCACTCCTCGCGGCCGACCGCGTCTTGCCAGCCGTTGAAATCACCCGCGACGTAAACCGTATCCTTCGCTGGATCGATGACCGAGCCATGCTCCGGCGTGTGCGCGAACACCATTTCGCCCGCCGCGTTTACGAAATAGCGATACGACACCGCTGCCATCAAGCCGCCATCTACCTTTAAGCCCGAAGGCGTCGGACACTGATCCCCGAGCGTAAATCGCGGAGGTCGAGCGTGCGTCCAATCTCGATCCAACTCCACCACCCCCGTGGTGAGGGATTCGAGCCAAGCACTGACAATACGATACGCGGATTCAGACATGCGTCCACGAGAGCATTTGGCGCGCCTACGCTCACACAAGCGGAAACCCGCAGAAGTGGCACGCTTAGGTTCATTTGACAAACCAGCGGCGGCCCGCGTCGTTTTTGTCCCAACATCTATGGCCGCCCGCGAAAAAATCCTCGTCGCCCTCTCCGGCGGCGTCGACAGCTCCGTCGCCGCCCTGCTCCTCAAACAGCAGGGCCACGAACTCGTGGGCGCCTACATGAAAAACTGGATCAACGAAGACAACGTCATCGGTCACTGCCCTTGGCAGCAGGATATCGACGATGCCCGCCGCGTCGCCGACCACCTCGGCATCGAGTTCCACGTCGTCAACCTCATGCGCGATTACCGCGAACGCGTCGTGCACTACCTGCTGGAAGGCTACGCCCACGGCCTCACGCCCAATCCCGACGTGATGTGCAACCGCGAGATCAAATTTGGCGTCCTCCGCTCATGGGCCAAAGACCACGGCTTCGCCGCCGTCGCCACCGGCCACTACGCCCGTCGCCTCGCCCTGCCCGACGGCTCGTTTGCGCTCCTCGAAGGCGCCGATAAAAACAAAGACCAATCGTACTTCCTCACCCTCCTCTCGCAGGAGCAACTCGCGGACGCCCGCTTCCCCATCGGCCATCTCCCCAAGCCCGAATTACGCAACCTCGCCCGCGCCGCCGGCCTCGCGACCGCCGACAAAAAAGACAGCCAAGGCATCTGCTTCATCGGCGAAGTGAAGATGAAAGATTTTCTGCACGCCTACGTGCCCGATGCGCCTGGCCCGATCGTCCGCGCCACCGACGGACACGAACTCGCGCGCCACCGCGGCCTGCACTATTACACCATCGGTCAACGCAAGGGCATCGGCGTTCCCTCCAACACCGAAGGCGAAGCCTACGTCGTCGTCGGCAAACGCGCCGGGGACAACGCTCTCTTGGTCGCCTTCGACCACGCCGATGCGCCCGGCCTCTTTCAAACGGAAGTCCGCGTCCACTCGCTGCGTTGGAACGCCCCCGCCCTCACCGCCCCGCGCACCCTCGAGGGCCGCGTCCGCTACCGCGACCCGCGCGTCACGCTGCATTATTTTCCCGAGCCCAATGACACCGCGCGCATCGTCTTCGATACGCCGCAACGTGGCCTCGCTAGCGGCCAGATTCTCGCCTTGTACGAAGGCGAACGGCTCCTCGGCGGCGGCATCTACGTCTGAGCCGAGTGCGCTAGCGCACCGAGGCCAGCGCCAGGCTCACGGCGAACACGATAAACACCGCCCCGAGTCCGCGATCCACCCAATGCCCGTGGCGCAAGAAAGCCACGCGCACCGATTCCCGCGTAAACACCGTGGCGACCAAACAAAACCACCCCGTCGTCACCGCCACCATCCAAGCCCCGTAACCCGCCTGAATAAAAACCGGCGTCGCCGGATTGATCACAGTCACAAACAACGCGACGAAAAACAGCGTAGCCTTGGGATTAAGCGCATTGGTCAAAAAACCCGTGAGCCAAGCCGCCCGCGCCGTCGGAGAGGGCGTCGCCACCTGCAATCCTTCAGGCGTCAACGTTGCGCGCGGGCCGCTGCGTAGCGCCTGCACGCCGATCCAAGCGAGGTAGGCGGCGCCTGAGTATTTGACGACGGCAAACACGAGCGAAGAACGCTGCAGCAACAACCCGAGCCCGAGCAATGAATACGCCACGTGCAGCGTGATCGCCGCGCCCACACCGAGACTAGTCCACGTCGCCGTGCGCCGGCCGTGGAGCAAGCTTTGGCGCAGCACGATCGCGAAGTCCGGACCGGGACTCGCCACCGCCAGCAAATGCGCGAGCGCAACTTTTGAAAACTCTAGGGCGTAATCGTGCATCCCGAAAAAAATCAGAGCGCGATTTCCTTAAATTGTGGCGACTGCGCCATCGAGTCCAATTGCCGGCTTTGCACGAAAGAACGCACTTCGGGATCGGCTCCGTGTTTTTTTTGAATCTCAGCCAATAAGCTGCGGGCTTCAGTCATGCGGCCCAGGAGCGCGAGGAGGTAAACTTGTTGGAGATAAAGTTGGGCCGACTTCGGCTGAAGCACGTAAGCCTCTTCGTAGGCGTGGAGCGCCGATTCGTAAGCTGCTTTCGCCGCGGGCTTCCGGCCAAGGCGGACGCGAATCATCCCGAGTGAGATCCAAGTTTTTCCGTTATCAAATTCCAGCGCGCAGGCTTGCGTGAGTAATTTTTCTGCGCGCGCAAGTTCGCGAATCGACAGAGCAAACTCCGCCTCGCTGATTAAGCTAGCCGCCTCTTTGCGCTGGAGCGAAGTGATGCTGGCCGATTTGGGTTTGCAGCCGGTGACGGCCAGCAAACTGAGCAAACTCCCGATAAAGACGACGATCTTGAACATCCCGGCAGAACGGCAATTCCGGCGAGACGCGTCAATCACGCGTCCCGCGGAACCTGAGCGCACCAACTCAGAGTGAGTCCTTGCGCGTTTTTTTCTCGCGCACTCGGAAGGCCGTGACGCGCTTCAAGAGTTCTTTTTTGAGTTTCTCCAGCCCGTCGCCCTCGCGGCAAGAGATCTCGATGATGTCGACCTTGTGGCGCTTTTTAAATTTAGTGAGCAGCGCGGCGGACGCGGGCACGTCCATCTTGTTCGCGGCGACCAGGCGCGGCTTGTCGAGAAGCGCGGGGTCGTAGAGTTTGAGCTCATTAAGGAGGTGTTTGTAATCGTCGCGCGGGTCGCGGGCATCGGTCCCGGCCATGTCGATGATGAGAACGAGCACGGCGCAGCGTTCGATGTGGCGGAGAAACCGGTGACCTAGGCCGCGGTTTTCGTTGGCGCCTTCGATGAGACCGGGGATGTCGGCGAGTAAGAGATGACGGTGGCCTTTGCGTTCATCGAGAAAGTCGATGACGCCGATTTGCGGATGCAGGGTCGTGAAGGGATAAGCCGCCATCTTCGGGCGGGCTTTGGTGATGGAATTGGTGAGCGAAGATTTCCCGGCGTTGGGGAAGCCGACGAGACCGACGTCGGCGATGCTCTTCAAGACGAGGCGATAGGCGCCGCGAGCGCCGTCGAGACCGTCGTTGGCGCGCTTGGGGGCGCGGTTGGTGGAATTTTTAAAGTGGGTGTTGCCCCAGCCGCCGTTGCCACCTTTGCAGAGGATGACGCGTTGACCGTCTTCGACAATTTCGGCGACGGGCAAGTCAGTCGCTTCGTCGATGACAACGGTGCCGAGGGGCATGCGGAGTTCGGCCGATTTGCCTTCGCGGCCGTTGCAATCTTTGCCTTGGCCGTGTTCGCCGCGTTCGGCGCGCCAGTGGGGCTGATACTTGTAATCGACCAAGTTGTTGGTGTTAACGTCGCCGACGAGAATGACGTCACCGCCGCGGCCGCCATCGCCACCATTGGGGCCACCCCAAGGTTCGTATTTCTCGCGGCGAAACGACACGCAGCCACGACCGCCGTCACCGGCGCTTACTTTGATTACACATTCGTCAACAAACATGAGGCCACGATGCAGATGCTTCCGCCTTTGCCAAGGGGGGTCTTCAACGACGAGGCGGGACGCTCATCACAGGGCGACTTTGATGCCTTTGCGCAGGTAGGTGGGGACGTCGAGGTCTTGGCCGTCGAAAAGATTGCGGTCGGTTTTCTCGAAGTGGCCACGGCTCTCAACTTCGCCGAAGCCAAACTCGTCTTGATCCAGCTTGGCGGCAGCAGCGGCGGCGCGGGCTTCGGCGGCGGTCGCGGGAGGGTGAGCCGCCGGCGTGGTAAAAAGTTCCGAGACCGGTTCGGCCTGAGGCATCGGCGGCGTGGAATCGGCGCGGCCCAAGGAGGCGCGTTTGCCCGAGGCGGCCAGACGACGCGTGAGGCCGGTGCGGCCGTTGAGATCACTGGTGCCGAGGACGCAGATTTCGATGCGTTGCGGCATGGCCTCGTCGATGACAGCGCCCATGACGATGGAGGAATCGCGACCAAACTTCTCCGCGATGGCGCTCATGAGGTCGTTGACCTTGGGCAGCGTGAGATCGGTGCCACCGATGATGTTGACGAGTAGTCGGTCCGCCTTGCGGGAAAATTCCGGGGTGTGAAGCAGCGGGCAAAGTTTTAGACTTTCGATGGCATCATGGACGGCGTTGGGGCCGGTGCCATGGCCGAGGCCAAAGAGGGTTTTGCCGCCGCGTTGCTGGAAGACTTGGCGCAGCGTGGCGAAGTCTAGGTTGATGAGGCCGGTCTTCATGAGCATCGACCAGATAGATTTTACGCCACGGCCGATCCACTCATCGGCGCGGGCGAAGGAATCGAGGACTGTCTCGTTCTCGGCGCCTTCCTGGAGGAGCATGTCGTTGGGCAGCGGTATAACGGCGTCGCAGACTTTGCGCAGTGCAAGCAGGCCTTCTTCGGCTTGTTTGAGGCGGCGGCCACCCTCGAAGCTGAAAGGCATCGTGACAAAGGCGATAACGAGGGCGCCAGTCTCGGCGGCTATTTCGGCGACGACCGGAGCGGCGCCGCTGCCCGTGCCACCGCCCATACCCGCGATTAAAAAAACGAGGTCGCAATCTTTGACGACGGTAGAGATTTTTTCACGGTCCGCTTCGGCGGCTTCGCGTCCGAGTTCGGGGTCACCGCCGGCTCCGAGGCCGCGGGTGACGCTCATACCGATGAGCACCTTGTCCTGCACCGGCGAGCTCGAGAGCGCCTGATGATCGGTGTTAATCACGGCGAGCTGGAGCCGCTCGAGGTTTTCCATTTTGAGGCGGTCCACGGCGTTGGAGCCGGCGCCGCCGACCCCGACGAGTTTGATGGCGACGCTGCGGTCCGCGAGGAGCTGGGAATCGAGGGGCAATTCGGAGGGATTCATGACGCAGCTCAGGAAGTGGTGAAGAGACGTGAAACGCTGTGCAAGAAACCAGATTTGCGCCGCACGGGCGCAGATTTTTCACCCTGGGTGCTGATCCCATAATAAAGCAAGCCGAGCGCAGTGTGGTAACCGGGATCGCGGAGATTCTCCGCCACCCACGTGGGCGCTTCGCCGAGGTGAGCAGGAACGTTGAAAACTTTGGCCGCACATTCGGCGATGTCGGGAATTTTGGCCGTGCCGCCGGTCAAGACCACGCCCGCCTGGCAGGTTTCGGAAGAGAAGCTGTGACCCAATTTTTTCTTAACGACTTCGAGCAGTTCCCAAATCCGGGCCGACGTGATTTGTTCGATGGCGTAACGTGGAAATTGGCGGTCACCGATGGCGAAGTTACCGTCGAGCCAGACTTTTTCGGTTTTATCACGAGCTTGGAGCATGGCGCGCCCGTGACGGAGTTTAAGTTTATCGGCTTGGCCGTCGGTAAGACGGAGGCCGAGGCTGAGATCGTTGGTGAGGTGCGAGCCGCCGACCGGCACAACCCCGGTGGTGTGCGCGACGCCATCGCGATAGAGGACAAAATCGGTGGTCCCGGCTCCGATGTCGATGACCAGTACGCCGTTTTGGCGTTCTTCGGCGGTGGTGACCATGTGACCCGAGGCGAGACTGGAAAGCACGAGTTCGCGCACTTCTAAATTAAATCCACGAATGACGTGGATATTGTCGGCGAGGCGTTGTTCTTGGCCGTGGACGGTCCAGTAACCGACTTCGAGTTTTTGACCTACGAGATTTTCCGGCGACGTCGGCACCAGGCGACCGTCGACGCGAAACGGGCGGCGAATATGGTGCACGACCATACGTCCAGCAGGGAGATCTTTGGATTTGGCCAAATCGCAAACGGTACGAATGTCTTCGCGCTCGATCATGTTATCGGCCGATTTCACGTTGACGGAGGCTTCGTTGTAAAAGCCTTCGAGGTGCCCGCCGGTCTGAGCGAGAAACACCAACTCGATGCGTTCACCGGCATCGCGTTCGGCGAGCTCGAGGGCGCTGTGGGTACATTCGCTGGCGGCCTTGTAATCGACGACGGCGCCCTTGATGACGCCGCGCGAGGCGCATTCACCGCGGCCGATGATTGCGAGTTCACGACCGTTATATTCGCCGATGAGGGCGGTGACTTTGGAGGTACCGATTTCGACGGCACCGATGAAGGTGGGTTTGGAACTCACGGAGCTTTTTTGGGCTGAGTGGAAAAATTACCGAAAGCGGTGGTATGGGGCGAGGACGGTTTCGAACCGAACGGTATAGCGCCGGGTTTGGGCGACGGAGCGGATTTGCCGATGACAGAGGTCGTGGGCAAAAGCGGCGTATCCAGTGTCACCGTGACGTCGCGACCGTTGGCGAGATTGATGCGTTTGAACGTCGCCCCTTGGGCCGCGATGCGATCCAGCGTGAGATCGAGGTTCGCGAGTTGCGTGAAATAATCGGTGGTCGCGCTAAATACAATCGTGCCGCCCGAGGCCGTGCGCACCTCGATCTCGGCGTCGGCATTAAGTCGGGCGAGCGAGACGACCCGCCAAGTGGCGTAAAGATGCTCCGCTTCAAGCTGGGCCTTGGCGATCAGATCGGACGCGGCGCCCATCCCCTCGATGGCCTGGAATCCGTTAGCGGTGCGCGCGAGCTTCATGGGCTCGAGCCACGGCAGCGAGTTCAGCAACGCCATCTCATATCCGATACCGGGAAACACGACGCCATCCCGCGCGACGAGGAAAGCTTGCGGCTCGCCGTTGGCCAATTGGGCCATGACCCGAGCCACGGGCATGCGCTCGGTGATACGGACCTTGAGCGTGGAGGGGAAAATTTTCGTCAACACCGCCGTCCGAACCTGGCTGTGGGCGAGGAGACGCTCACGTAATTCATCGAGATCTAGGCCTATCAGCGAAGCATTCCTCGGCAAGGCCAGCGTACGCGCCAGCCAACCCGGATCAGCGCCCAGAAACCCGTCGGTCTCAAGGCGGGGTGGCCCCAACGGCACCGCAGCGACCGCCGGAGCCGTGCGGGGATTTTCCCGCAGCTCATGAGTCACCTGCCAGATTCCCACCAACACCCCCAAAATTACAATCACCGCGACCGCAAAACGTACCATCGCCCCGGCGAGTCGACGCCGACCCTCGCGCGACATCGCGCGCGGTTTCACCGGCTGGGGAATATCTCTCCAGCTTCGGCCGGCAGGGTTGTTGTTAGGATCGATTCGCAAGAAATTCAGCGAGCGCCAGCCGCGGAAAAACGCCCCAGTGCAGGCAATACTAACTCACGGGCCAACGCCGTGAAATCTAGCCCCGCACAACGCGCACTCATCGGCAGCAAACTCGTTTCCTTCATGCCCGGCAGCGTGTTGATTTCCAGCAAATAAAGCTCAGCGCTCCCGACCAGGATAAAATCCACCCGCGCATAATCCCGACAACCACAGGAGGCGAAGGCCGACTCGGCGGCGCGCTGGACACTCAGCGTCGTGGCCGCATCCAGCGGTGCGGGCGCAAAATACTCCGTCGCACCCTTGGTGTATTTACTCGCGTAATCATAAACCCCCGACTTCGGCCGAATCTCCACCACGCCCATCGCCGCGCCTCGCAAGACGCCGACCGAAAGCTCCCGGCCGAGCAAGCGACGTTCGGCGAGCCAAGAACCGGGCGTGAGTCGCGCGAGCGAAGCGGCAAGTTCGCCGCGACCCGCGTTAATCGTCAGACCGACGCTGCTGCCTTGATCGTTGGGCTTGAGCACCACCTGCTCACCCAACTTCGCCACCAGCTCATCGGCCATCGGCGCCGCTTGCGCGTCGAAAACCACTCCGGGACCGATCTGCACCCCGCGCGCGGCCGCGGCATTTTTCGTGCGCGTCTTGTCCATGGTAAGTGCGCTGCTCGCCGCATCACAACCCGCGTAAACGACCCCCGCAGCATCGAGAAGTCGTTGCATCGAACCGTCTTCACCGAACCCGCCATGTAACGTCGAAAAAACCACATGCCGTTTCGGATCAAGTCCCGTCGGCAGGGCGTCAGCCGTGATTTCAAAAAGCCGCGTCGGGAAAGAACGGGCGAGCGCGCACGCGCTCGCGAGACCAGAGCCGAGCGAAACATCGCGCTCAGAAGAGGTGCCGCCGGCGAACACGGCGATTTCGGGAAGTGAATGCATGAAATTAAATGTGAAGATGCGCCCTCAGAGCACGTCTTTCCAGTGCTGGCCGTAAAGCAAAACTTCTGGCTCCAACTCCACGCCTTGCGCAGCGTGCACGCGCGCACGCACCCGGCGGACGAGTTCGATCAAGTCAGCGCTCGTGGCTGCACCGCGATTTACCATGAAATTAGCATGAATCGGCGAAACCTCGGCATCCCCCACCCGCTCGCCCTTGAGTCCACTTTGGTCGATCAGTCGCCCGGCCGAATTACCCGGTGGATTTTTAAAAATACATCCCGCACTGGGCTCGCGCGGCTGGGATTCCTGACGCTTCTTTTTATAAACATCGATCTGCCGGCCGACCGCTTCGGTATCAGCGTGAGCTGCCGGACGCAGCAACGCGCCGAGCGCGATCGCATCATGCAACTCGGCACAATGCCGATAATCCACGTGCATCGCCGCGCGGTCCATAGTTCGGCTTTCGCCAGCGGCCGTGATGAGTTGAACCACCTCCACCACGTCGAACATCCAGCCACCCATCGCGCCAGCATTCATCCGCAGCGCGCCACCGACATTACCCGGAATACCCTCGAGAAATTCAAAACCCGTTAACCCCGCTTTCGCCGCGAGGCCGCATAGATTTTTCAGTCTGAGTCCCGCGCCCACCCAAACGGCACCATCCGGACGCGGTTCAAATTTCGCCCAATTTTCATGCGCCATTGAGATCACCAATGCCTCCACGCCAGCGTCCGGGACAATGAGATTGGAACCGCGACCGAGCGGTAAAACCGCGATGCCTGCCGCCGCCGCCGCGGTGAGCAACAGGCGCGCATCTTCTTCACTGCCTGGCTCGGCATAAAGTCGGGCGGAGCCACCGATGCGGATAGTGGTTTTCACCGCGAGCGGTTCTTCACGCGTGAATTTAGCCGTAGCGCGGAGAAGCGGGCGAATCGCTTGGTGAAATTCATCCCAGCGCTGCGCGCGCGCGGTGACGGGCTGAGGATGATCGGCCGAATTTGAAGTCACGGGTTTCATGGGGCCAAGTTGGAGGAAATCGAGGCGGCGCTCGTCGGCGAGGCCGCTAGTCGCTCAAGATCGTTGACCATGACTGCGACCGAATCGGCGCCATCCATCGCTTTGAGCCCGACGCGATATCGAGAAAGCAGGCCGTCGTTTAAAATCAGATCCAGCACGGTGCTGCGTAGCTGCGGGAGAGCGGCCTGTTCGACGACGAGGCCGCCTCCCTGTTGCTCGAAATAGGCCGCGTTGGCCCGCTGGTGATCGTCGGCGGACTGAGGGAAAGGCACGAGGATCGCCGGCGTCTCACAACGAATCAGTTCCGCGATAGAACCGGCCCCAGCTCGAGACACGACAAGATCGGCCGCAGAAAGCAGTTGGGCCACGCGGTCGCTGAAGGGCACAAACGTCGCTCGGATCGGCTCGCCCGTTTTCGTTTTGAGCGCGAGCGACTCGGTCGCACCTTTGCCCAATCCGGTGACACAATAAAGCTGCACGCCTTCATGCGCGAGGGCCGCAACGTGTTCCCGCGCCCATTGATTAAGGGCGCTCGCGCCTTGGCTGCCACCGAGCAAGACGAGTACCTTACGCATCGGATCCAATCCCAACGCCAGACGCGCCTCAACGGCTGAGGTCCGCACGATCTCGCGCCGCACCGGCGGAGCCGCGTACCGCAGAGACGCGGCTTGCAAGCGAGGAAGCAGCACCCCCGGCGGCAAATAGACGAGCGTAGCTAAACGCCCCAACCAACGAATCGCCAGACCCGGCACGCGATTGGATTCATGCAACACCACCGGCAACCGTGCCCATCTCCCCGCCAACACGATCGGCGCCGAGGTAAAGCCGCCAAAACCCACAATACCGACCGGCGCAGTCTGCCGAATGAGCCGACGGCAAAACCGCACCGCCCGAAATTGCGCTAAGAGACAACGGATCAAAGCAATCGGGCGCCAAGAAAACCCCGAACCCGGCATGCGGGCAAACTGCAGTTGGGGATATTTCTCGATGAGACGTGCATCCACTTTTTTCTGACTGATTAACAAGGTGGCAGTGTGTCCACGAACCGCTAGCCCCTCGGCTAGAGCGATACCCGGTGAAAGATGTCCGCCGGTGCCACCACAAGAGATGAGAAAGTGGCTCATGAAATTTTTCGTAAACAGTGCCTTAGAAAAATACCCGAGATACTCAACCCAGTACCTCACGCATCGAACGAGATTTTTCGGCCAGCACCGCCCGACCCCAAGTGCGCTGCGTGTTGAGGATGATGCCCAGCAGCAAACCCATGAGCAACAGATTCGAGAGCCCAGCACTGATAAAAGGCAGCGACATCCCCTTGGTCGGAAACACGCCAGTCACTACCCCGAGATTCACGATCGACTGCAAACAGATCAACATGAGGCAACCGGTCACGAGTAAGAAATGAAAGAGGTTAGGCGCACGACGCAGATGCACAAGTCCAGCGATGAAGATCGTCGCAAAAACCGCCACCACGCCGAGTGTAAACCATAGCCCCAGCTCTTCTCCAACGACCGCAAAAATAAAATCCGTGTGCGCTTCCGGCAAAAAATTCAGCTGTTGTCGCCCCTGCCCCAGCCCAGCGCCCTCGGTGCCACCGGCCGCGTAAGCCGCTAAGGCTTGGTACAATTGATAGGTCCCGCCCTGCTTGTTGCCCTCGACATCAAGGAAGGCCACAAAGCGCCGCAGACGATTAGGGTTATGAATCACCATCACCGCGAAAAATAAAATCGCGAGTCCTACGGTCGGCACGATGTAGCGCCATTTTGCACCGGCCAAAAACAGCAACGTGAGCCCGACCACTAGAGCGAGCGCGGCCGTACCGAAATCCGGTTCAAGCACGATCAAGCCCACGAAAGCACCGATCAAACCCAGTGGTAAAAAATATCCACGCACAAGTTCGCCGATACGCGTCTGATTCAACGCGAGATAATGCGAAAGACAAAACACCAGTGCGAGCTTGGCGAATTCAGAAACTTGCAGTCGCACCGATCCGAACCCCAACCAACGCCGACTGCCCTTTACTGAAATTCCCAAACGCGGGATCAACACCAACACCAAAAGAAACAAAGCGATCCCGGCGATCCACCAAGAATAACGTCGCGCATAATCCAGGTTGATCCGACTGGCGACGAAACACAGAGCACCAGCGATGAATACACCGAGGATCTGTTTATTGAGATAGTAATACGGACCTTGTTTAAACGAAGCGCTGGCACTGAACAAAATCGTCAGGCCCAAAATCGTGAGCCCAATGCAACAGACCGCAATCAACGCAGCAGGATTGATCAGCTGGTGAGCACGAGGCGGAGCGACGGGCGCGGGCGACATGGCAGACTCAAAAGGGCAAAAAGCGAATAATGTGTACGCGGCAAAGTTCCGCGAACACGTACGCCATGGCTTCGATTAGAGCTTCGGCGCAGGGGCTTCCTCGACTTTAATGACCGGCACGTCAGCGCCCGTCGCCGGCTTCAATCCCGCATCAAGATCTTGTTCAACGGGAGGAACGACGAAAAGCGGTTTGATCGGCTCAGGCGCCTTAGCGGTATCCGCCGGCTTTCCGGCAGCTTTGGCTTTGTTCGCCGCCGTCGGAGCGGGTATTGTGAGAATTTGACCGACGGTGATTTTTTGCGGGTCTGTAATGTTATTCGCGACGGCAATGTCGCCCTGACGAACGCCGTACTTACGCGCGATCGCGCCCAGCGACTCACCCATTTTAACGGTATGTGAAACGGAGTCACCCGCCGGCTTGACGGCTGCATTCGCAGGAGGCGTGGCCGCCTTGGCCGGAGCGGTCGCCGGCGATGGCATCGCACCCGCGGCGGGAGCCTTGCCGGGGATAATCAATTTCTGGCCAAGCCGCAGAGATTGACCGACTTTGATGTTATTGGCCGACGCGAGTTCGGTCACCGTGAGGTGGTTTTTCTTCGCGATGGTCGAGAGGTTGTCGTTTTTAACGACAACATAAGTCGTGGCCGGAGTAACATTGGCTATGGGTGCGGCCTCAAGGGCGCTGGCCGCCGGCGTGCCGGGGCGCGTAGGGGTGAAACGCACACCACCGACCGCACTACTCATGGGTTCAGCCCCAAGTGGCGCAGCCGTTAGAGAAGATTCCGTCGCGAGCGATGAGCCGCTTGAGAGCGGCACGCTCACCACGGGAGCTGCCGGAGCAGGTGCGGCGGCGGTATCCGCCGCCGAGGGGGCGGGTTTACTCGTCGAGCTGCACCCAGGATTAGCGAAAATGAGCATGAGCGCGAACAGGTGGATGCCCACGACTACGCCAAAGACACGGATGATTTTCATAGGTAAAGTAGATGGTTGTTCAGGATAAAAAACGCACGTTCAATCTAGAGCAAAATTCAGGTAAGTTAATCAGGTAAATAGTTTGAGTTTAACGCAGCTTCAGCGTGCCGAGCCCGACGAGGGCAAAAATCAGCGACAAAACCCAAAATCGCAGAACGACCTTAGTCTCGGGCCAGCCCTTTTTTTGGAAATGATGATGGATCGGCGCCATCAGGAAAAACCGTTTGCCTTCCCCTGTCGGACTTCGGCGTTTGGTGTATTTAAACACCGACACTTGGATCATGACCGAGGCGGCTTCCCATACGAAAACTCCGCCAACGATGAGCAACGTCAGCGGCTGCTGCACCATAAACGCCATGATTCCGATCAAACCACCGAGCGCCAGCGAGCCCGTGTCGCCCATAAAAACTTCCGCCGGGAAAGAGTTGTACCAAAGAAACGCCATTCCAGCACCCACCAACGCACCACAGACCACCGTCAGTTCACCGACACCCGCCACATATGGAATCAATAGATAATCGGAAATGATGACGTTGCCGGCGACGTAGGCCAAAATTCCATACACGAGCGAAACCGAGATCGTGCAACCGATCGCGAGCCCATCCAAGCCATCCGTCAGATTGATCGCGTTACTAAAACCGACGAGCCACAGATAGATAAAAATGAACAGCGCCGGCAGTCCGATCACACCCGAGAACACATAAATCGGATGTTTTACAAACGGCACCCATAGCTCTCGGATTTTTTCCGCGCTGCTGGGATGCCAAAGCAACGCGACCAGCGCGACTACGGTGACCAAGGTCTGCCAAAATATTTTCTCCCGCGAAGAGATGCCGTTACGATTCTTATGCACTACCTTGAGCCAATCGTCGCGGAAACCGACCGCCGTGAGTGCCGCATAAACAAAAAGCGCGATACCGACCCAAATTTTGGGTTCCGCCCAGAGCACCGATGAGCCAAACACCGCCGCAAAAATCAGCAGTCCGCCCATGGTAGGCGTGTTTTTTTTATCAAAACGCTGCGCGAGATCGCCCGTCCGATCGTCGTCGTAGTGCTGACCGAATTTTAATTTGCGCAACTTCGCAATGAGCCAAGGCCCGATGATAAAGCCGATCATCGCGGCGGTCACGGTCGCGCCTACGGTACGAAACGTCAGGGAACGAAACACGCGTAACGGACCGTAAAATTCTTCGAAATCAGCCAGATAACTTAGCATGACGAAATTGGTTTTAAGAGTGCGCCAAGCGCCGCCTCGAGTTGATAGCGACGACTACCTTTAACAAAAATTGCCCCACGGAAACCCGTGATCGCCGCGGTAATGTCGGCCAGCCTCGTCACCACGGAAATTTGCGCGGCATTCAGCCCTTGCTCAATCGCCCCGGCACGAAGTTCGTCCGCGTAATCACCGATCGTTACAAGCACATCCTCAGCGCGCAACTCGATCAAACGACCTAACTCGCGGTGATGACGCGCCGCTTCCACCCCGAGCTCCTCCATACCGCCGACCACATAAAGCCTTGGTTCCGTTGCTGGAGCCACAGCACGAAACGTCAACAGCGCATCACGCATCGAGGCCGGGTTGGCGTTGTAACAATCAAGATAGAGCAAATACCCCGAGACCCGCCGCCATTCCCCGCGCATCGCCGCCGGCGCATAAGTCTGCAAACGTTCTTGAATCGCCGCCGCACTCACGCCGAGGTGCAACGCCGCGGTGATCGCGAGTGCCGCATTTTGCGCCATTCCATCGGTCACGCGCCGTAGCGTAAATGCCGACGTCTTACCATCTCCACGCAAAATCTGAAGGCGCGTTCTTTCCTCTGATTGAGTGAGAACAAAACCGACCGAGTTTAAAGGAGAGTTTTGCCCTGCATCCTGTGCGCTCGGATGCACCGTGATGTGCGCCACCGCGAGTTTTTGAAACGCTTCAAACGCGGCGCATTGCTCAGGATAGATCGCGAGACCCTTGGTTCGTACTGCCGCGGAAAGTCGCGATTTCTCCAATGCGACACCGTCGAGTGAACCTAGCTCTTTGATATGCGCCGCCGCGACCAGCGTCGTGAGCGCGACATCAGGCTCGATCATTGCCGCGAGGACGGCCATGTCGCCCGGTGCACTGATGCCGGCTTCGATCACCGCAAATTGATGCCGACTCGGATCTAACCGCATAAGCGTCAGAGGCACGCCGAGGTGGTTGTTCAGGTTTCCTTCGGTCGCGAGTACGGGGCTAGCTTCCGCGCTAGCGCCCAGCAGTAACGCGAGCAGGTTTTTCGTCGAAGTCTTACCCGCGCTGCCGGTGATACCGATCACGGGGCCGGCAAACGCGCGCCGGTGTTCGCGCGCAATCGCCTGGAACGCCACGAGAGGATCTTCGACGATGAGTTGTGGCAGAGCCACGTTGAGATTGGGCGATGATACGATCGCGGCCGAGGCCCCAGCTTGGAGCGCGGTCGCGAGAAAATCATGGCCATCGCGAGCGGCCGTTTTAAGCGCCACGAAAATTTCACCGGTGCGGACTTGGCGCGTATCGATCGTAAAGCCACTCAACCTCGCGGTCGGTGAAACCGTCCAGCGACCGGCGGTCCAACGAGCAAGTTGGGCTGGATCAAAATGTAGCATTAGAAGCTTGGCGTTTTGCAACGAAGCAGATCCCGCACGACTTCGCGGTCGTCAAAAGGCACAACCGTAGACCCCAGGTGCTGATAACTTTCGTGCCCTTTGCCCGCGATCACGAGGCTATCGCCTGGCTTGCAGGCATCGAGTGCGAGGCTGATGGCTCGGCGCCGATCTTCGATCCACGTAAATTTATCCTGCTGGGTTACGCCGGCCTGCATGTCGGTGAAAATCTGGGTGAGCGATTCGTCTTTCGGATTATCGGCCGTCACCATCGCAAAATCCGCGAACTCCTGCACGGTCTCTGCCATAACGGCCCGTTGCGTACGTTCACGATGACCCACGCAACCAAAGACCACGAAGAGACGCCCAGGCGTCATCGCGCGCACCATTCCCAGCGCCGCGCGCAACGAATTCGCGGTGTGAGCGTAATCCACCAAAACCTGAAATTCCTGCCCTTCTTCAATACGTTCCATCCGGCCGGGGATGCCCTTGAAGGCGCGAAGCTTAGCGAGAAAAACAAAAGGATCGCGGCCGAGGCCATAAGCCGTGGCAATCGCGGCGAGCAGGTTGCTCAAATTGTAACTCCCCACCGAAGGCGACTCGATCAGCATCTCGCCAGCGGGCCAGATGAGTTTGAAGTTCGTGCTTTTGAGCGTATACACGATGTTTTCCGCGCGAACTTGCGCCGCAGGGGTTTCTCCAAAAGTGACGGTGCGTACCTCCGCAGGTATCCGCGCGGCGAGCTTAGCGCCATGTCGGTCGTCGAGATTGACTACGGCAACTTTCGGAGCGGCGCCATTTTCACCATTAAACAAACGCGTTTTAACGTTAAAATAAGCGTCCGTAGTGGCGTGATAATCGAGGTGCTCGCTGGAGAGATTGGTAAAAACGGCGGCTCCCAGGCGGAGCCCTTGGACGCGTTGTTGGTCGATGCCGTGTGAGCTGATTTCTACGACCGCTTGGCGACAACCGGCCTCACGCATCTGCGCGAGCATCCCATAAACATCCAGCGACTCGGGCGTCGTGCGAAACGATGGGACCGTGCGCGCACCGAGATGATAGTTGATCGTTCCCATGAGCCCGACCCGTTGGTCGCCACTGAGGAAATGATGGATCAGGTGCGCAACCGTTGTCTTACCACTGGTGCCGGTGACGCCGACGACAGAGAGATCCCGATCGGGAAATTTGTAGTAGCGTTGAGAAACCCGCGCGAGCGAGGCCCGCGCGTTGGTGACGTGTATAAAAGTTACTTTTGCCGGTGGATGCGCCGGCATTTTTTCCGTGACGATGGCGACCGCGCCGCGGCTCATGGCTTCATCGACAAAATGCGCTCCATCCAAACGAAAACCTGGGAGCGCAAAAAAAACATTACCCGGCGCCACACGCCGACTGTCCATCGCCAAGCCCGATATCGGGCGCTCCAAACTGCCTTTGGTCGCGAGGATCTCGTCGTCGCCAAAGTAGTCCGAAAGCTTAGGCGCTTTTTTAAAGACGCGATTAAGCGCCAAAGTCTCGCCTCGCGTCCGCCGCACCGGACGGGGCGCAAACGCCGCAATGAGCGCGTGATTCGTTGAAAGATAGCCGATCATTAACGCGATCCCTTCAAAGCTAGGCGCGAGGCAGGCCCCTTGGGGCCAGGGGCGACGGGCGAGAGTGGCGCGATCGGTTTAATATCAAGGTGCCGGATAAGTTGCTCAGCAACGCGCTTGAAAGACGGCGCGGCCACTTTCGCGCCGTAAGCGACCCCGCCAGGACAATTTTTGTCGGCTCCGTCGACGATCACCGAGATCACGAGACGGGGTTGGGTTGCGGGTAAAAATCCGACAAAGGAAACCACGTGTTCACGTTCGGAGTAGCGCCCGTTAACGATTTTTTGAGCGGTGCCCGTTTTTCCCGCGACTTCATAATCTTTGATCGCGGCTTCAGGAGCGGTGCCTTCTTTCGAAGCGACGCCTTGCAACATTCGCGCCACCGTCTGTGCGGTACGTTCCGAGACAACCCGATCGCCCTCGCGTCGATCGAAGCGATAAACGACCTCTCCCGACGAATCCAACACCTGACGAATGATACTCGGGCGCAACATGACGCCACCGCTCGCGATCACCGTCATCGCCTGATGCATTTGTAGAGGCGTGGCAGCGATGGAGTGCCCCATCGGCATACGCGTGATCGTTAGTCCGTCCCATTTCTTGGGCGACGCCAACATACCCGGGCTTTCAATACCGAGATTGGGAAATCCCGTGAGTTGGCCAAATCCGAAAGCGCGAGCGTAACCGTAGAAACGATCATCGCCCATCGCCATCGCGAGTTGCGCTGCGCCGCGATTAGAAGAATGCGCGACGATTTCTGCGACCGTCAGGCGGTGATCAAAATGGTGATCCTCGCGCGGAAGTTTGCGGGTCTTGCCTTGGTACTCGATAGAATCGCTCGTGCAGTCGAAGGTGGAACCAGCGTTGACCAAACCTTCGTTGAGCGCGCCGGCTACAGCGACGATTTTGAAAACCGAGCCCGGTTCGTACATATCCGAGACGGCGATATTTCGCATCCGCCCCTGCTCTTCCTTGGTGAGCTTGTTGTAGGTATTGAGGTCGAAGCTCGGGTAATTTCCGAGCGCTAGAATGAAACCCGTGCGTGGATCACTGACGATGATGGTGGCTTTCTCGGGCGAGTATTTCGAGGCGATGGCGGCGAGTTCTTCGTCGACGATTTGTTGAACGACGGAATCGATAGAGAGTTTTACACTGTAGCCGTCGGCGGCGGGGACTTGGCGCGTACGGAATTGGGCGAGCTCCTCACGCTTGCCGTCTTTTTCGGATTCGAGCCAGCCATTGAGGCCGTGGAGATAAAAATCGGCGTAGCGCTCGATCCCGGTCACGGGGCGCTCTGCACGATCCACGTAGCCGATGATATGCGAGGCGATGGAATTATTGGGATACGCGCGACGATAGACGCGCTGACCAATCACGCCCTTAATGTTAAGTTGTTTGATCGCGGTAAACGTCGTTTCGGTGATCGAGTCGCTCAATTTTGCGAAGCGGATAGGGCGGTTGCCCGCTGAGTCAGGAGCCTCGTCGTCATCTTCGGAGTTTTCTTCTTCGGAGTCGGTGTAAGCTGCGGGATCGGTGGCTTCGGCCGGTGTGACGTTGAACGCAAACGCAGGAGCTTTTGCTACCGGCGAGCCGTTGCTCTCGTTAGTCTTCGCCGTGATCGACGCCGCAGCGGGACGGGTCTTCGTATTAAAAATTCGCGCGAGTTCACTGGGGTTCTTGCCGATTAAGGCGGCGAGTTGGGGCCATTTGGCTTCGTCTTCTTTACGGAGCGATTGGGGATCGACGGCGAGAATGATAAGCGAGCGACTAGTGGCTAGTTTGGCTCCGTTCGCATCGAGAATGTCGCCGCGCCGACCCGGCAACGGCTCGATTTTATAACGGGCCTGGGAAACGTAACGCAGCAACGCATCGCGATCGAGGACGTGCAACCAAACGAGACGCGCACCGACACCGACAAAACTCGCCAACACAATGGTCGCGAGGAGGATTTGACGAGGGTTGGAAGCGAAGCCCTTGGACATGGCTAGTTACGCGAGGCCAATTTGAAGCTGATGGGCATGGGCCGATCGGAGAGCAGACCGCGACTGGCTTTGGCGGCGAGACGTATGCCGGTGTTTTCTGTGATGGACTGAGCGACCGGCATGACTAGGCCAAGGCGCATCGAGACATTACGCTGTTTGAGACGGGCTGGGTCTTGCTCGATTTCGATCGCGGTCGCGGTTTCGTCGAGGTGGCGATGGAGCTCAGCGAGGCGCGACTCGAGGGCCTTGTTGGCGTTGGCCGTGAGAGAAATTTGATGGCGCATCCACACCGCACCCAGGCCGAGCGAACCGCTGAAGCAGATCGTGCACAGAGTGAAAATGAAGAACTGATTCACAAAAGCGTGGTTAGTGGTACGCATGTTCGGATTAGAGGAATCGTTAGTGGGTGATCAGAGTTTACGGAGCGCGCGGAGTTTGGCGGAGCGGCTACGAGGGTTGGCGGCGAGTTCGTCTTCGGCGGGCGTCACCGGGCGGCGGGTGAGCGGGTCGGCATATTTTTTGCGCAGATCCTGTGGGAGAGAATCGTGTGCGCCTTCGGGTTGGCCGCATTGACGACGGAAAAACTGTTTAACGGGCCGATCTTCCAACGAATGAAAACTGATGACTACGAGCACACCACCAGGGGCAAGTTTCGCAAACGCAGCGGGCAAGGCTCGCTCAATCGCGCCGAGTTCGTCGTTCACGGCGATGCGGATACCCTGAAACGAACGCGTCGCGGGATGAACTTTGGAGGTGTGGCGGTCCCGCGGTGGGATGGCCTCAGAGATTAAAGTGGCGAGCGTGGCGGTGCGGGCTAACGCACCCGTGGCGCGGGCCGCGATCAACGCGCGGACGACACGACGCCAGTTTTGTTCTTCGCCGTAATCGCGGATCGCGCGCACCAGCATCTCTTCGGTCGCCGTCTCAAGCCAGCGGCTGGCCGGCAGACCGGCGCGTGGATCCATCCGCATGTCCGCCGGAGCGTCCTGACGAAACGAGAAACCGCGCTCACCATCATCGAGCTGAAAAGAGGAAACCCCGAGGTCGAAAAGGATGCCGTCGAATCCCGTTTCCGGGAGCTCGCCGAGATGACCAAAATCTCGATCCACGAGGGTAAAACGTTGACCGTACTCCGCCGTTAATTCGGCGGCCCGCAGGCCAGCCGCAGGGTCGCGATCAAGCGCGAGCACGTTTACATCTGGCGCCGCGTCCAGCAGCGCGCGGGTGTGTCCGCCGCCACCAAACGTGCAATCCAAGAAACGTCCCGCCGGACGCGGGGAGAGAAAGGCCAGCGTCTCACGCAGGAGGACGGGTTGATGGCCAGGTTGCATAGGCGCGGGGGAAGTTTCAGCGACCGCCGCGGACATCGGAGGAAGGCCGGAGCCGTTTAAAATTAAACTGATAGACCGGACGCAAAATCAGACCATTACTCACACGCGCAGTGACAACCGGCGCGATCGAAGCCTGCAGTATCGAGGGACCGCGGAATATGCGACCTGAAGCAGCGAGATTGCGTCGTGAAGAAGAGACTCCGACAGCAGCTTTGATTAACGGCAGACGGGCGGTGGCGATGAGGACAGAGCGGCGCATGGTCGTCAGATCCCGAGCCGGCGCATGATGTCGCCGAAGTTATCACCCGCCGTACGCGTCTCGACCTTTGCCCAACGAACTGGCGCGTAGAGATTGAATTTGGTCAACGATCCAACGAGCACCGCGTCTTTGCCGATGCCCGCATGAGCTAAAAGATCGGCTCCAACCGCGATGCGACCCTGCTTATCGAACGAGAACGCCTGGGTCTGAGAAAAAAAGCGGGCCACAAAATCCTGCCCCGCGCCATCACTCAAAGCCATCTGCGCGATCTTGGCGTGAAGTTTCTCCACCTCAGCCGGAGGCAAAACGGCAACATAACCATCAGGATGCGGTGTGGCCAAAAACGCATCGCTCTCCTCGTGGGCATGGCGCCACGCCGAAGGGATCGTCAGCCGACCTTTCTCGTCGAGGGTGTGCCTAAAAAGGCCGGTATAAAATGCTTTGCCGGGTTGAGCCATGAGGGTCGGGAGCCACCAAGTGCTCCACAACGCCCCATTTCAACCCATTTTACACCACAACGGTCAAGCAAAGATCAGCGAAAATCTCATAATATTGCTCAAAAATTTGTGTAAGTGTCGCAGATCTGGGTCGGTGCAAAAAAACACCTGCGAAGCCCCGTTACGTTTAGATGGGGGCGTTCATGGGTGACCCAGTTGAGGTTCCTGCGCCCTCGCTTAGGCGAGGCGCGGCGCCTCGGCCCCGGCCGTGGGGATCGAACGGGGCCGGGCACTGGCTAGGGTGGAGAGCGTAACAGGCGTGGGCTTTTCGCGCCGGAGTTTTTCAAGGGCGAGCCGCGTCGCCACTGTTTCCAAAGCGCGCATGCCCCCGTGTTCCCAGCGGACCTCCGCGGGGTCGAGCGGCAGGCCCAGTTCGCGCGCCAAGGCCGTCAATCCGGTCAGCCGCAGGAGGGCTGCGGTTTCCGTCAGGCTCGGATAAGTTAGAAAAATAAGATCACTGTTAAACCGGTAGAGCAGTTCCGGGGAAATCAGTTGCGCGCGGGCGATACTGTCTTGATCGACCGCGGCGGGCAGCGCAGGGGCGGGGCCCGTGAACCCGATGGTCGAGCCGGGACGGTTCGCCACATACACTTGCTGCCAGGTGCAGCTACCGACCAGCCACAGTGAGCGACGGAGTTTTTCTTGGACCAAATAGGCGGACGGCTTTTTGGCCTCTTCAAATTGGGTGGTCGCGAGGTATTCATCGATCTGGAATTTGCCTTCCAGGACCGACATGTAGTCTTGCGCGACACTGGCGGACCATTCGCCGGCGGTTTTAAAATCGATCTGGATTTTATCGAATTCATCCAAGTGAACTAAGGTCCGATCATGGGACAGGACTGTATCCATAATCTGGTAGACACTCGGGCGGCCTTGACGGCAGCCCACCACGAGCCAGTCCGAGCGGGTCACCCGGAAGTATTTAGCTTTGAGGCGCGAGGCGACGTCCTGCACCAAGTGCGTTTTGCCGACCCCGGTAGGGCCGCACAGTAGCGGGTTTAGTTTTAGCTTCACGAGAGCAGACACCTGCGTGCCGCTAAAGAAGAGTTCCCCCATAAGGAGCATGCGTTCGATGGCGGCGGCTTGGCTGATTGTAGTCATCATAGTACCGACAAGCTGGGAGCGGCAGAAATGGGCGCGGCCCGCGGGCGCGCCGCGAAATCCATGGGCCCGGCTCGCCCTGCCCTGCCCTACCGGGCGATCTTAAAGCGCGCCGCGAGCCGAGAAACACGTTCGGTGCAACTCGGACTCAGCCAACCATGAGGTGTGCTTCCCCGGATAAATCGGACATGCCCAACGCGTGTCCGTCAGTCCCGGAGAAGCACAGCCGCGCCAAATTCACAAACGCCATAGCCGGCGATGCCTACCCGAATTTTTCGATTTGAAAGGGGCTCCCATCCCGGGGCCGCGTTAGTTTTAAGGTCGGCGGATTCGAATCCTTGGATGGACTTTACGTCAGCTCCTAGGGTTTGGGCGGGCAGGCCTAGTGCGGCGGTGCCCAACAGAGCACCTGCTCTTTGCAGGAAATTACGCCGCGAGACGTGGGCGCTTTCACTTTGGGCGGTCGAGGGGAAAGCAGGGCCAGCGGGCGGGGTATTCATACAGGCAGGTTAGACCAGAGGCCTATAAGCAAAAGTGAAAACTGATCCCATGTTCGACTAGCAGTTTTGCGAATCAGGCCCGGATGCCTTCAGGCGTACAGCCCATGGCTCAATTACCCATAGCCGCTGCACTATGACTGCCCACAAGGCGAGTGGCTCAGGCACTAGAATCAGCATGCGTGATTGCAGCTGGATGATTTAAAAAGCGGTGATTGAGAAATTTGTTTTTGTTTTTTGCGTCCGGTTTTTCCACCGTGGCTGTCATGTCTAATGAACAAGCCGAAGTATTGAGTATCTTCACGCGCACGCGGGCGCTCTTACAGGGGCATTTTGTGCTGCGCTCTGGGTTGCACAGCGGTCATTACTTTCAATGTGCGCAGGTGTGTCAGCACATGGATGCGGTCGAGCGCTTGGCGGAGTTGTTACTCGCGAAGGTCCGCAGCGCCGGCATTGTTTTTGACACGGTTTTAGCCCCGGCAATGGGCGGTTTGGTCATCGGCCAGGAGGTCGCACGTCAGGCCAAAGTCCGCTATATTTTCGCCGAGAAGGAGAACAATGTGCTCGTGCTGCGGCGCGGCTTCACCTTGCGGCCGGGCGAACGCATCTTGGTCGTCGAAGACGTCGTAACACGAGGCGGTCGGGTGGTGGAATGTCTCGAGATCGTCCGCCAAGCCGGCGGCAACACGAGCGCGGTCGCGATGCTGGTAGACCGGAGCGCGGGTACGACGCGTTTCACCGTGCCCGCGGTTTCATTGCTGGAACTGAGTTTTCCGACTTATGCGGCGGATGCCGTGCCGGCGGAATTGGCGAGCATCCCGGTTCAAAAACCAGGAAGTTGAAGCGCGCCCCTACTCTCCCTCTCGCCCGCGCCAATCATTTGGGCTGGATCCAAGGGATGATAGAAAATCATCCATAAAAAAAGCCGGACGTTAAAAACGTGCCGGCCTTTTAGTTTTCGATTTATAAATTATCGTGTCGCGGAGAACCGCGGCGCGCCAGATGAGTGTTATTTTATTTCACCGTCACCGTGACGAAGCGATTGAGCCCGCGGTAATTCACAAAGAGCAGATGTCGGCCAGGAATGAGTTGTTGGCGGGCGACATTCAAATCGGTGACGGAGACGCGATCGATTTCGATGATGATCATGCCCGCGAGCAGACGATCGGCGTAGGGCGAGGTTTCCTCCACGTCGGTAATGATGAGGCCGTTGAGGCGCGGGTCGAGGCCGCTGCGTTTGCGGAGATCTTCCGTGAGTTTCGAAACGTTCACGCCCGCGAGCAGCTCGTTAGGTTTTTCGGTAAGTTTTCCGAGCGTGACTTCGATCGTGAGCTCCTTGGCTTCACGGATGAGTTTAATTTTCACTTTCGTGTCGGGCAGCATCTGGGCGACGACGAGGCGCAATTCCTCGAGGGAGCTGACGGGCTTGTCGTTGATGGCGAGAATGACGTCGGTGCGTTTGAGCCCGCCTTTATCGGCGGGGCTGTCGGGCGTGATATCGGTGATGGCTACGCCCTTTGCGTCTTTGGGCAAACCGAGTTGTTCGGCGACATCAGCGGTGACCGTCTCGGAGGCGACACCCAGATAACCACGGGACACGGTGCCGGTGGCGATGAGACTATTCATGACGTATGCGGCAAAATTAATTGGGATCGCAAAGCCAATGCCGATGTTGCCGCGCGAGGGCGAGATGATCGCGCTGTTGACCCCGACGAGGCGACCCTTGGCGTCGACGAGGGCTCCGCCGGAATTGCCCATGTTGATAGCGGCGTCGGTCTGGATAAAATTTTCATAGCCAGCGACGTTTTCTAGGAGCCTGAGTTGATTACGACCTTTGGCCGAGACGATGCCCATCGTGACCGTTTGGCCGACACCGAGGGGATTACCGACGGCAAATACGACGTCACCGACGCGGAGTTTATCGCTGTCAGCCAGCGTGATGGCGGGCAATTTTTCGGCCTCGATTTTGATGACGGCGACGTCGGTCTTGGGATCGGCGCCGATGACTTTAGCGGTGAATTCACGTTCATCGCTGAGCGAGACTTTCAACTCATCCGCGCCTTCGATGACATGATTGTTGGTAAGGATGTAACCGTCGTCGGAAATAATGACACCAGAGCCGAGGCCTTCCTGTTTGCTGTCACGCTCCTGCTCGGGTGCGGCGTCGCCAAAAAATTGGCGGAGCATGGGATTAACGACGCGCTGCTTGACGGTCTTGCTCGAGTAGATCGAGACGACCGCACGTTGAACCGGCTCCACCACGTCGGCGTAGCTGGTGACGACAGCGGACTTGCCGTCGTTGACCGAGGAATTGTCGATCTTCAGCGCGGGCTTCTTGGTCGGCGGGGCATCTTTGGCCGATAGCGCTCCGGGAGCGAGGAAGCCAAGGACTGCGGTAAATAAGACGAGAGGCAGAAGCTGGGATTTCATGGAAAAAGAGGCGACCCGCCTCGGTCGCAGTTTGTTCCCGCAGCCAAGGACTGGCGCGGGTGAGGTGATGGGCGTTAGAAACCTTTGATGCGAAACAGTCCGGTGACGCTAGAATTGGTGTTAATGCGTTGAATAGCTTGGCCAAGGAGCGGAGCGATGCTGAGTACGGTGATCGGGAGTCCCCGCGTATCGATGGGCACAGAATCGGTCGTGATGAGTTCGTCGATGAGCCCGCTGCGCAGACGTTCGTAAGCGACTTCGTTGAGGATACAGTGGCTGACGGCAGCGCGGACGCTGCGGGCGCCGTGCTCGCGGAGCATTTTGGCGGCAGCGGTCAAGGTGCCGGCAGTTTCAGTGATGTCGTCGACTAGGAGTACGTCGCAGCCTTCGACTTCGCCGACGACGTTAATCGCTTCGACGGTGGTCGCGTTTTTGCGTTTCTTAGCCACGAGGCCGAGGCCGGCGCCGAGGATGTCGGCGTACGCGGAGGCCATCTTCATGCCGCCGACGTCGGGCGAGCACACGACGAGTTTGTCGCTCTTAGTTTTGTTGAGGTAGTCAAAAAAGACCGGCGAGGCAAAGAGGTGGTCGACGGGGATATCGAAAAACCCCTGAATCTGCTGACTGTGCAGATCCATCGTGAGGACGCGGTTGGCGCCAGCGGAGACGAGCAAGTTAGCCACAAGCTTCGCCGTGATGGGCACGCGAGGTTGATCTTTGCGATCTTGTCGGGCGTAGCCGTAAAATGGGAGGACGGCCGTGATGCGTTGAGCCGAGGCACGACGTGCGGCGTCAATCATGATGAGTAACTCCATCAAGTGATGGTTGGTCGGCGGGCACGTCGACTGGATGATGTACGCGTCATGGCCACGGACATTTTCGTTAATTTTAACGAAAGATTCACCGTCGGGAAAACTTGTCACCGTGGCCTCGCCCAAGGGCATGCCAATGGATTGACAGATCGCCTCGGCGAGGGGCCGATTCGAGTTACCC